>JAZQRJ010000084.1:0-77979 GCA_045629505.1 Novosphingobium sp.
CGAACACCGCTGCTGCGCCCGCACCGAAGAGAAGCAGTATCGATGGGGCAGGAACTTCGCCGCCGGTGCTGCCGGTCGATCCGGTGCTGCCTGTGCTCGAAGACGAACTGGAGGTTGAACTCGACGTGCTCGACGAAGTGCTGCTGGACGTCGACGTTGAAGTAGAGCCAGTGGACCCGCCCGAAGTTGCCCCGCTCGAAGTCGAAGAACTGGACGAAGACGAAGTAGAGCCCGAGCCGCCCGTACTGGTCGATGTCGAACCACCGGAAGTGGAGGTGGAACCACCCGAGGTCGAAGTCGAGCCGCCGGATGTCGACGTGGAGGTCGAACCACCCGACGTCGTTGTGGAAACCACGACACTGCCACCGCCCGAGGAGCCGCCCCCAAAGAAGCCGCCGAAGTAGCCGCCGCCAAATCCGCCCGAGCCGCCGCCCCCGATAACTGCGGGAATACCGCCGCTACCAGTGGCAACCATCGGCTGGGGTTGAACAGGCGGAATATATTGCGGCACCACCGGCATCACCAGATCCGGCTGTTCAGGCTTATTGATAACGCGGCGCGCCGGCTTCGGGTCCTTCGGCACGGGGGCCTTCTGAACCAGGCGTTTTGCCGGCTGCTTCACTACCTTGCGATATTGCGTTTCAGCCGCGGGCTTCTCAGCGAAATGGACAGCGCCCCCGCCGACGACAGCACAGCCTGCCGCGCAGGCGGACAATTTTGCAAGGGCCATACGAACAGACATAAAAATGCTCTCTTTCGCGTGCTTATCTCACTCGGTGTCCCGATCGGGATTATCCCGTGCGCGCCATGCATCAATAAAGCGCAGAGAGTTCAGATATGAACAACCGCGTTAACCAACAATTTCAGTCCCGAATCGAGATTCACGGTCTCGTTCGGTTCACCAATAATCAGCTGTTCCGAATTGATACCGTTTTGGCGAACAAAACTAAAATCTCAATCTGTTTTTTCCATATCAATCAAATAGTCCGCCGCCCTGCAGAGCGGGTTGCGTTAGGCCCAGATGGGTCCAGCCCCGGTCATTGAGGCATCGCCCCCGCGCGGTACGGGCGACCAGCCCCAGCTGAATCAGGTATGGCTCGATCACTTCCTCGATTGTATCGCGCGGTTCTGAAAGCCCGGCTGCCAGCGTTTCAATGCCTACAGGGCCACCTTTGTAGATGTCCGCAATCATTCTGAGATAGCGACGATCCTGCGCGTCCAGCCCCAGCGAATCAACTTCCAGCCGGGTAAGCGAATCATCTGCAATCGCCCGCGTAATCACATCCTGGCCTGCTACGTGCGCAAAATCGCGCACGCGCCGCATCAGACGGCCCGCGACACGCGGGGTTCCGCGGGAGCGTCGCGCAATTTCCGTGGCGCCAGCAGGGTCCATGCCCATACCCAGCAGCGATGCCCCGCGTGTCACGACATGCTCAAGCTCGGGCACACTGTAGAAATTGAGTCGTACCGGGATGCCAAAGCGATCCCGCAAGGGCGTGGTCAAAAGCCCCTGCCTGGTCGTCGCCCCGATAAGCGTGAAGGCGGGAAGATCGATCCGCACCGATCGCGCCGATGGTCCCTCTCCAATGATAAGATCCAGTGCGCGATCCTCCATGGCGGGATAAAGCACTTCCTCCACCTGGGGATTGAGGCGGTGAATCTCGTCAATGAAGAGGACGTCGCCCTCCTCAAGATTGGTGAGCAGGGCGGCAAGATCGCCGGACTTCACGATGACCGGGCCACTGGTGGCACGAAAGCCCACGCCCAGTTCCCGCGCCACGATCTGCGCCAAAGTGGTTTTGCCAAGGCCGGGCGGGCCATGGAACAGCACGTGATCCATCGCCTCTGACCGTGAACGCGCGCTCTGGATAAAGACACGCAAGTTATCCTTCGCGGCTTCCTGCCCCACAAAATCGTCCAAGGTCTTGGGACGCAGAGCCGCATCGGCATCTTCGGTCTGGCGTTTGCCGGAAAGGATGGAATTTTCTGTCATGGGCGCAGTGCTTCTTTATCCTGCTTTGCGGTGATATGGAAACGCCCGCCAAGGTGATTTCCGGGGGACAGCGTGCAATCTGACAATACCGGGCGGCTGAGGACACTCCTCATCCTGCTCCTGATTCTCGCGCTAGCGCTCGGCTTGCGCGTGCTGGCCTTCGACACTTTCGCGCGGGGGCACGCGGACGAGCTCTACCAGTATTTTGAACGCGCCCACCGCATCGTGTTCGATTACGGCATCACCACTTGGGAACAGCGGTATGGCATCCGTAACTGGATCATTCCGCAAATGATTGCGCCGCCTATGGCTGTGGCCGGGTGGTTCAGCAGCGATCCGATTGCGCCAGTCGTGCTTGTCCGTTCGATCGTGACCGGGGCAAGCCTGGCGGTGGTGCTGGCTGCCTTCGCGATCGGTTCGGTCCAGTCTCGCACAGCCGGATTGCTGGCTGCATTTGCTGTAGCAATCTGGCCGGACGTGGTCGGCATGTCCAGCCATGTTCTGTCCGAAAACCTTGCTGCAATTGCCGCTATCTCAGGTTGTGCGCTGGCCACGCGCGCGGCCAACAAGCCCGAGCGGGGAGCGGCCTTACCGATCTTTGCCGGGATGCTGCTTGGCCTTGGCTTTCTGTTCCGGTTCCAGACAGCAGCGTTCAGCGGGGTTTTCGTCATCGCGCTCGCCTGGACCAACTGGCGCCTGTGGCGGCACCTCATCACCGGCGGCATCGTGGCGCTCGCAATTGGCGCGATCAGTGACCTTGTTGCCGGGCAAGTGCCCTTCCTCTGGGTGTGGCAAAACTTCCATCACAACGTAATCGTCGGTCGGGCCGCCAGATACGGGCTCGATCCGTTATACTACTATCCTTGGCAACTCATCCTACGAAGCCACGGTATGATGGCGATCGTTTTCGTCCTCGCCCTGTTCGCCCCACGCAAGATGCGGCCCCTGCTGCTGGCATGCCTGGCCGAACTGGTGGCACTCAGCCTTATTGGCCACAAGGAAATGCGCTTCGTATTCCTGTCCACTACGGGACTTGTCATCCTCGGCGCGGTAGGCGCGGCCCGACTGTTTGAGATTTTCCCCGTTACTGCCCGACTTCCCCGCTGGACGCTTGCCGTGGTCTTCGGGCTGATGGCAGCAGTCGCATACGGTCCGGGTGGAATCGCGGCCCAGCGCGGCGACAGCGTGCTTTCCCGCCTGGCCTACAAAGCGGCACGCGATCCACAGGTCTGCGGCATCGCCATGGTGGACCAGAATTTCTGGCACACCGCCTATGCCTATCTTGGCAGGCCCGTGCCCATCTACGCGGTAAGCCCTTTCCGGAACGGGGAACGGCCGAAGGAAATGCAGGCGGCCGCTAACGCCTATGTCGCCAACGATCGCGAACCTACGCTCAAGGGCTATCAAAAGGCAGATTGCCGCCAGGGCGAGAATGCGCGTTATTGCCTGTGGCGCCGCACCGGATCATGCGATCCCGCGGCTGCCGAACGCTATGAGGTCCAAAATATGCTCAGGGCTGCGGATCTCTAAACTGCGCGGTTCAGCCAGCCGCGCGCTTGAGAGCAAGACGCACCAGATCGTCCAGCGCCGCACCTTCGCCCAGTTCATCCACCGCACGGGCAACAGCCGAAACCGCCACTGCGGGCTTGAAACCAAGGTTCTGAAGGGCCGAAACAGCATCGGCCGTCGGGGAATTGGCCGCAGCGGGCGCTCCGCCAACGGTAGCGATCCCGCCCGAAACGGACCCCCCTGCCAGCGCGCCTGCCTTGTCCTTCAGTTCGTTGACGATCCGCCCGGCAAGTTTTGGCCCTACACCCTGTGCCCGCGCCACCATAGCGGCATCCCCCGAAGCACAGGCCGCGCGCAGTTCGTCAGTTGATAATGCCGACAGGACGCTGAGCGCCATGCGCGAACCGACTCCTTGAACAGCAGTTAACAGACGAAACCATTCCCGCTCCGCCGCGCTGGCAAAACCGATCAGGCGCATGTCATTTTCAGAAACCTGAAGGTCCGTGTGAACCGTGGCGGTGTCACCCCGCACACCCAGGCGTTCCAGTGTCCGTGCCGAGCAATGGACCAGGTAGCCGACGCCCGCGACATCAATCACTGCCCAATCCGAGCCGAAATCATCAAGCGTGCCGGTAAGCTTTGCGATCATAGGGTGTTCGTGCAGCAGCCCCCGCCAACCGGCAAGGGGCAGCACAAAGCTATCCCCCGCACGTCATCTTCAGCAGGCTCAAAAGCGCGGCATTTGCATGTCGGCCGCCAGGCCGCATACGGCCGCGCTGGCACCCACTTGCAGCGCAATCTGCGGATCTCGCACACTGGTAGCCACGCGCACCAGGTCGCCGAACGTCAGCCTGCCATTACCTTGATAAGTTCGCGCTGCATCGGAGAGGCGATTCACCTGAGCGACGCTAAGCTTACCGCGCAGAAATTCGGAGGCGCAGTTTGCTTGGCTGGAACTCATGCCATAGCGCTGCAAGGCGTCCGAGATCTGATACCGGCTTGCGGTGCAGGCCGACAGCCCGAGGCCCAGCGCGCAAAGACCGGCAAGAGTGGCGACAGTTATGGGAACGGGACGGCGCATCGACACCTCGTGCTGTTGAGTTTGACCCCAAACAGAACGCTCGAGGGCCACATCGGCTCCATGGGAGCGGGTGGCTTACAGGCGTATGAACAATGTTTAGCGACGGCAGTCAGACGCTGTGGGCATGGGCAATGGCAACGGCTAGCGCATCCGCAGCATCAGCTCCTGCAAGGCGAACCCCGGGCAACAGAACCTTCAGCATGGCCTGAACCTGCGCCTTGTCTGCACCGCCCGTGCCGACCAGTGCCTTCTTCACCAGCCGCGTTGCATATTCGCTGACCGGCATCCCCGTGCGCGCCAATGCCAGCAGGCAGACGCCGCGCGCCTGTCCCAGCTTCAGCGTCGATTGCGCATTGGTGTTGACGAACACTTCTTCCACCGCACCGCAATCCGGGCGGTGCTGCGCGATCACGTCGGTCAGTTCACGATCCAGCGTGAAAAGTCGTTCGGCGAGCGACGCCTTGGTGTCGGTCTTCACCTGCCCATTTGCAATGTGGGTAAGGCGGTTACCGGACTGGGCGATGACCCCCCACCCTGTCGTGCCCAGGCCGGGGTCGAGGCCGATGATTATCAGCCTTCGATCCTCCGGCATGCGCCAGAAGTAGCGATCAAGCCAACTTCTCCATGATTTCGTCAGAGACTTCGTAGTTGCCCCAAACGGTCTGAACGTCATCATCGTCGTCCAGCACGTCGATCAGCTTGAAAAGCGTCTGCGCGTCACTTTCGCTGACTTCGGCCTTGAGATTGGGCTTCCATGCCAGCTTCACTGCTTCGGCCTCGCCCAGAACCTTTTCCAATTCGCGCGCGACTTCGTGCAGGCTTTCGACACTGGTCCAGATCGAGTGACCGCCTTCCTCGCCGCCTTCGCTTTCAACATCGTCAGCCCCGGCTTCGATCGCCGCTTCGAGAACCTTGTCCTCATCACCCACGCTGCCGGGATATTCGATCAGGCCAAGCCGCTCAAACCCGTGGCTCACCGCACCCGATGCACCAAGGTTGCCGCCGTTCTTTGAAAAGGCGGTGCGCACGTTGGTCGCGGTACGATTGCGGTTATCGGTCAACGCCTCAACAATCAGAGCAACGCCGCCCGGTCCATAGCCTTCGTAGCGAATTTCTTCGTAGTTTTCGCCGTCGCCCTTTGATGCCTTGTCGATTGCGCGCTGGATATTGTCCTTCGGCATCGATTGCGCCTTGGCGGCGTTTACCGCTGCGCGCAGACGCGGGTTCATGTCGGGATCAGGCAAGCCCATCTTTGCCGCCACGGTAATTTCGCGGCTGAGCTTGGAAAACTGGGCAGAGCGCTTCTTATCCTGCGCGCCCTTGCGGTGCATGATGTTCTTAAATTTGGAATGGCCTGCCATGAAAACCCCAACCAGTCGCGTATTATGCGTGTGACCGGGGCCCAAGCGGTTTTGGCCCCCGCAGTGTTGCGGCCCCTACCCAATTTGAACGCGGCGAGCAATCATTGGCGAAGGGATTTCGTGGCAATGGAGTTGCAGCACTTTGCACGGAATTCCAGTCAGCGCATTCTCGCCATCGACTGGGTCATCGCCAAGGTCTGTCGCCTTTTCAAAAGAGCTAACGCATTTGCATCAGCACGCAGGGCCTGAGGCTGGTGCGCACCATGCTGCTGCTGAGGTAAGCAATTCCACTTCAACCCAACCACAGAACTGGCAGTTAAAACCGACATCATCTCCACTTTCCTGGCATTTTTTCCCGGCCTCCTGAAAGGCAAACGCAAAAGATGCACAGATGGTTTCACGCCTCGTCGCATAAGGCGTCGCAAATCTGCTTGCGCAAAGTGGGCGCTCATTTTAATGCATGCGTCTTAATTGGAGGATGCCATGGCTGAATTGAAACCTGTAACCGGGACGATCGGCGCCGAAGTGCAGGGCCTTGACCTTGCGGGAACGCTCGACGAGGCAACGATTGACTGGATCAGCGCGGCGCTTGTTGAACATAAAGTGTTGTTCTTCCGCAACCAGGACCTGGATCGGGCTTCCCACATTGAATTCGGCCGGCGTTTTGGAACGCTAGAAGTCCACCCATTTGCCAAATTTCTTTCAGCATTCAACACGGGCGACGGCGATCCCGAGATCATCGTCATTGAAAGCAAGAAGACGGGTGACAACTACGGCACCGATATCTGGCACAGTGACGTGACGTGGAGGACAGAGCCATCGCTGGGTTCCATCCTGCGTTGCATCAAGGCGCCCACTGCTGGCGGGGACACGATGTGGGCCAACATGGAAGAGGCTTACGAGCGGCTGGATGACGAAACGAAACAGCAAATCGAAGTACTAGAGGCCGAGCATGATTGGGCCAACTTCCGCCGCGGCCTGCGCAAAAACGGCGTGCCGGAAAATGTGATAGCCGAAATGGATGCTGAATACCCGATCACGAGGCACCCCGTCGTCCGCACCCATCCGGTGAGCGGCCGCAAGTGCATCTACGTGAACCGCATCTTCACGACCCGGATCATCGGGTTGGAGCAGGATGAAAGCGACGCGCTGCTGGAAAAGCTCTATCGTCAGGCATCGATTCCGGAAGTGCAGGTTCGCTTTCGTTGGGAACCGGGCTCAATCGCGTTTTGGGATAATCGCAGCACTCAGCATTATGCGGTGGCTGACTATGGGGACGCGCACCGCTTGATGGAGCGCGTAACTGTCGTGGGTGACAAACCGTTCTGAACAAGCGGGAGCAACGTGAGCTGCTCCCGCTCAAATACTTCACCCGATGCCGAGTGCCGCTTTATAGGTGTCGAGAATCATTTCCATCTCGCGCCGATCATCGGGCTTCATTTTGCGCAGGCGCACGATCTGGCGCATGATCTTGACGTCGTAACCCACAGCCTTCGCCTCGGCATAGACGTCGCGAATATCGTCGCCGATCCCCTTCTTTTCTTCTTCAAGGCGCTCCACCCGCTCGATCAACAGGCGCAGGCGGTCATCGGTGTTCTCGGCATCGGCCATCGGCGGAGTCTCCGGTAAAATAGGGAACATGAATCGGTATGCGGCGCTGATAGCGAGCTGCCCCTTCGGCGGGAAGTGGACAGTCTGTGGATATCAGCGTCGGCTACGATCTGCGCCCGATTCACGGCCGCTCCAGTTTACGGTCAGTGCGTGCCGCCGTTCTTTTTCAGACTCTCTTCCATTCGGGCGATCTGTGCCGAAGTTGCCTCCGTCTGGTACTTCTTCCATTCGTCGACGTCCATGCCGTGGATGAGCGCGCGCGCCTCTGCCTTGTCGCCTTCGAAGCCCGCATCGCGGATCCAATCCGCCAGGCAATTGCGGCAGAAACCGGCAAGGCCCATCAGATCGATGTTCTGAGCGTCATGCCGATGGCGCAGATGGCGCACGAGACGGCGGAACGCCTGCGCGGCAGTCGCATCGTCGAGAGTATCCAACGGGTCGTTTGCCATAATTCATTCCTTGCTTGGTCTTGCCGCACGGCTTTGCCATAGGATTCACCCCGTAGCAAAAAAGGTGGAATTTCTTGGCCAGAAAAGACGTCCCCGGCAGCATCCGACGTGACCGCAAGGTGAAGATCCTTGCCACGCTCGGTCCGGCGAGCAGTTCACCTGAAATGATCGCAAACCTGCTGCGCGCAGGTGCGGACGCGTTCCGCGTAAACATGAGCCACGCTGATCATGCCACCCACGCGGCAACAATCGCAGCCATTCGCGCCGAGGAACAGAAAAGCGACCGCGCCGTCGCAATTTTGGCGGATTTGCAGGGGCCAAAGCTGCGCGTGGGTGAATTTGCCGAAGGACAGGCGTTCATCAGGCACGGCGCCCATTTTACGTTAGACCTCGATCCCACACCGGGTGATGACACACGGGTCTGCCTTCCCCACCCGGAGCTTTTCTCTATCCTCCACAAGGGTGAGCGGCTGCTGGTGGACGATGGCAAGCTGCGGCTCCGCGTCATCAGGGCGGAGGCGAATTCGATCCTGTGCACCGCAGAAGTCGGCGGACGCATTTCGAATCGCAAGGGCATCAACGTGCCAGATACCGTGATCCCCGTCCCGGCATTGACCGAGAAGGACCGCCGCGATCTTGCCTTCGCTCTTGACCAGGGCGTGGACTGGATCGGCCTCTCCTTCGTGCAGCGGCCGCAGGATGTTGCCGAAGCAAGGCGGCTGATCAATGGTCGGTGCGCGCTGATGGCCAAGATCGAAAAGCCTTCTGCCGTGCGCCACATCGAAGAGATTGTTGAACTGTCCGATGGCATCATGGTCGCCCGCGGCGATCTGGGTGTGGAACTGCGTCCGGAAGAAGTGCCCCCGCTGCAAAAGCGACTGATCGAAACGGCACGCCGCACCGGCAAGCCGGTGGTAGTCGCAACGCAAATGCTCGAATCGATGGTGGAACAGGCAACACCCACCCGCGCAGAAGTCTCGGACGTTGCCAACGCAGTGTATGACGGGGCAGACGCGGTAATGCTGTCGGCTGAAACCGCAGCCGGCGCATGGCCCGAAGAAGCTGTTTCGATCATGGACCGGATCGGTCGGCAGGTTGAACGCGACGAAACTTATTTCGAGCGCATCCACATCGCCCACACCCCGCCGGATGCCACGACGGCAGACGCACTCGCACTCTCATGCGCGCGCATTGCGGACACGCTGCCGATTGACGGTATCATCGTGTTCACGGGCTCTGGCTCTACGGCGCGAAGGGTTGCTCGGGAACGGCCCCGCGCGCCCATGCTGGTGCTGACACCAGATCATGCTACGTCGCGCCGTCTGGCGCTGCTGTGGGGGGCGCACTCGGTTCCGACCAAGGACATCGGCAGCTTTGAGGAAATGATCGCGAAGGGCAAACGCATGGCTTTGCGCCATGGCTTCGGCGGCGCGGGATCACGGCTGATCGCTTTGGCAGGGGTTCCCTTTGGTACGCTTGGGTCGACCAACCTGATCCACGTGGTGACGCTTACCGGCAACGAGCTAAAAGATAGAGGTTCGTAACCCAACCGCACCGGCTGTCCGCCGCCCCCTTGCAATTAAACCGGCCGCTCATTAAGCGCGCGATTAAATTTAATCACGCGGTTAAATCGTTACGACCGCTCGATCCACAGGGGACAAGACTTGCGCCAGATCCTTATGCGCAACATGCTCGCAGCCACCAGCCTGCTTGCATCCAGCGCTGCAGCTGCCACGCCGGCTGCTATTGCAAACGAGATGGAAAGCGAAACGGAGGCCGAACGCCGCACCATCGTGGTCTCAATAAAGAACCCGAACGCAAAGCTGCTCGATTATGCAGGGGCCGCGAGCACGATCGACGCGCAGGACATGGAGGCCCGGCAGGTTACTGACCTCTCCTCGCTCAGCTACGTGGCCCCCAACGTTTCGCTCGACGCGATCGGTACGTTCAAGGGCGTCGCGAACCTTTCCATTCGTGGCCTGGGCATCAACAGCTCCATCCCATCGATCGATCCGGCAGTCGGCCTGTTCCTCGACGGCGTCTATATGGGCATCAACGCGGGCACCATGTTCGATCTGCTGGACGTGCGCAGTGTTGAAATTCTTCGAGGACCACAGGGCGTGGCCTTTGGCCGCAATACCACGGGCGGCGCGGTGCTTATCAACACGGCCGATCCGTCTCGCGAATGGCTGGGCCATGCGTCTGTCCGGTTTGAGGGGCCAGTGGACAGTGGTCGCGGAGCACCAATGGCGACGGGGCGCGCGGTGGTTTCCGGCCCCTTGAGCGATACGCTGGCGATGCGCCTTGCCGTCCTCCACAGCAATGACGGCGGCTATTTCCGCAACGAATTCACCGGGCAGGACTTTGGCCGAGCAGAAACAACTATGGTGCGCGGCGGGCTTACGTTCGATGCCAGTGACCGGCTCTCTCTTACCGCAAAACTGGAATGGACCGACAGCCGCGGCGACGGCGCAACCACCCACAACAATGGCTGGTTCACACGGGACAAATTCACAATCTCTGTGAATGAGGAAGGCTTCTATCGCAGCAAGAACCTGTTCGCCACGTTGCGGGCAGACTATGATCTCGCCACCGGCGTGATCACCAATATCGCCGGATGGCGGGACTATTCGCTCTACACCCGCAACGACATCGATTCATCGCCTGTCACGCTGTTCCACTCCGACACCGGCACCACGCAGGAGCAATGGTCCAACGAACTGTTTTACGCCGCTGATTTTGGCGACGTGGCTTACACCGTGGGCGGATTTCTGTTTCACCAGAAGGTCGCTTATGAAGAAGACCGCGACCTTACGGGGCTAGACGCGCCGCTCCAATATGGCGGTGGACGGCAGAGCCACGATGTGCAGGGTCTGTATGGGCAAGTCGATTATGACTTTGCGCGGGCTTTCACCCTGAGCGCCGGTTTGCGCTGGTCGCGAGAGAAAAAGCGCGCACAGGTTACTTATGTGCGCCCCCGCGCGGCTTGCTCGATCATTGACCGAACCTGCCCCATAGACGGCATCAACCCGGTAACGCTTGAAAACAACGGCTTTACCGATTCCCATGTCTGGGAAAGCCTAAGCCCCCGCGTTGCCCTTACGTGGCGGCCAACAGATAATTCAAGCCTCTATGGCAGTTGGACGCGCGGCTTCCGTTCGGGTGGATACAACCTGCGCATCACCCAGCCCAATGCCTTTGAGCAAATCGCAGCGCAGCTTGGGTCTCCGGCATTCGATGCGGAACGGGTTGACAGTTTCGAACTGGGCCTGAAGTGGCGATCCAGCAACAAGCGCGCCCAAGTGAGCGCCGCCTTTTTCTGGATGGAAGTGGACGATCTTCAGCGAGAAGTGAATGTCCCCAGCAACACGTCGGGCCTCGCCCAATCCGTGTTCAACACCGCCGATGCACGGCTTCGGGGGATCGAATTGGAAGCCGAACTGGCCGTAACGGAACGGCTAAAGCTTTCGGCCAATCTCGGTTACACTGACGCGCGCTACACCCGCGCATTCTTCGACATTGATTCAAATGGATCGGTCGATCGTGGGGATCTTGATCTTGATCTGCCGCGCGCCCCGCAATGGACGTGGGGCGGCACGGTGAACTGGACAGCGCCGCTTTCCGGCACGGCCAGCCTATTTGCCAACGCGTTCTTCCAGCACCGCAGCCGCTATGCCTACACGGACAACAACTGGGGCTATAACGAACCGTCGGAACGGCTTGACGCCAGCATCGGGGTGAACCTGGGCAATCCCAACATCAGCATTACCGTGTTCGGCCGCAACCTGCTCGATCAAGTGCAATTCGGCGGCGATACGCAGCTTGGCTTCGCGGGTGGGCCTCTGTCTGACGGGAACAACCGTCCCTATGATCCCAACCCCGCTGCAGGCACCTTCTCGCCCATGGCCAAGGGGCGGACGCTAGGTTTGGAACTGTCAATGGAATTTTGAGGTTCGCCTCATCCCAAGATCAGCCGTCCCTGGATTGATCACTGATAATGAACGCCGGTCGCACGAACCCAAATGGCCCATCGCCGGACCATGATAGGCCGTCAGGGAACTGCAGCGTAATACCCTTCAGATCTGCGGGATCGGCGAGCCACATGTTCACCCCCATCTGAACGTTCCCGTGTTTCGCCACGGCGCTTTCGGTGAGGACGTAGTGTGTGATCGCCCCGCATTTGCCGCAGAAATGAAATTCAGCGGCAGGGTCCGGTTTGTCAGCGCGGCGATATGGCACTGTGTCGCCTTCGACCTGCACCTCTTTTGGGTCGAAATAACCCCATCTCGCCCCGGTTTTGCTGCAGGCCGTGCAATTACATTCGACGATCGGATCGGGAAGCCGCTCGACTTGCGCCTGCACAGCACCGCAAAGGCACGACAGCTTGATCATTGCTTCACTTCCCGTTCCCCAAACAGCGCACTGCCCAGTCGCACATGGGTCGCGCCCAGCAGGACGGCGGTTTCGTAATCGCCGCTCATCCCCATGCTGAGGCCTGGAAGGCCATAGTCGGCGGCCATTTTTGCCAGCAGCGCGAAGAACGGCGCCGGTTCGATCCCGGCGGGCGGCACGCACATCAGGCCGATCACCGGAATATCCGCGCTGCGCGCCTGTTCCAGCAGGGCAGGCACGTCGGCAATCGCGCAACCACCCTTCTGCTCCTCCGCTCCAATATTGACCTGAACGAAGCAGGGCACTTGCCTGCCCACCTTGTCAAACGCTTTGCCCAGCGCCGTCACCAGTGAGGGCCGATCAAGCGAGTGAATACAATCGAACAGGTGTGAGGCCTCATCCGCCTTGTTCGATTGAAGCTGGCCAACCAAGTGCAGCGACAGCCCTTCGTACCGTTCCAGCAGAGCAGGCCACTTGTCCTGTGCTTCCTGCACGCGGTTTTCGCCAAACACACGCTGTCCAGCTTCAATCAGCGGCACGATTTGCTCTGCCGGATGGGTTTTGGAAACTGCGATAAGTTCGATCGCGTCCGGCTCACGACGGGCGACCTTCGCCGCATGGGCGATGTTTTCGCGCACGGCGCGCAAGGCTGAGGCTGGTTCGACCATGGCACGCTGCTATAGCGCCTGAATGCACAAGCGCCAGACCCGAGCCCACTCCCTGCCTGAACGCTGGCTCATTTCTGATGCGCGCAATGATGCCGTTCTCGAAAAATTCCTGCGCTCTGCCCCGCAACCCATCGGCCTTGTTTTTCGTCACTATCACCTGCCACCCACCGCCCGACGCGCAAGATATGATCGGCTGAAACACGTGGCTGCGCATCACGGCCATTTAGTGGTGCTCTCGGGAAGCCCCGCCCTTGCAAGGCGTTGGCGCGCGCATGGTTGCTATGGACCGCCCGGGCAAATCGAAAAAAGGCGGGCCGGACTGATCGCAATCACGACCGCGCATGGAATGGCGGAAATAGCCATGGCGAACCGCATAGGAGCAGACGCAGTCATGCTCTCGCCGGTGTTTCAAACCCGCTCTCACCCCGGCGCGCGGACACTGGGACCTGTCCGTTTCCACATGATCGCACGCCATGCGCAAATGCCGGTAATCGCTCTTGGCGGAGTGAATGCCCGGCGGGCAAGAAGGCTTGGCGCGAAATACTGGGCGGCAATCGACGGATTTTCAGTTCCCCGCCCAAGACTGCCACAACGAAATATCGTCTGCAATTGATGGGCTTACCCACATTGCGAAGCCTTGGATTCATTAGGATTCTTGACGCGGACTCTTGCTTGCGCGCATTATCCGCGCTTCATCCGGGGGAAAAGTGATGGCAACACGTGCCAGTGGACGGCGGCGAATAGCTAAGACGGACTGGCGCGCCAGCCTGCGGCGCGCCATGCGGCGTGCCAGTGAACTGGGCAGCGCCGTGCTTCTCTTTGCCGTGTTGCTATTTCTCACCCTCTCGCTTCTGTCATATCATCAAACGGACCCCTCTGCTTCCACAGCTGCAGGCGGAGAAGTCCAGAACTGGATGGGTTCAGCAGGTGCATGGGTAGCTGAACGGGCGCTGTTGATATTTGGCCCTGTTTCCGCGCTGCTGCTCCCGCTGCTTTACGTGTTCGCACGCAAGCTATGGCGGCTTGTAGAGGAAGAGGACGGCATTTCGGAACCGTCCGATCAGCGGTGGTGGTGGCCGGTAGGTCTGCTCGTGATCGCCATGGCGCTGATCTGTACAGCACTTTCGCTGGCCTTTTCAGGTCCGGGCGGAACGCTACCCGCATCCATGGGCGGCCTTGTCGGCCTGCTGGGCGCCAAAGGCGTTACCGCGCTGGCTGCATTTCTGCCGGACGCTTCCGCAGGCTGGGCGGTGTTTAGCGCGGGGGTTATCTGCCTGATCGCCGGCTGCGTTATCGCCGGACGTGTCTTCGCGATTGACTGGTCAATGCTATTCTCGCTGCCGCGTGCACTTGGCCGCCATCGGGCAGTTGCCGCTGCTGCTGCGCGCGAGGCCGCTCCCGCACGCGAGCCTGCCGAAGAGCGCGCTGCGCCTCTTCCCCGCGCGCCCATTTCAGCCGAAGCACCACGCAAACCGCCGGAAATCGTCGATCCATCCAGCCCGGCAAAGCCCGCGCAGTTCATCGGCAAGGACCGGCAGAAGGACTTTTTTGACGAGTTTGAACTGCCAAGCCTTGATCTGCTTACCGACCCTGCGCCAGACTCCGGCCAGAAGATCGACAAGCTCAGCCTGGAACGCAACGCGCGCCTGCTGGAAACCGTGCTCGATGATTTCAACGTGAAGGGCGAAATCACTGCTGTGCGCACTGGGCCGGTGGTGACGATGTACGAACTGGAGCCAGCTCCGGGTATCAAGGCGAGCCGCGTAATCGGCCTCGCTGACGATATTGCCCGGAACATGAGCGCGATTTCCGCGCGCGTTTCCTCCATCCCTGGCCGCACGGTTATGGGCATCGAATTGCCCAATGCAGACCGCCAGATGGTTTCCTTCAAGGAGATGGTCAGCTCCGAAGCCTTCATGAACCACAAGGGTATGCTGCCGATCATCCTGGGCAAGGATATCGCAGGCGAACCGGTCGTGGCAGACCTTGCCTCCATGCCTCACCTGCTGGTTGCGGGCACCACTGGCTCGGGTAAGTCCGTTGGCCTCAACGCCATCCTGCTCTCACTGCTCTACCGGCTTACCCCGCAGCAGTGCCGCCTGATCCTCGTCGATCCGAAGGTGCTGGAACTCAAGAGCTACGACGATATTCCGCACCTGCTGTCTCCGGTGGTTACGGAACCTGCCAAAGCTGTTCGCGCACTTAAGTGGGCGGTTGAGGAAATGGAGCGTCGCTATCGCATGATGAGCGAGATCAGTGTGCGCAACCTTGCCAGCTTCAACGAGAAAGTCCGCGTCGCGGCCGCCAAGGGCAAGCCGCTGGGCCGCCGGGTGCAGATTGGTTTCGATCCAGATACGGGCGAGGAAATCTACGAGGAAAACCAGCTCGATTATCAGGCGCTGCCCCAGATCGTGTTGATCGTGGACGAATTGGCCGACTTGATGGTGACGGTGGGCAAGGAAATCGAAGTGCTGATCCAGCGGCTTTCGCAAAAGAGCCGCGCGGCCGGTATCCATCTTATCATGGCCACGCAGCGCCCGTCCGTTGATGTCATCACCGGGGTCATCAAGGCAAACCTGCCGACACGTATCAGCTTTGCTGTCACCAGCCGCATCGATTCCCGCACCATTCTGGGCGAACAGGGTGCAGAGCAGCTGCTGGGCAAGGGCGATATGCTCTACAAGCCCAACACCGACCCGATAAAGCGCGTCCACGGCCCCTTCGTCAGCGATGAGGAAGTGGAGCGGGTTGCCGACGCCTGGCGCAAGCAGGGCAAGCCTACTTATATCGATTCCGTCACCGAAGAGCCGGAAGAGGGCAGCTTCGGCTTTGACGATATCGATTCCGCGTCGGACAGTCCGGAAGAGCGCAAATACCGGCAGGTCTGCCAGCTGGTGTTTGAAAGCCAGAAAGTTTCTGCAAGCTGGATTCAGCGGCAGATGGGCGTGGGATACAACACCGCTGCCAAGTGGGTGGAACGCATGGAAGCGGACGGCTTTGTCGGCCCTGCGAACCACGTTGGCAAGCGTGACATCTATCGCGACGAAAACGGCAATCCCCTTTAGAAGATTAGCGTTTCTCCATTCGGCTCCCCGCCCTCAGGGAACGAGGGCCCCTATTCAAAATTTATTGCTTCGACAGGAGAAGATGAGCCATGCGCGTGGGGACCGTTCGGGAAATCAAGGACCACGAATACCGAGTGGGCCTGACGCCGGAAAGCGTCAGCGAACTGCGCGCCCATGGCCATGAAGTGCTGGTCGAAACCGGCGCGGGCGCGGGCATCGACGCGACTGACTGGCAGTACGGGAGCGCTGGTGCAACGATCGCCGGATCGTCGGCAGAAGTGTTCCAGAGCTGCGAACTCATCGTGAAGGTGAAGGAACCGCTCGCCAATGAGCGCGCTATGCTGCGGCCAGGGCAAGTGCTGTTCACTTATCTGCACCTCGCCCCCGATCCCCTGCAGGCGGATGAACTGCTGAAATCCGGCGTTACCGCCATTGCCTATGAGACGGTCACTGATTCGTCTGGCGAGTTGCCATTGCTGCGGCCTATGAGCCAGGTTGCCGGACGCATGGCCATTCAGGCCGGGGCCACTGCGCTGCAGAAGGAACACGGCGGGCGCGGCATCCTGCTGGGCGGTGTGCCGGGCGTCCTGCCGGGGCGGGTCGTTGTGATCGGCGGCGGAACGGTGGGCTTCAATGCCGCGCAGATCGCGGTGGGCATGGGGGCCGATGTCACCGTGCTGGATCGAAGCCCGGTCGTTCTGGAGCGGCTGGCCATTCACTTTGAAAGCCGAGCCAAAACGCGATTCTCAAATGTGGCAAATCTGGCGGAAAGTATTGCCCATGCCGACCTTGTAATCGGTGCTGTTCTGGTTCCCGGCGCCGCTGCTCCCCGTCTGGTGACGCGCGAAATGCTGGGCACTATGCGAAAGGGCGCGGTGATCGTGGACGTGGCCATCGATCAGGGCGGCTGCTTTGAAACGAGCCGCCCCACCACCCATTCCAACCCGACATACGTGGTGGACGGCATCGTGCATTATTGCGTCGCCAACATGCCCGGTGCCGTGGCGCGCACCAGCACATATGCGCTGAACAACGTCACACTCCCGCATATCCTCAGCATAGCTGACAAGGGCTGGCAGGAAGCGTTGCGCAGGGACCGTCATCTTGCGGACGGTTTGAACGTCCATCTGGGACGCATCGTGCATCCCGCCGTTGCCAAGGAGCTGGGACAGGAGCCGATCAGCCTGGACGCGATCTTGCGCCAAGGCTGATCATCTGGGCAGCCGATTCGCTTATTTCTCAATACCAAGCTGCCAGAGAATAAAGTCAAATTCTTCCGCCACTTCGCGCAGGCTTTCAAACCGGCCGGACTTGCCGCCGTGCCCTGCGCCCATATTGGTCTTGAGCAGCAATTCATTGTTGTCCGTCTTGTGGGTGCGCAGTCTGGCCACCCACTTTGCAGGTTCCCAATATGTGACGCGCGGATCGTTAAGCCCCGCCGTAACCAGCATCGGCGGGTAGGCCTGACGCTTGACGTTGTCATAGGGGCTGTAGGAGCGGATTAGCTCAAACGCGGCCTTATCTTCAATTGGGTTGCCCCATTCCGGCCATTCGCCCGGCGTGAGCGGTAGGCTCGCGTCCAGCATGGTGGACAGTACGTCTACGAACGGCACATGCGCCACCACCGCACCGAACAGGTGAGGATCTGAATTGACGACAGCGCCCATCAGCTCACCGCCCGCCGATCCTCCGGAAATCGAAATCCTGCCTGCTTCTGTGTAACCCTGTTCGATCAGCGCCTTCGCCACATCAACGAAATCGTTGAAAGTATTGGTGCGCTTATCCAGCTTGCCCGCCTTATACCACGCGCGGCCCAGGTCATCCCCACCCCGTATGTGGGCAATGGCATAAGCAAACCCGCGGTCCACCAGCGAGAGGCGAGACGTGGAAAAGCCCGGATCGATCGAGATGCCGTATGCCCCATATCCGTAAAGATGCAGCGGTCCGCCCGTTGGGCGATCCTTGCGCATCATCACGCTGACGGGAACTTTCGTGCCATCGCGCACCGTGATCTCCAAACGCTCCGTGCGGTAAAGCGAAGGGTCATAGCCTGAAGGAATTTCCTGAACCTTCAGAGTTTCCAGTGAACGCCCGGCTACGTCATAGTCATAAACGGTCGCTGGGCTGACCATCGATTGATAGGATAGCCGCAGCTTGTCCATCGCCCATTCCGGGTTGTTGGAAAGTCCAGCGGTATAGCTCGCTTCCGGAAAAGTGATTGGCTCCACCCGCTTGGGATCGTCATAATAGCGCAGCTCGATCTGATCGAGCCCGGCCAAACGACCTTCGATCACATAGAAGTCACGGAACAGGTCAACACCGGTCAGATAAAACTCATCTGACCCTTCGATCAGCGTGGTCCAGTTGCCGGGGTCGTTCAGCGGCGCGGTCGCCAGCCGGAAATTCTCGTGCGTGTCGTTGGTGTGGACGTAAAGCACGCCGTCCCGCTCATCGACGTCATATTCCACGCCCTTCTGCCGGGGCTTCACCAAAACGGGCTGGGCCAGTGGATCGGCGGCGGGGATCAGACGCACTTCGCTGGTTTCGTGGTCGCTGGTGGCAATGATCAGCCACTTCTCATTCGCCGAGAGCGAGGAACCGACGCGGAAGCCCTCATCATCCTCGTGATACAGCTCCACGTCCTCGCTCACCGGCTTGCCCAGCCAGTGAAGGCGCGCATTGTCGGTGCGCCAGTTCTCATTCGCCAGCGAATAGACCAGCCCCTTGTCACCCGCGACCCAGACGAGCGAAGACAGCGTGCCCGGGATGGTGTCTGACAGAACTTCGCCAGTTTCCAGATTGACGATGTGAACCGTGAACCGCTCCGATCCGTCATCGTCCACGGAATAGGCAAGCATCTTGCCGTCCTGGCTGATGGAGAGCGCGCCAAGGTTGAAGTATTCCTTGCCTTTGGCCAGCGTAGGTTCGTCAAGGATCAGCTGGTCCGCGCTGCCGTCAGCCGCCGCGCCTACCGGACGGCGCCACCACTTCTGGTATTCGGCGCCTTCCTCAAACTCAGTCCAATAATAGTAATCACCGTCCTTTTGAGGAACCGACTTGTCGGCTTCCTTAATACGGGCGCGCAGTTCGGTGAACAGCGACTCGATCTTGTCCTTGCGAGCACCCATGCGGGCTTCGAACCACTCATTCTCGGCCTTGAGATAGTTCAACACCTCTTCGTCATCCACGGTGGGATATGAAGGATCGCGCAGCCAGTTATACGGATCGGAAACGGTGATGCCGTGATACGTGGCGCTATGGTCGCGCGTCGGTGCGACGGGCGGAGAACCGGGAAGCTGAGCGGTCAATTCGGGCTTTTCCTTGGCAATAGCAGGCAAAGCTGCTGCAAACATAACGACGGTCAGGGCGAACAGCCGGGCGGCAACGATCATTAGCAGGCCTTTCGCACGACGGCCTTGGCTGGCATGACCGTGCAATGATACCTATTTCTCCTCAGCCGGAGCTGCAAGACCCGGCGTGCCTGATGGACCCCAAAGTGGAACCAATGCAATGCTGATGAATACGCACGAAGCCCGGCTTGATGCCCTGCGGGGCGAACTGAAACGGCGCGATCTCAATGGCTTTGTAGTGCCGATCTCTGATGAGCACATGAGTGAATACGTCGGCGCCTATGCCCAGCGGCTTTCGTGGCTGACCGGCTTTGAAGGTTCGGCCGGAACTGCCGTGGTGCTGACTGATCCCACCAGCAATCCGGCAGCAGCGATGTTCGTCGATGGGCGCTATACCCTGCAAGTGCGCGATCAGGTGGACGGCAAGCTCTATGCCTATGAAAGCGTTCCGGAAACCAGCGTAGCGAAATGGCTTGGCGAACATGCACCGCAAGGCTCGCGCATCGGGTATGACCCGTGGCTGCATGGCAAGCGCTGGGTAACTGCCGTCAGCGAGGCATTGAAAGCCCGCGATGCCGTACTCGTTCCGGTGGAAAGCAACCCGATCGACGCAGTGTGGACGGACCAGCCACTCCCCTCTCCCGCACAAGCGCTCATCCACGATGAAAGCGTGGCCGGCCAGTCCAGCGCGGACAAACGAGCCGCAATTGCGGAATGGTTGGGTAAGGCCGGTTGTGATGCCGTTGTCATCTGCGCGCTCGATTCGATCGCGTGGTTGCTCAACATCCGGGGCAGCGACATTGACCGCACGCCGGTGGTTCTTGCCAATGTCATCGTTCACGCAGATGGGAAGACAGAGCTATTTATCGCGCCCGAAAAGGTCACGCCCGCTCTGCGCGATCATCTGGGTGAACAGGTAACGATCCGGCCCGCCCAAGATTTTATAGACGCGCTGGGTGGCTTTGCGGGCAAGAGCGTTGCTGCAGATCCCGATTCCTGTGTGCAAGCCGTGTTCAAACTGCTGGAGGACGGCGGCGCAGGTTTGGTGGAAAAGACTGATCCTTGCGCACTGCCCAAGGCCATCAAGAACAAGACCGAACAGCAGGGCCACCGCAATGCGCAAGCGCGCGACGGTGCAGCCGTCGTCCGGTTTCTCCACTGGCTTTCAGAGGAAGCACCGAACGGCGCAGTCACGGAAATGGATGCGGCCGACAGGCTTCAATCCTTCCGCGAAGCGACGAACCAACTGCACGACCTTTCATTCGATACGATTTCGGGCAGCGGCCCCAACGGCGCGGTCGTCCACTACCGCGTGAGCGAGGCCACGAACCGTACGCTGGAGCCGGGCAGCGTCTATTTGGTCGATTCCGGGGGGCAGTACCCTGATGGCACCACCGATATCACTCGCACCGTCTGGATCGGCGGGAGCGAGGAACCGTCAGCCGAAGTGAAAGACCGTTTCACTCGCGTGCTGAAGGGGAACATCGCCCTTTCGCAGACCGTATTCCCCAAGGGCACCAAGGGCAGCCAGCTGGACGTTCTGGCCCGGCAGTTCCTGTGGGAGGGCGGCGTGGACTATGCACACGGCACCGGCCACGGCGTCGGCAGCTTCCTCTCCGTCCACGAAGGGCCACAGCGCATTTCAAAGGCATCGGGCGGTCCTGCAGAACAGGAACTGCTGCCCGGCATGATCCTTTCCAACGAGCCTGGATATTACAAGGCTGGGGCATTCGGCATCCGCCTTGAAAACCTGCTGCTGGTCGAACCGCGGGAAATCCCCGGCGCCGAAGCAGAATACTTTGGTTTTGAAGTGCTCACGCTTGTCCCGATCGAGCGCAGACTGGTGGATATTGCATTGCTGACGCAGCACGAAAAGGACTGGTGGAACGCCTATCATGCGCGCGTGCTGGATGTGTTGGGCCCTCAACTAGATGGCGCGGACCTTGCTTGGCTGCGCCGAGAGTGTGAGCCGATCTGATGACCACCGCCCGATCCTTGCGCACTTATCCCGTGCATCTCGGCCTTGATGCGCGGGCTGAAGTGCAACCGGAATTTAACGGCTTGGAATGGTACGAGACTTATGTCGCCCGCCATGCCGCCGATGGCAGGGAGGGGCGGCTGGTAGCGCTTCACGACTTTTCCGAAAGCTGGGACAGTTGGGAAATGCATCCCGAAGGCGAAGAGGTGGTGATCTGCACCCACGGCATGATCACGCTTATTCAGGAAAACGCTGATGGCGGGCAGGTACGGATTATGCTGAGCCCTGGCGAATATGCCATTAACCCGCGGGGCGTTTGGCACACAGCAAACACTGAAGGCCCGGCAAGCGCGCTGTTCATTACTGCGGGAATGGGAACGCAACACCGCCCACGCTGATTACACCTGCATGAACAGGCACATACGATGAAGACATTTCGCGACAATTTTGCCTGCTGCCAACATAACTGTGCGACAATCGATGAGTAAAAGGAACATCAGAAAGCCGTGGGACACCGGCCTCCTCCTCTCCCCCCGTCCCACGGCTTTCACCTCTTTTGGGAGCTATGATATGACCAAAACCCTGACCATCGGCATTTCCGCACTCGCGCTGACCCTCGCTGGCACTGCATTCGCCCAGCAAACCACCCCGCCCAAGAAGCCCGTTGCGGAGCTTACACGTGCGCAAGCACAAACGAAGGCGG
Source organism: Novosphingobium sp. (assembly GCA_045629505.1). GTDB lineage: Bacteria > Pseudomonadota > Alphaproteobacteria > Sphingomonadales > Sphingomonadaceae > Novosphingobium. The sequence goes on from JAZQRJ010000084.1 coordinate 22,161, forward strand.
AAGAAATGTTTGCCCGGCTGGATGCCAACAAGGATGGCGTCGTGAACTCTGCCGACCGCGAGGCACGGATGAAGGCCATGCGCGAAAGTGCATTCACCGCGCTGGACACGGACAAGAACGGCCAAATCAGCCGTGATGAGTTCATGAACGCTAAACAGGACGGCAAGCGCGGCAAAATGGGTATGCACAATGGCGGTGAAATGCGCGGCCACTGGGGCAAGCAGGGTCGCGGAATGAAAGGCGCGGACGGCGCAAAGAACGCCTCCGTCACCAAAGCCCAGTTCGTTTCAGAAGCGCTCACCCGCTTTGACAAGCTCGATGCCAACAAGGATGGCAAAGTGACAGCCGAGGAACGCAAGGCCGGACGCGATGCGATGCGCTCTGAATGGCGTGCAAAAAAGGCAGAAAAGGCGAACTGATCCTGATGTCGAAATTCGCCTCATGAGTGAGCCCGAAACGATAAAGATCCTGCTCGTCGATGACGAAGCAGCCCTGCGCCAACCCCTGGCCGAGTACCTCTCGCGTCAGGGGTTTAGCGTGGCCCAAGCCGCAAATGCTGCGCTCGCACGCACCCAGCTGCGCGATGCCGCGCCGGATCTTGTGTTGCTGGACATCATGATGCCGGGTGAGGACGGCCTTTCCCTTTGCCGCCATCTGGTCGAAACTCGCGATATCCCCGTCATCCTGCTTACCGCTAAGGGCGAGGCGATGGATCGCATTGTCGGTCTGGAGATCGGGGCGGACGATTACGTCGTGAAGCCGTTTGAACCGCGCGAACTTGTTGCCCGCATTCGCAGCGTCCTGCGTCGCGCCAATCGCACGGATCCTCCCGCCGAAGAAAACGAGATTCTGGAATTCGATGGCTGGCGGCTCGATCCTGTAAAACGGCGGCTCACCGATCCTGAAGGAGCTGTTGTGCCGATCTCTTCTGCCGAATTCCGCCTGCTGGCGGCATTCCTGGATCATCCGCGGCAGGTTCTGGATCGAGACCGCCTGCTGGACATGGTACAGGGGCGTGAAGCGCACCTGTTTGACCGCGCGGTGGACAATCAGGTTAGCCGCCTGCGCCGCAAGATTGAGGTGGACAGCCGCAATCCGGAATTGATCCAGACAGTGTGGGGCGGCGGCTACATGCTGGCCGCAGATGTGAAACGCATTTCGCGCGACAGCCAGTAATGAGCCTGTGGCCGCGCAACATGACCGGGCAGGTAATGCTCGCGGTCGCAATCGCCCTTCTGGTCGTTCAGGGACTGGGCGCTTTCTTTGTTTTTCAGGCGCAAAGCGAGCGCCGCGAAGCAGCCTTCGTTAACGCTGCCGCATTCCGCATCGGTGTCGAAGCGCGAGGCGGAGCGGAACGCCATATAGACCGCCAGCCATCCGGAACCCGACCCCCGCGCGAGGAGCGCAACCGCGGCTTCCGCGTGATGCACAGCCGCGAATCGCCCATTCGCACTGGGGAACGACACGACGTCATGGCCGAAGGGATGTTGGCCCGGATCCTTCAGGATCAGGACGTCCGGTTCCGCCAACTTGCCGTGGTGCATCGCGAACTCCACGAAGACCCCGTTTCGCATGAGCGCATGACACGGCGAACGGCCTTCTACGGCCGAAAGCATTCCGACAGTGGAGTGATGATCGCGGCAGTGCAGCTTGCCGACCGTGATGATTGGATCGTGGCACGCGTCTGGACCGATAACAGCATCAACGAACTCGTTGCTCCCCTTATTGCGCAGACCATCCTCATCTATGTTGTGCTGGTTACGGTCGTTGCGCTGGTAATGCGCCGCATCACGCGCCCGCTGGCCCAAATCACCGGACGGCTGGAGCAGTTTGCGCAACCCCGCGATGTTTCAGAGCGGATTGAGCCGGAAGGCCCCACCGACATTCGTCGCCTGATCGAGGCACACAATGCGATGGAAGCGCGGATCACCACGCTGCTCGACGAAAAGGACGTGATGCTGGGCGCCATCGGCCATGACCTGAAAACGCCGCTAGCGGCACTACGGGTGCGCATCGAATCAGTTGCCGATGAGAACGAACGCCAGAAGATGGCCGATACCATTGAAGACATTACCCGCTCACTGGACGACATACTCTCGCTGGCGCGCGTCGGACGTCCTTCTGACCCGCCAGAGCGCGTAGAAATTGCAGCGCTGCTGGCCTCGATCGTCGAAGAATATGAGGATATGGGCGAACCGGTCGAACTGATCGAAACCGATCGCATGGTCGTCACTCTTCGGCCCACGTGGCTACGCCGTGCTTTGCGCAACCTCATCGACAATGCGCTGCGATATGGTGGCAGCGCGCGCGTCTCGCTTGATCGGTCGGGCGGCAATCCCATCATCGTTGTTGAGGACCAAGGGCCAGGCATTCCCGATGCGGATATTGCACAGATGATGGATCCGTTCATCCGCGGCGACCCCTCGCGAAACACGGGCACCGGCGGTGCGGGTCTTGGACTGGCGCTGGCGCGGGCCATTGCTGATCAGCACGGCGGTTCGCTCACCCTGCGCAACCGGCCCGAAGGCGGCTTGCGCGCGGAAATCTCACTTCCGGGCTGATGCACGCCCGACAAGCCGGTTCAGCGCATCAGGCCGCCGATCAGGTTCCTTACAAACCTCCCCAGGATGGGGCCGCCCAAGTCGGATGCGACTGACCCAAGGCCGGACGATGCCGCCGTTCGCGCTGGATTTGCGCGAGACTTCTTCCCCGTGATCACCGAAGCCGCAATGGCCGCTCCCGATCCGGCGGCTGCTCCTGCTGCCTGCTTCAGCGCTTTGCCCCAAATGCTCGGTTGCTTGCGACCGCGATCGCGCACTGTATCTTCGCCCTGCGCCTTCACTTCTTCCGCCGTTTCGGCAGCATCCTGAGCCTTGGCGCGCAGAACTTCCTCCGCACTCTGGCGATTGATGCGCTCGTCATACTTGCCGGCCCACGGGCTGATCGACTGGATGATGGCCCGCTCCTTCGCGGTTACCGGGCCAAGGCGCGAGACTGGCGGCGCTATCAGGCTGCGCTGAACGACCGTGGGGGCGCCATCGTTATCGAGCGTGGATACGAGCGCTTCACCGACTTTCAGCTCGGTGATCGCCTGCTCCACGTTCAGGTCCGGATTGATGCGGAACGTCTCTGCGGCAGCCTTGATCGCCCGCTTGTCACGCGGGGTGAAGGCACGCAGGGCATGTTGCACGCGGTTGCCAAGCTGCCCGGCAATCTCTTCCGGAATGTCGATGGGATTCTGGGTGACGAAGTAAACGCCTACGCCCTTGGAGCGGATCAGACGCACCACTTGTTCGATCTTTTCCTGAAGCGCCTTGGGGGCATCATCGAACAGCAGGTGCGCCTCATCGAAGAAAAAGACGAGCTTCGGCTTATCCGGATCGCCCACTTCCGGCAGCGTCTCAAACAGTTCGGCCAGCAGCCACAGTAGAAACGTGGCGTAAAGCTTGGGGCTGCGCATCAGCTTGTCAGCCGCCAGCACGTTGATCACGCCGCGCCCCTGATCGTCCACTTCAAGGAAATCGTCGATTTCGAGCGCTGGCTCGCCAAAGAATATATCCGCGCCCTGGCTTTCCAGTGACAGCAGCTGGCGCTGGATCGCACCAACGCTCTGCTTTGATACGTTGCCATAACGCGTCGTCAGCTCCGCAGCGTTCTCAGCAGTGTAAACCAGCATTGATTGCAGGTCTGCCAGATCAAGCAGCAGCAGGCCCTGCTCATCAGCATAGCGGAACACGATGTTGAGCACGCCTTCCTGCGTTTCGTTGAGATCGAGCAAGCGCGAAAGCAGCAGCGGTCCCAATTCGGAAATGGTGGTCCGGATCGGGTGGCCTTGCTCGCCGTATAAATCCCAGAACACGGCCGGATTATCCCGATAGGTATAGTTCTCGATGCCTATCTCTTTCGCGCGCGCTTCCAGAATGGCAGCATTCTTGAATGTCGGGCTTCCGGCCATCGATATACCGGCCAGATCGCCCTTCACGTCCGCCATGAACACCGGCACACCAGCGGCGGAAAACTGTTCGGCAATTGTTTGCAAGGTTACCGTCTTGCCGGTGCCCGTTGCGCCCGCGATCAGACCATGGCGATTGGCCCTGTCCAGCCGCAGAACTTGCCGCTCACCGTTTTGCCCAAGGCCGAGAAAGATTTCCGTCATTCGTCGTCGCTGCTCCCTGCGTGCGCCCTACGAAACCAATGCACGATAGCCGATGTGCGACGGGGATCACAAACCCGCATTTTACAATGACCATGCGGGTGCACTAAAGCGCGGGAACCCACCCCTTTTCTTGGCCAATTATGCCCGACGATCCGTTTGTCCTGCTTGACGATGCAAGCGCCAACGCCCCGGCCGATGCACGGCTTTATCGCAATCCGGCGCAGACCGTTGTTGCGCGCAAAGCGGACGAGGTGGAACCGGCGCTGGAGCGTCTGCGGGAGCTGAACCGCGCCGGATACCATCTGGCCGGTTACCTCGCGTATGGAGCGGGCCTGTGCATCGAACCGCGCCTTGCCCACCTGGCAAAAGCCCATGGCATGGCCAACGGCCCGCTCGTCTGGTTCGGGGCATTTTCCAGCTATCAAACGATCCCAGCCGCCCAAATACCGCAGTGGCTTGAAGCGCAGACGGCCGGGAAACGCGCCAGCATCGGCCCGCTCGATCCGCAAGTGTCTCCCGGCAGCTATGGCAAGGCGTTCGCCGCGATCCAGCAGGCCATTCGTGCGGGCGACATTTACCAAGCTAACCTGACGCTGCCGCTTGCCGGTCGCTGGCAGGGAGACGCACTGGCACTTTACGCTGCGATCCGCCCCGCCGCGCAAGCTGGCTACGGCGGCGTCATCTATGATGGATCGCACTGGCTGCTCAGCTTCTCGCCCGAATTATTCTTCTCGCTCCAAGGCAATTCGGCACTGCTCAGGCCAATGAAAGGCACCCGCCCGCGCGGCCGCGATACCGCGGAAGACGCGGACCTTGTCACCGAACTGGCCGTATCGGAAAAGGACCGGGCGGAAAACCTGATGATCGTTGACCTTATGCGCAACGACCTCTCGCGCGTCGCCAAGCCGGGCACGGTTAAAGTCGTTCGACCCTTTTCCATCGAAACTTATCCCACCGTCCACCAGATGACTTCCACGGTCACAGGGCGGTTGCGCGAAGGCACTGACCCCATCGACGTTCTGAAAGCGCTGTTTCCCTGCGGATCAATCACCGGAGCGCCAAAGATCCGCGCGATGGAGCTAATTGCTGAAGCAGAAGCATCTCCGCGCGGTCCCTACTGCGGCGCAATCGGCCGCATCGATGCGCCGGACGCAGGCGGTGCCGTGAACGCCGCCTTCAACGTCGCCATACGAACCCTGCGCCTTTTGCCAGACCGCAATGGCCCGCAAAATGGCGGCAGCGCGGTGCTGGGGGTGGGTTCGGCCATCGTTTCCGATTCGGAAAATTTTGCTGAATTACGGGAATGTCTGGTCAAAGGGGGTTTCGTGCGGCAATCGGCAAAACACATGACCGCAGCCAGCTTTGATCTGATTGAAACAATGGCCTTCACCCCCGAAGAGGGCGTGCCACTGCTCGACCTTCATCTGGAACGTATCAAGGCGAGCGCGTCCGAACTGGGTTTTAGCTTTGACCGTCACAAAGTGCGCAACGCCATCCATGCGCTATGCTTCGACGCAGAGAATCCTGCAAAGCTCCGGTTGCTGGCATCGCGCAGCGGCGCCTTCAGCCTTGAGCTGACTGCCATCCCCGCAGCAGAGCGCACCCCGATTTCCTGCGCTGTAATGCGTTTACCCATCGACAGTGGCGACTGGCGGCTGCGCCACAAAAGTTCTGACCGCTGGTTTTATGAATCCGCGCTCGATACCGGACGGAAGGCGGGAGCTGGCGAGACAATCTTCCTGCGAGACGATGGCCTCGTTACCGAAGGTTGCTTCAATTCGTTGTTCGTCGAATGCGAAGGCGTGCTGCTTACTCCGCCGTTGGAACTGGGCCTTCTGCCCGGAGTGTTGCGTCGGTCCTTGATCGAGGCAGGCAAGGCCCGCGAAGCCCGGCTTACCCCCGATGATCTTACGGACGGATTTTTTCTCGGCAACGCGTTACGAGGGCTTAGAAAGGCCAGGCTGATACCATGAACCGCACATCCTCCGCCCTTGCACGCATTGCTCCATCGCAAACGGCCGCGATGACCGATCGCGCAACCGAACTGCGCGAGCAGGGACGGGATATAATTTCGCTTTCGGTGGGCGAGCCGGATTTCGCAACGCCTGCACATGTTCTTGAAGCGGCAAAGGCCGCCCTCGATAATGGCGAAACGAAATATACGCCGGTTGGCGGCACCACGCGGATGAAGCAGGCTGCAGCACTGCACTTCTCCCGCGATCTTGGAATAGATGCGCCGCTTAATCAGATCATCGTCAGCGCAGGTGGCAAGCAAGCGATTTTCCACGCGCTGCTCGCCACGGTGAGCGAGGGCGAGGAAGTGATCGTGCCCAGCCCGTGGTGGGTCAGCTACCCGGAAATCGTGCGCTTTGCTGGCGGCACGGTGGTTCCGCTGATCACGCACGCCAAAAACAATTTCCGCTTCAGCCCCGGGGATCTGGAGGCACAGATCGGGCCGCGCACGCAGTGGTTGCTCCTCAACAGTCCCGGAAACCCCAGCGGTTCGGTCTATCCGGCAGAGATGCTGTTGGGGATCGGGGAAGTCCTGCGCCGCAATCCGCGCATTATGGTGATGAGCGACGATATCTACGCCCCGCTCTCCTACACGGGCCAGCCGCACGCGACGCTTGCAGTACTCTGCCCGGATCTTGCCGATCGCATCCTTACGGTTTCCGGTGTGTCGAAAAGCCACGCGATGACCGGCTTTCGAATCGGCGTGGCGACCGGCCCCGAATGGTTGATCAAGGCGATGGGCAAGCTGCAATCACATTCCTCCGGCAACCCCTGTTCGATAAGTCAGGCAGCAGCTGTCGCAGCCTTTGAAGGTCCGCAGGAATTTCTTGCCGACTGGCGGGAGCGGTTCCGCGCGCGCCGCGATCTGGTGGTAAACGGCATCAACGCCATCCCTGGCTTGTCCACACCCGTTCCCGACGGCGCGTTTTACTGCATGGTCGACGCCTCCGCGTTGATGGACCGGTTCGGAAACGATCAGGCACTTGCCCTGCACTTGCTGGAAAACGGCGTAGCGATCGTTCCCGCATCGGCATTCGGCGGGCGCGACGGTTTCCGGATCAGCTTTGCCACTGATGAGGCAATCCTTGAGGAAGCAGTGCGACGGATCGCGGCTGCCGTCGCCTGATGGACGACCTCTTCGCCCGGGCGCTCACGCTTGTGGAGGAGAGCTTTATCACGGCCTCCGGCCCTGGCGGGCAGAACGTCAACAAGGTCGCCACTGCTGTCCAGTTGCGGCTTGATGTTTTTGCCCTGCGCATGTCTCCGCCTGTGTTCCACCGCTTGAAGGAGCTGGCGGGCAGCCGAATGACCGCCAAGGGCGAGATCATCATTACCGCGAGGCGCCACCGGACGCAGGAAGCCAACCGCGCGGATGCTCGAGAGCGATTGCGCGAACTCCTGGAAAAGGCGCAGGAACTGCCGGAGCAGCGCAAGAAGTCGCGCCTGAACCGTGTTGGGAAAGTGCAGCGCCTGAAAGGCAAGAAACAGCGAGGCGCAGTAAAGGCCAACCGGGGCAAAGTCAGGCTAGACTAAGATGCCTCGCCCTATTGAGGGGCACCGGTGCCTTGCTGTGCGGGACCATCAGCCGGAGTTGGCGTAAGTAGTTGCGAAGGCAGGCGCCGTGCCTCCAGCATCTCAGCCGCTTCATCCAGCGCCCGCGCCTCTCCAACCGTTACACCGCCGGGACCAGGATCATTCTCACCCTGCCCGCAAGCGCAAAGCAAGCCCGCACCTCCAATTAGCAATACACCAGAAAGCCAGCGATTTTTCCGCAGGTTGTGCACGCCCATGCCATCAGCCCTCGATAATCTTCGTATGCGGGTGATGCTTGTCGAGGTGTTTGCGGATGATCCGCAAGTTGCGCGTGTTGGAACGGAAGAAGAAGTCAAACGCGTCCCCCGCAACAGGAACGGCGCCGATCAGCGTATCGAAGCCCACATTGGCCGCCATGCGCGCCAGCTGCCATTTCGACATCTTTAGATTGCGGGCTTCCCAAACCACATAAAGCCCCAGCGCGGCGGACAGAAGGTCCCCAGCAACGGGAACCAGCCCAATCACGGCATCCAGACCGACTGGTGATTTCAGCCACGGAAGCGGGATTGAACGTTCCATCAGCGCTTCCATCGCTTCAATGCGCCGGCGCACCGAAGCGGGATCGCTACCCAATGGCAATTCTGGACGCATGGGACGTGTCCGTGCCTGCTGAACCATGGAAAGCTCCTTCCGAGCGAAAAATGGATTAGTTACTTGGCCCTCACGGCCATCGGCATCAAGGGGTGCCATCCCAAGCTATTGATTGAAAATCCGGTGGCATCGCCCCGAACCAAGGACCAACGAATGGGCGAACCGAAGGGAATGAACACGTTCGCCTGCCTCAAAAGACGTTGCGCCTCGGTTATTAGCAAAGCACGCGTCTCAGGATCGTCAGTCCTGCGTGATTGGTCCATCTTCTGGTCAGCCTCTGGGTCACACACACCCGGCCCAACCTTGCAATTGAACTGATTCAGAAACCAGCTTTGCCGGTGATACAAAGACACTTTATCGAATAGCCGAAGATCGCCCTCCTCACGTGGGTCAGCGCGACTGGCAGCAACCCCAATTGCGGCGAAGTCTTCAGCAACGCGTTTGAAAATCAGGTCGGACCCGGGGCCTTCAGGGAGCCATACAGATACGGGGATTTCGCTTTCCGTTTTGCCTTCCGCCGTGCGCCAGCGCGTCACCCGAGCAGAAGCAATTGCACGCCGTTCTTCCATGGTCGTCTGCGGCCAACGGGCCAATCCGGAATCAACGTAGCCTTCAATGCCGTCCGGCACGATGCCTTCCGCGGGCTTCCAACCATCGACACCGAATGGCTTAATCAACGCATCGCGATCTATCGCCATGGCCAAAGCTTCGCGGTTAGCTGGATCCGAAAGAAAACCTGCGTCGCTCATGACCCGAAGCCCGAACAGCCCCTCCACCGGATCAAGCTGGATCGTTCCCCGAAGGATGCCCACCGACGCCGTGAGCGGAAAGTCTGCGATGCCTCCACCAAGCACCAGATCGGTCTCGCCTGCGTTGAACCGCCTGACCGCTTCCTCTGCTGAAATGGCGAGAAGTGCGACAGAGCGGATGCGTTCGTCCCAATTATCCACCGCGGGCAAGCCAAGCTTTTTGGGAGATATGGGAGTCAGCACCGCGAGATTGGCCTCACGCGTCAGTTCCATCGGCCCAGCACCTTCTCCAGCTTGGACCAACCCCAGTTCGGGTTGAGCAAGCATCTGCAGCAAATGCGGCATCGGGCGGGTGAGACGAATCTCGACAACTCGCCCCGCCATTTCCCGAACTTCGTCAATGCCCACCAGCTCAAGCCCAAATCCGCTTCCCCGCTGTACCCGGATCGCATTGCGCAGCGCCAGTGTTACGGATCTGGCGGTAATCTCGCTGCCATCGCGCCATGTTCCATCGCGAAGCCTGAAGATGTAGCTCTTGCCGTCGTCAGTTACGATCCAGCGGTCGGCCAATGCGGGAATCACTCGCCCCTGTGCATCAAATGCGACAAGCCCTTCGGTGGTGGACGATCGAACCAGTTCCCCGGCCAGTGACAGTTTCTCACCTTCAGCAAACGGATCGCCAGCCTGCCCGATGGCCACGACATTTACCTGGCTCGAATCATCCGAACTACATGCCGCAGGCAATGCCAGCGCAAACATGCACGCCATCTTCAATATTGTTGCAATTCGCGCGGCCATAACGCTGATTAGCCTGATACAAGCGTTGGGCAAATCGGAAAGCCCTTCACGCCTTGCCGATGGCTAGATCTTACGCACTACGCCGGTATTCTTTTCCGGCTCATGCTGGCGCGTATAACGTGGCGCGGCGTACTGTTCACCCTTGCCAGCAACAGGCTCACGCGCTTGCTTGGGGTCGATCTCATCGCGAAAGGCAACGCCAAAACGATCGTCCTGCACCCACGCAATTGATCCGGTTACCCAGCCGATATTGCGAATATTGATTTCAACCAGTGCGCCGAGGGAAATCCGCACCCGGCCTTCACCCATCATACCGCCTGGAGACAAATTGCGAACCTTGATGCGATGTTCGCCGTCTTCACCCTGCACACGCAGGTGAGCCATCAGAAACAGGCTGTCACGATAGACTTGGCGATTATCGCTTTTGGTCATCTGCTCGCTCGGCAACCCCGATCAGAGTTAACACGTAGTACCATGAAGTCGAGGCAATCAAGACGGACTCCCGTTCCCCGACCTCTTACTGACCCCTAACCCATTTTTAGCAAACAAATTCTTAAGCCCGGTTAGTAGGGGAGCTATTAATCGTCGCGCGAAACCTTTTCCCGACGTTCGTGAGCCTGTTGGGCTTCCACCGTCATCGTCGCGATAGGACGTGCCACCAATCGACCCAGGCCAATTGGTTCACCCGTCACTTCGCAATAACCGTATTCGCCTTCTTCAATCCGGCGCAAACCGGCTTCGATCTTGGCGATCAGCTTGCGCTGTCTATCGCGAGTACGCAGTTCGATTCCCCAGTCCGTTTCACTGGAGGCCCGATCATTCAGATCAGGTTCCCGGATGGGACCATCCTGCAGTTGCTGCAAAGTACCGGCAGAGGCCGCAAGAATTAGCCGCTTCCAGCTGTTAAGTAGCTTGCGAAAATACTCCCGCTGCTCCTCCGACATGTACTCTTCATCATCGGAAGGGACGTAGCTACCCCCGATTTCACGTCGGGCCTTTGCTAGGATGTCAATTTCGTCAGCTAGGGCAGATGCCATTCAGAAACTCCGCATGTCACTTCCCAGCGTCGCATGTCCTGCTTTGTCGGGTATTCCCGATTAACCCCGCGAGCCGATCGCCGGGCCTATAGTTTGACCGCCGCACAGGTACAAGCGTCAATGCAGATTGCTGGCGGAAAAGATGTGGGTCGGGCCATTTTAGATATAAATCTTTCCAATCCGTGACAATCCGGAGACTCTTGTTAACCAATTGTTATCTATAAAAAGCCAGCTTTTCCACCGCGGGCATCGGGGGACCCGGACTGGAAGGGACGAATCGAATGGAGACTTTCTGGGTAAAAAGAAGCGCGCTTTCCAGCGTACAAAGGCTTACCGAAACTGACGCCGACAACACGATTTCAGACTTGCTGAACGCTGCTGCAACTGGTGATCACAGCATCTATTACGAATTAGGCGTAGCCTTCTCCACTGGCAGTCACGGAGCCGAATGCGACCTGATCGAAGCGCACAAGTGGTTCAACCTTGCTACCGTGGGCGGGCATGAAGAGGCCCAGCACTGCAGGGCTGAGGTTGCCGACGAAATGACAGCGCGAGAAATTGCCGAGGCACAACGACGGGCAAGGCAGTGGCTATCCGTCACCAGATGCAGGGCCGCGTGATCAGTTAATCGCCTTTACGGAATGGGGTGCGATCATCCAGCAGGATCTGATCCTGCGCTATTCCGGCACGTTCGCGCTCAAGAAAATCGGCAATGGCCTCACGAAAATTGTGATGCGTTATGAAATGGGCCGACACCGTTCGGACGGGCTCATAGCCGCGGGCGAGCTTGTGGCCACCTTGCGCCCCTGCCTCAACTCGATCGAGCCCCAGTTCGATCGCCAAGTCGATCGCCTGATAATAACATAGCTCGAAATGCAGGAAGGGTTTGTCGATGTCGGCGCCCCAATATCTGCCGAATAGCGTATCTCCCCCGATGAAATTAAGCGCCCCAGCCACCGGATTTCCATCCATATAGGCAAAGATCAACGCAATCTGGCCTGCCATGCGCTCACCCATCAGGGTGAACGCCGGACGCGTCAGGTAAGGCTGGCCCCACTTGCGCATCCCCGTATCCTGGTAGAACCGCCAGAACGCATCCCAGTGTTCGGACTTGATGTCATCGCCTATCAGGATGCGAATATCGACACCTTCCTGCGCGCGCTCCCGTTCTTTCCGGATGTCCTTGCGCTTGCGGGAGGACAGTTCGCCCAAAAAATCATCGAAGCTTTCATATCCGCGCCGTTCCCAGTGAAATTGGATATCTTCGCGAATCAGCCAGCCAGCATCCTCGAACAGAGAAACCTGTCCGGGCTCGATAAACGTAGCATGCGCCGATGACAGTCCGTTCGCGCGACACAATTCCTCCGCAGCGGAAAGCAGCGGCGCGCGCAATTCCGCCTGTTGCGTGAGGACACGCGGCCCGGTTGCGGGCGTAAACGGAACCGAAATCTGCAGCTTTGGGTAATAATTCCCACCAGCACGATGCAGCGCATCTGCCCATGAGTGGTCAAACACATATTCGCCCTGGCTATGCTGCTTGATGTAAGCAGGCAGGGCTCCGGCCAGCGTGCCGTCGGGGCCCTGTGCGATGATCGGCAACGGATGCCATCCGCTCCTGCCGCCGACGCTTCCCGATTCCTCCAAAAGCGAAAGGAACGCGTGACTGACGAAAGGATTGGCGCCGTCTGTCAACGCATCCCACTGGTCGGCAGGCAATGCGCCAACGCTATCTACGCTGCGAATGGTGAAATCACCCTCGCTCATCACTTCACACCCAACCCGGCATCTTCGGCAATAGCTGCATCTGCATGGCGTGAAGCAATAGCGTACTGATCCGCATTGCGCACCGTCCATGTCGAAATGGGAAGGCCGCGCTTGCGCTGTGAGGCAGCGAACGTGCTCGGCAGATCGCGGATTTCATAGGCCAGAAAATCGGGCCGCGCGTGCCATAAGGCAATGTGCCGACGAAAATTGCCGACCGCGCCCCGATCTTTTTCTTCGGTGACGACCAGCCCGCGCGGCATCTCTGGACTGTGAGTGGCAAACCAGCGAGAAACACGCGGATCGAAGCTCATCACGGCATAAATGCCTGCGTAATTGCGCAGCACCTCGCGCACCAGCACGCAGGTTTTGGCAACATGATACCCGCGCTTCGACTTTATCTCGATCAGCAAGGGCGCTTTGCCTGCCACTATTTCCAGCAGGCTGGACAGAGTTATCGGCGCTTCATCCGTTCCGGGATAGCGCATAGAGCGCAGATCGTCTGCCGAGTAGCTTTCAGTTTGCCCCTCCACGCCCAGCAGCCGCTGCAAATCCCAGTCATGAAACACCATCGGGTGCGCATCGCTGCTGCGCTGAATATCGCATTCGATCCCCAGCCCCGCCTCCACCGCGGCTCTAGCCGCTGCTGCCGAATTTTCCGGCACCCCGGCACCGTGGAATCCACGGTGTGCAAAGGTCCATTGCCTGAGCCAGCCGACCTTGCTGGGCGGCGGAGCTGGCGCGAGGCAACCGTCAATCAGCGCGAACAGCGACAATCGCGTCAACTTCCACCGCTGCACCCAGAGGCAGCACCGGCACACCCACCGCGCTTCGCGCATGTCGGCCAGCCCCTCCAAACAGCGAGACCATCAGTTCTGACGCTCCGTTGGCGACTTTCGGTTGATCGGTGAAAGTGCCGGCGGAATTGATGAACACGCCCAGCTTCACAATCCGCTCAACCCTTTCCAGAGAGCCAAGCGCCGCCTTGAGCTGCGCCAGAATCATCAGCGCGCAAGCCTGCGCGGCTTCAACACCCTGCTCCAGCGACACTTCTTCGCCCAACCGACCAGTAACCAGCGAGCCACCGACAAACGGCAACTGGCCTGATACGTGGGCCAGCCCGCCGGCGACGACCACCGGCACATAAGCCGCCACCGGCGCTGCGGCTTCCGGCAATGTCAGGCCCTGAGCAGCCAGCCTGGTTTCCAGTTCGGCGTCGGTCATTGTGATTCAGTTTTCCTTTTCGTCGTGAATGCGACTGAGCAGCCACGGCAGAGCGCGGTCCCACTCGTCAATTCGCGCATGGGCATGGCCTGCTACGTGCGCGCAATCGATGTGCGGCGCGATGGTTGGCTCCGCGCACAAGTGCAGTCGGGCCACATCGGGCGCGATTTCGCCGACTGACCCGTGATGCTGTGCAATATCATCGATGAACACGGCACGCGATGGCTGATATTCATCAAGGATCGCCTTGAGCGCCGGCCCCTTCGGCCCCTGATTGGTATAGACTTTCAGATCAAGTCCATGATCCAGCAACTGGCGGGTGCGCGCTTCCTGACGAAAGTCCATCAGGTTGGTTAATACCACCACATCGGCATGGCGCTGCAGTTCCGTAATCGCCTCGATCGCGCCTTTCACCGGCCCTTGCCGATGCATCTGGCTATCGAAGAACAGGTTGAGCAACTGCCAGATTTCCTTCTGCTCCAGCGGCTCGTTCGTGCCCACGCGCGTCATGGCTCGCGCAAAATCGTGGCTATCCATGCTGAAATTGATGCCGTGCTCTTCGCCCAGCCAATCCCGGTAATGCGAGATCATGTAGAGCAGGACTTCATCACAATCTGAGATAACAAGCGGGCGGGACATTAACGCAAACCTTCCTTCACAGCGGCAAGTTCCGCCGGATCAACACCAAGAGCCCCTGCCGCAGCGACAAGGTCCGGTTCATGCGAGCAGAGAAAATCGATCACCGCCTGCAACACGCCAGGATCGTGAAGACCGGCACGCAATGCATCGGGTGTGAGACCCGTCAGCGAAAGCAGCCGATCGGCGCGACTGGGCTCGCCCAGCACCCACCCGAGCGCTGAAAGTGCAAGAACTTGGGGATCACTTGCCGGGGATGCCGGTTGCCTTGGAATTGTCAGCCTCGATTTCAACGCATAGAGCAGGGGTCACACTTTGAGATGGTGACGGCCAGACAAATGGCAAAGCGAATACTAGTTGTCGAGGACAACGATCTTAATCGAAAGCTGTTTTGCGATGTCCTGAAGAGCCAGGGTTTCGCGGTGGAGCCGGTTGCCGACGGGCATGGCGCACTGGATGCGGCACGCAATTTTGTGCCCAACCTAATTATCATGGACATCCAGCTTCCCAATATCTCCGGGCTGGACCTGATCGAATCCGCAAAGGCAGACAGCGTGCTTCGCTCTATCCCCGTGCTCGCTGTTACAGCCTATGCCGGCAAGGGGGATGAGGAACGCATCCGCGATGCCGGCGCCGATGGCTATCTTGCCAAGCCGGTATCCATCGGGCCGTTCCTGCAAGCCGTTCGGGCGCTGCTTTAGCGCGGTATGCTTGACATTTTGTCGCTCAGCCCCTTTTGCGCCGTAATCCCAATTTAGGAACTTTCCCATGGACCGAGCCGAAGTCGATACGCGTATTCGCGGCCTCATTGCCCCCTTCAACAAGAAGGGTATCGAGATCACCGGGGAAACCCGTTTCACGGATGACCTTGAGTTCGACAGTCTGACGGTCATGGATTTCGTCGCCGCAATCGAGGACGATTTTGATATCATCATCAGCATGAACCAGCAGGCCGAGATAGAAAATTACGGCCAGCTTGTTGACGCTGTAACGAAGCTGCAAGGCTGATCATCACTTCCTTCGTCGCCATGACGAGGGAAGCAATGATGAGCCATTGGGAACCCTGATGACCGACCTTTTTTCCAAGTTCGATCCCATTATCGAAATGCGTCGCGATCTGCTGGCTTCCGGCGTTGAGGATCCGTTCAATCTGGTGATGGAACGAGTGATTTCACCGACGGTCGCGTTCTGCAACGGGCGCGAAACGATCCTGCTCGGCACCTATAATTACATGGGAATGACGTTCGATCCAGACGTGATTGCTGCTGGCAAGGAAGCGCTGGAACTGTTCGGATCGGGCACCACCGGCAGCCGCGTGCTGAACGGCACTTACCTCGGCCACCGCCAGGTCGAGGATGCCTTGCGCGAATTCTATGCCATGGATCACGCCATGGTGTTCTCCACGGGATACCAGGCCAATCTGGGCATCATCAGCACGATCGCAGGCAAAGGCGATTACATCGTGCTCGATATCGATAGCCACGCTTCCATCTGGGACGGCTGCAAGATGGGCGACGCCGAAGTCGTGCCCTTCAAACACAACGATATCGGCGCCATGGAACGCCGTCTGAAGCGCATTCCCGAAGGCGCTGGTAAGCTGGTCATCCTCGAAGGCGTCTATTCAATGCTGGGCGATATCGCTCCGCTGAAGGAAATGATCGCCGTCGCAAAAGCGCACGGTGCGATGGTCCTGGTGGACGAAGCGCATTCCATGGGCTTCATCGGGCCGAACGGTCGCGGCGTTGCCGAAGAACAGGGCGTACTGGATCAGGTCGATTTTGTGATCGGCACGTTCTCCAAAAGCGTTGGCACCGTCGGCGGGTTCTGCGTATCGAACCACCCGAAGTTTGAAGTGATGCGGCTGGTCTGCCGCCCCTATGTATTCACTGCCAGCCTGCCGCCCAGCGTGGTTGCCACGGCCGCCACCTCGATCCGCAAGCTCATGCATGGCCAGAACAAGCGCGCGCACTTGTGGGAGAATTCACGCAAGCTGCACGGCAATTTGAAGGCTTTGGGCTTCCAGCTTGGCACCGAGGAACCGCAGAGTGCTATTCTTGCGGTCATCATGCCCGATCTGGAACGCGGGGCGGCGATGTGGGAAGCGCTGCTGCACGAAGGGCTTTACGTCAATCTGGCACGTCCGCCGGCAACGCCTGCCAACATGACGCTGCTACGCTGTTCGCTGTGCGCCGAACACAGCGCCGAACAGGTGGAGAAAATCACCGGCATGTTTGAGCGCGCCGGCAAGGCCACCGGCATCATTTAAGCCCACGCCATCGCCGCGATCACACCGCCATTGCTCCTAGCTTGGCGGTGTAAAGCCGTGCCCAGCCTTTTGGCCGCACATCGCGAAAGCGCAGCCCGACACAGAGCTGTCCTTGAGAACGAGGATGCAGACACCGTGCTCGCCTCAATCGATGCCAAGCTGGACCGGATGCGCGAACGCGCTCAGCAAGGCGCAAAAGGCGCGGCAGATGGCGAAGAATAACCGCCTTCACTTGCTGCTGAACCTGAAGCCGGCAGAGCGACGATGCGTGTTACGAAGCTTCAGCCCCAGCGAACGGCGCGAGCTGGCCTGGCACTGGCGACTGTGGGCAAGAACGGAACAGATCGCGCCGCCTGGTAACTGGCGAATCTGGCTGATCATGGCGGGGCGCGGCTTCGGCAAAACGCGAGCTGGTGCAGAGTGGGTTCGCGAAGTTGCCGCTGCAAATCCCGATGCCCGTATCGCTCTGGTCGGTGCCTCTTTGGGCGAAGCCCGCGCTGTGATGATCGAGGGCGAGAGCGGTATTCTGGCCACTAGCCCGCCGCGTCGTCGCCCCCAATTTGAACCCTCACTTCGGCGACTGACGTGGCCCAACGGAGCGCAGGCAGTGCTCTATTCCGCTCTCGAACCGGAAAGCCTGCGCGGACCGCAACACAGCCATGCCTGGTGCGACGAAATCGCAAAATGGGGCAATGTCGCGGGCAAGGCCGAGAAAGCGTGGAACAATCTGCTTCTGGGATTGCGACTAGGCGAACAACCCCGCCTGCTCGCAACGACCACGCCGAGGGCCGTGCCCCTGCTGCGCCGCATTCTGAAGGAGGATGGGCTCCACCTCACCAAGGGCAGCACTTATGATAATGCCGACAACCTGCCAGAACGCTTCATCAGCGATGTGCGCAACACATTCGGCAAGTCCATGCTTGGAAGGCAGGAACTTGACGGCGAACTGATTGAAGATGTCGCGGGTGCGTTGTGGACGCGGGGACTGATCGAATCTCGCCGTGAAGCGGAAGCGCCCCCGCAATCGGTTCGCACCGTGATTGGAGTCGATCCGCCCGCTTCGGCCCATGGAGACGCCTGCGGCATCATTGTCGCAGGCCTTGGGGCAGACGGGATTGCCCATGTGCTTGCCGATGCGTCGGTCGAAACCCCCAGCCCGGAGCGCTGGGCCCATGCCGTCGCCGATACGGCCCGTGCATGGCAGGCAGACCGAGTGGTTGCAGAAGCCAATCAGGGCGGAGCGATGGTGGAAAGCGTCCTGCGCGCGGCCGACTTGTCTCTGCCGATCAGGCTCGTTCACGCCAGCAAAGGCAAGGTTGCCCGCGCTGAACCGGTGGCGGCTCTTTATGAAGCTGGCCGCGTGCGCCATGCCGGCATGTTCCCCGAACTGGAAGACGAACTCTGCGGCCTGACGATTGGCGGTGGCTACGAAGGCCCCGGCCGATCACCCGATCGGGCCGACGCGCTGGTCTGGGCGCTGACGGAACTCATGCTCCGCCCTCCTGCCCGTCCCCGCGTGTGGGTAGGGAACTGACGAAAACGAACGCAGACCCGCAAGGGCAATAGCGAACGCCCCTTTGCAAAGGGCAAAAAACCGAAAGGTCATCCATGTCATTCCTGGAAACGCTCGTATCCGCCTTCAAGGGCGGTAGCGACCGCGTGCCGCTGGCGCGCACATACAACTCGCCGTGGGTCTATGCCGAAAGCAGCCCGGGCAGAATACCGTTCGACTATGCCACGGCACTGCGTCGCGGCTATCTGGAAAACCCGGTGGCGCAGCGCGCGGTTCGCCTTGTGTCAGAAGGAATCGCCAGCGCGCCGCTGCTGGAAACAGATCCGAAACTTTCCGCCCTCGTTACCGATACGAGCGCGGGACAAGCCTTATTGGAAACTCTGGCATCGCACCTGATGCTGCACGGCAATGCCTATGTGCAGGTGATAAAGGACGGGCGCGGTGATCCGGTCGAGCTCTTTGCTCTACGCCCCGAACGCTTGAGCGTGGTTGCCGCCGCTGATGGCTGGCCATCGGCGTTTACATACAAGGTCGGCGAACAGAAGCTGACGATCCCAGTGTTGGACGAAGACGCCTCTCCCAACCTGATACACATCCGCCACTTCCATCCGGCGGATGATCACTACGGGGCCGGGTGCCTCAGCGCTGCGGATCAGGCCATCGCCACGCACAACGCTGCGGCAAACTGGAACCGGCAACTGCTGGAAAACGCGGCGCGGCCATCAGGCGCGCTCGTTTATGAAGCAGGCGACAATGCCACGCTGACGCCAGATCAGTTCGACCGGCTGAAAGACGAACTCACCCGTGCTTTCGCCGGGCACCCCAATGCAGGCCGTCCGATGCTGCTGGAAGGCGGGCTGAAGTGGCAATCGCTGAGCATGAGCCCGGCAGACATGGATTTTGCCACGCTCAAGGCCGCTGCAGCACGCGACATTGCACTGGCATTCGGCGTGCCGCCGATGCTGCTCGGCCTACCGGGTGATGCAACCTACGCCAATTACCGGGAGGCAAACCGCGCACTGTGGCGGCTCACCCTGCTGCCCCTTGCGGCCAAGATTCTGGCCGCTCTGGGCGAAGGAATGGCGCCGTGGTTTCCCGAGGCGCGGTTGGCCATCGACCTCGACCGAATTCCCGCGCTTTCCGAAGACCGCGAGCGGCTCTGGAAGCAGGTTACGGACGCAGACTTCCTCAATGACGAGGAAAAGCGCTGCCTGCTGGGCCTGACACCCCGTCCGCAAAAGCAGGAGGATGGACAATGAACACGCACGACATGCTGGCACGGTTGCTGGCACAAGCCGCAAACGATGGCGGCGATCTGGTGACATTGCGCGCCATTGTAGAGGAATCCTCCGAACTGGGGGCGCAGCGTATTCTGACCCAGATCGGCCTTGATGACCTTAACGCGCCCGGCGACCTTTCGGAGCTTCGCGAACTGCTAAAGGCATGGCGTGCAGCCAAAGCGAGCGCACAACGCACGGTGATCAACTGGATCGTGCGCGGATTGGCGGCGCTCCTTCTGGTGGGCCTTGCCGTACGTCTTGGGCTGACGGAACTGCTGAATTGACGCGGCGTCACGAAAGCCTGTGCTTTGCAGGCTACGCCGCCCTGTTCGATCAGCGGGATGCTGGCCGGGACGTGATCCGCAAGGGCGCCTTTGCTCGCACGCTTGCTGCTCGGCGCGATCCCCTCCCGCTGTTCTGGCAACACCGGCCGGACCTGCGGATCGGCTGGGTCGACCAGATTGCAGAGGACAAGCGCGGGCTGCGCGTGATTGCCTCAATCGACAATCCTGGTGGCGGTGCGGCGCGCGCATTGGAAAATGGCACCGTAACCGGCCTCAGCTTTGGCTATCGCGCAATTGCCAGCCGCCGTGATGCACACGGACGAGAGCTTCACGATCTGGACTTGTTCGAAATCAGCCTCGTCACGCACCCCATGCAACATAGCGCGCGGGTTCATCTCCTGAGCTGAAGCAACTCCGCCCCCAATACTTGCGATTCTCCGGCCGTCCCGTCCCATGGGGCGGCCTTTTTTGTGAAGGTGAATGCCCCATGGAAATGCCCACGCAACCCGTTTCTGAAACCATCGCAACGCTCGACGCATCGTTTGACCTTATAGCCCGTCAGGACGCTGCCGATCAGGCGATCTCTGCACTCCGCGGCGATGTCGATGATGTGAAAGTCCGGCTCGACCGGGTAAGTCGCGCCGCCGCCCGACCGATCCTGGAGGCCACATCCGCACAACCGCGAAGCATGGAACTCAAAGGCTTTGTCGATGCCTATCTGCGCCATGGCCGTGAAACGGAGCTGAAATCCATCTCCGGCGCAGTGGCATCGGACGGCGGCTATGCCGTGCCGCGTGAGATTGATGCGATGATCTCCAGCCGTCTTCGCGACATCAGCCCTATCCGCTCCATCGCTCAGGTCGTGCAGACAGGAACGGCTGGCTATCGCAAGCTGATTACCACCGGAGGAACAAGCTCAGGCTGGGTAAGTGAAACTGCCGCTCGAACCGCCACCGATACGCCTGAATTCGCTGAAATCGCACCGCCGTCTGGCGATCTCTATGCGAACCCGGCGGCAAGCCAGGCCATGCTGGATGATGCGTCGTTTGATCTCGAAGCATGGCTGGCCGACGAAATCGCGATGGAGTTCGCCCGCGCCGAAGGTACGGCCTTCATCAACGGCAATGGCACGAACAAGCCCAAGGGCTTCCTTGCTGCCTCCACCAGCACGGCAGGCGATGCGACTCGCACCTTCGGCACACTGCAGCACATTGTCACCGGCGATGAAGATGGTTTCGATGCCGCGCCCGAGCTAAAGTTGATCGACCTCGTTCATTCACTGCGTTCCGGCTATCGGCAGGGGGCAAGCTGGGTAATGAACTCTGCGACACTGGCCGAAGTGCGCAAGTTGAAGGCTTCTGACGGATCATTCCTGTGGCAACCCGGTCTTGTGGAAGGCCAACCCAATCGACTGCTGGGCTATCCCGTGGTGGAAGCGGAAGACATGCCGGACATTGAGGCGAACAAGCTCCCGATCGCCTTCGGCAATTTCCGCGCGGGCTACCTTATCACCGAACGCAGCGCGACGAGTATCCTGCGCGATCCATTCACCAACAAGCCCTTCGTTCACTTCTACGCCACCAAGCGCCTGGGCGGTCAGGTGCTCGATAGCGATGCAATCAAGCTGCTGAAGATTTCGGACTAAGGCAGCTAGTCCGAAAGCCGGTTGAGCGCCCCCCGGGTCAAATACCTTTGCGCCGACCGGCGCTGCGCCCGCGCCGCTGCCCCTTTTCCCAGACGGCGCGGGCTTTTCGACATTCATTTCATCTGAACGGAGGCCGCGCATGAAGCGAGCTATCGTCACGCCGGCGACAGTGCCGACCACGGCCCTGGCCGAACTCAAACAGTGGCTTGGCATCACCACGACGCATGACGATGCCCCGCTTACCGCCCTGCTTCACGGCGCGCTCGACATGTGTGAAGCCTTCACCGGCCAGATGCCGCTGGCAGCGACCTGCGAAGAGATTTTGCCAGCCAGCGGCGGCGGCTGGCTCAGTCTCGCCACGCAGCCCGTTCGCGCGATCACCACTGTGCAGGCAGTTGCAACTGATGCTACGCGCACATCCCTTCCATCAGATGGGTTCGAGCTGGACCTCGCTGCCGATGGTGGCGGAAAACTGCGCCTTCTGCGCCCTGCGGGAGGATCGCGAGTGGCAGTACGCTTCACCGCCGGGATCGCGCCGGATTGGACCTCGCTCCCCCCAGCACTGCGGCAGGGTATTCTTCGTTTCTCGGCATATCAGCATCGTGAGCGCGATAGTGATCGCGCAACGGCGCAGCCTCCCGCAGCGATTGCCGCTCTGTGGCGTCCGTGGAGACGGATGCGGCTGGTATGAGGGATGAAAAAACCAGCGCCGCATTCGATCGGCTAGCTCTGCGCCTGACACGCACAGCAGCGGCCATGGCCGTTGCAGCGGTCACATCACGCCGTCTTGCCCGCAAGGCTGATCCAACCCGCTGGCGCCGGGCGGATCTGCTCTGGCCCATCTTCACTAAAGGATAGCCCGCCATGGAAATTTCCCTGCGCGCCGCCCTCATCACCTGGCTGGGCGCCGATCCGGCGCTTTCAGGCGAGTTGAACGCCATTGCCGAGGAAGCGCCTTCTCGCACCAGTCTTCCTTGGCTCGCGATTGCCGCCAGCGCCAGCAGTGATTGGAGCAGCAAGACGCATCAAGGCCGTGAAGTTCGCTTGGCGCTGGAACTGCATTGCCGCGGCGATCAACCTGATGCTGCGGCCAGCATTTTCGCCGCAATCGAACAGCGCATCGAAGCCATGCCTGCCGCCCAATCGGACTTCGCCGTGATCTCCTGCCAGTTCTTCCGCTCTCGCGTGGAGCAACGCGGAGAAAGCCGCCGCGTCATGCTGATCGAATACCGATTTCGCGTTCAGGCCGCCTGACGGCCCGCCCTAATTCAAGGAGAATCCTATGTCCGCTCAGAAAGGCAGTGCATTCCTGCTGAAGATTTCCGACTGCGAAAGCCCCGCCGCTTACGACACCGTCGCAGGCCTGCGCACCACGCAGATGACCATAAGCGGGGAAACCGTTGTCATCACCAACAAGCAGAGCGGCGGCTGGCGAGAGTTGCTTTCCGGGGCCGGCGTCCGTTCCGTCAGCGTTGCGGCGGCCGGGATCTTCCTTGGCAGCGACGCCGAAACACGGGTGCGGGCAAATGCCATGGCTGGCACGCTCGATGCCTATGAACTCAGTTTCGAAGATGGCGAGAAACTACGCGGCCAGTTTCTGATCCAGCGCCTGGACTACGCCGGCGATTTCAACGGTGAGCGCAGCTACACGATGCAGCTCGAAAGTTCGGGCGCGGTGCAATCCGTATGAGCGGCCAGCCCAATCCGCATCGCGGTGAGACTGCGATCACGATCGGGGGCGCACCGCGTATGCTGCGCCCCACATTTGCAGCATTGGTTGCGGCGGAAGAAGAGCTGGGGCCCCTTCTGGCATTGGTGGAACGTGC
Source organism: Novosphingobium sp. (assembly GCA_045629505.1). Lineage (GTDB taxonomy): Bacteria > Pseudomonadota > Alphaproteobacteria > Sphingomonadales > Sphingomonadaceae > Novosphingobium. Next base: position 45,533 of record JAZQRJ010000084.1, read on the forward strand.
AGGTGCAGGCCAGTTGCGGCTCACCGAGATCGTGGGACTGTTCTGGCATTGTCTGGCAAGTAAGGACGGCTTGACCCGCGATCAGGTAGGTGAGGCAGTCACCCGCCAAGGGCTGGCCGCGACGGCAGCCCCCCTACGGTCCGTCCTCACACAGATCCTTCAGGGTACGGGGTGAGCGGAAGCTTCGGGCCACAGGCCGTTCGTCTTTACGCATTGGCGGCCAGAACCCTGGGTTGGCTGCCCGATCAGTTCTGGACCGCAACGCCAATCGAACTGGCCACGGCCATTTGCGATCCATCCGCGGAGACAGCTCACCCACTTGGCCGCACAGAACTCAACAGAATGATGGAGCAGGATAATGGATGACGATCTTGAACCGCTGATGGTGGAAGTGCGCGCCAGCACTCAGGGTTTTGCGCAGGATATCGCCCGAATGCGCTCCACAATCGATACGAACCTGCTCGACGGGTTCGACCGCGCAGCATCGGCGCTTGAACGCGGACTGACAGGCGCGATCAGGCGCGGCAGTCTGGGCTTCGACGATCTGAAGCGGATCGCCCTTGGCACGATAGACGAAATTGCGGCGCAATCCGTACGCAGTCTTTTTTCCAGCCTTCCCGGCGGCGGCATCGGCGGACTGGTGAATCTCGGCGGGATCGTCGGATCTGCCCTGGGCCTTCCGGGCCGCGCAACCGGCGGCCCCGTCGCCCCCGGCAGAGGATACATGGTGGGCGAACGCGGTCCCGAAGTATTCGTGCCCACCACATCCGGCCGCATCGATAATTTTGAGGCAGGCACAGGCCGCAGCGGAAGCCGCGACGTGCGCGTGTCCATAGACGTCATCGCCCCGCGCGGCGCCAGCGTGCCGCAATCGCTGCAACGATCCAGCCGTCAACTGGCCAGCGCCGTGCGCCGGGCAGTTTTCCAAGCCTGACACAAGGAGAAAGCCATGGCATTCTGGCTTGCCAAGAAACGAGAGGGGCAGGCGAGTGACTGGATTCAGCGCTTCGACCCCAGGTTCTGGACCGTCAATTTTCCCCGACCGATGGTCGCCTCCGTAATCTCCACGGCGCATGACGCCTTGCGCCTGGATGCAACCTTTCTACGCGCAGCCGACCTTGCCGGACTTATTTGGGATAGCGAAGACACCATCGACCATCCCCTGCTGTCTTATGCAACGAAGCGAAACTACGCGCACTGCCAACTCTCCTTCCGCTGGCGTTCAAGTGGGATCCTCCCCTTGGACGAGAGGAACGGCCCCACGCTGACGATAGAGGGCCGGGACGCGGCCGGCATCCCGCACACTTGGTACGTGCGCCTATGGAACTACGCATCGGGATCCCCCGAGGATGCCGAAGTCACCATCCGTTTCTCCGACCTCTTAGGGGGCTGGGATCTTCCGTCGGAGGCTGATCCGGTTTGGCCCGGTGACATTGACCGGATGTTCATCTCGCTGGTTGCTCCCGGCTATGACGCAGATAGCGACGATGCCCTCCCAAACGCCGTGGACGGCTGGGTGGAACTGTCAGAAATACGTTGTGTCGGAAACAACGCTACGCTGGAGATCGGCGACGTCATCGTGCCACCGCATGGCCTCGCCATTGCCACAGGGTTTGACGACAACGGCGTGCAGACGCCGGCTCGGCTGCTGCGCAACATTCGCCAACTGGGATACCGTGGCAGCGTGGTTCATTACGTGGGTATGAGCCATTACTTCCAGCTGGCCCATTCAGACGGGCGCTATCTTATAGATGAGGCGGGTAGTCCGCTGTGCGTACCAGCAGTCAACTGGCACCGCGCGTTCTTTTCAGAATGCAGGCGACTTGGCTTTTCTCCGATAACATCTCTGTCGTTGGAAATACTGGACCAGCACTGTCCCGACGGATGGAAACAGCGAGCCTATAACGGCGATCCAGCGCTGACCGGCTGGGATCCGCCTTCCACGCTGCTTTCCCCGGCTAACGGAGAAGCGATGGAATGGCTGCAACAAACCGCGCAGGCTTTCGTGACCCTGATGAAGGAAGCGGAAGTGCCCGCCCGGTTCCAGGTGGGGGAAGCGTGGTGGTGGGTGTTCGCCGATGGCCGCATCTGCTTCTATGACGACGCATCAGTGACGGCGCTGGGTTTTGCGCCGGACATTCCCGACATGCGGCAACCGCTGAACGCACAGCAAACCGCACTCCTTGACGCGGCTGGCGACTTGCTGGCGGATGCGACCGCCGATCTGGTAGAGGCCGCGCGCTCCGCGGCCGCGCCAGAAGAGATGGAATCGCTGTTGTTGGTCTTCACGCCAACGGTGCTCGATCCTGAAATGCCGCACGCCTACCGGGCTAATCTACCACTAGGCTGGGCAGCACCTGCGTTCGATCGCCTTCAGGTTGAGGATTACGACTGGATGACCGCAGGTGCCGACGCATCACGCCGCAAGGGATATGCGATCATCAACGATCGGCTGGGCTACCCGCCCGAGGAGCAGGACTATTTCGCCGGTTTCGTTCTGCTTCCCGAAAACAGTGACTTATGGCGTCACATCGATGCCGGGATCGACGAGGCGGAAGCCCGCAATCCGCACGAAATCTTTGTCTGGGCGCTGCCACAAGTCTGCCGCGACGGCTTCGTGCGACTACCGCAATCACAGGAAACAGACGCGATGCAGCAATTCGACGATGTGCAATATCCGCTGGCGCTGGGCCGCGATGCCGCGGTGACGCCCGAGTTCTCAACCAGCGTTTCAATCACCGCATCGGGTTTTGAGAGGCGCAACACCCTCTGGTCAAACGCCCGGCTGCGCTTTGACGTAGGGCCGGGCATCCGCTCTGAAACCGAACTGGGTGAGCTCATCGCCTTCTTTCGGGCACGAAGAGGCCCGGCGCGCGGGTTCCGGCTTCGCGATCCTTCCGATTACAGCTCCAACGGAATGGTTGGCCAACCGACAATGAGCGATCAGTTGTTGGGCACAGGCGATGGCACGACCTCCGATTTTGCGCTCGTTAAACGGTATGGCGACGGCGGCGACCAGCAAGTGCGGCGCATAACAAGGCCAGTGTTCGAAACCATCTTGGTCAGCCTCGACAATGTCCTTCAGGTGGGCAACTGGAGCCTTCTGCCAAGCGGTGAGATCAGCTTTGAAACAGCGCCAGCCGCGGAAACAAAGATCCGCGCGGGATACCATTTCGATGTGCCGGTTCGCTTTGCGCAAGACAGTCTGGAGATTTCCGGTGTGTCCTTTGCTGCCGGCGATGCACCCAGCGTTCCCTTGGTCGAAATCCGGGAGGCAGCATGACCCGGACCTGGTTTGGCAACGAACTGGAAACAGTTGCCGCGTTCTGGCGCGTGCTGCGAACCGATGGCGTGACACTGGGCTTCACCTCGCACGATCGCGATCTCTGGTTTGACGGCGTTCTCCACCAAGCGTCGCCTGGTATGGTGCCTTATTCGATAAAGCGCACCGCGGATTTCGAGCCGGATAGCGCCGAAGTCGAAGGGGCGCTTACGCATGATGCGATCAGCGCAGCGGATCTGTCCCAAGGCCGTTACGATAGCTCGCAAGTTCGCATCGGCATCGTTGATTGGGAAACAACGGAAACCGAAATTCTCTATCGCGGATCAATCGGTTCGGTGCTGGAACAAGACGGCAGCTTCACCGCGGCATTGGCGTCGCGCAAGGCGGAGCTATTTCGCGATCCGGTGCCGCGCACCAGTCCGGGCTGCCGCGCCCAGTTCTGCGGATCGGGCTGCGATCTGCAGCCACCTGCATATACGCATGAGGGCATTCTGGATGCGGTGGATGCTGATGCGAACTCTGTCGCGCTATCGGTTGCCGTTGATAACGATCTGTTGCGCGGGGGATGGTTACGCTGGCTTGACGGGCCACAGGCCGGCGTCCGCATGAACATTACGACGCTTGCGGAAACCGATCCGGGCGAAACTGCACTGGTGCTCGATGTGCCAATTGATCCTGCCACACCGCCCGGCTCTCGCATCATTCTGCGGGAGGGATGCGACCATACGCTAGGCACCTGCGCCAGTCGTTTCAGCAACGCGGTGAATTTCCGGGGTGAGCCATTCCTACCCGGTAACGACATGATTTCTCGCTATCCCGTCCCTGCCCAGTGATCGCTTTGCCAATTGGCCAACAATTGGCCGATGCTGCGCAAGCACTAGTGGGTTCACGCTTCAGACTACACGGCCGCAATCCCGTTACCGGGCTTGATTGTGTCGGAGTCCTTTCCGTCGCACTCATAGCCATTGGGCGCGCAGCCCCCTTGCCGGATGCTTACCGGCTGCGTTCACGCGCAGTTCCCGACCTTCCCCGGATAGCGCGCGATTGTGGGATGGTAGCCATCAATGATGCGTTGCAAGCTGGAGACGTGCTGGTTGCACGCATCGGCCCATGCCAGTTCCATGTGCTGATTGCTGCAGACGATGGACGCGTGGTCCATGCTCACGCCGGACTGGGCCGGGTCATCATCAGCCCGATGAGCCATGAATGGCAAATTGCCGGTCACTGGCGCCTCATCTCCACGAACTGAGGACTTCTCCATGGCAACATTGTTATTTAGCGCCGTTGGCACCGCCATTGGCGGCCCCCTGGGCGGGGTCGTTGGAGCGCTCCTAGGCCGACAGGTCGATAATGCGATTCTCGGCAACGGTCATGTCCGAGGGCCACGCCTCAGCGAGCTTCAGGCCACGACTTCAAGCTACGGGTCGGTGATCGCGCGCCACTATGGCCGGATGCGAGTACCGGGAACCGTGATCTGGTCGACCAATCTTGTCGAAAGCAGCGAAACCCGCGGCGGTAAGAACGGCCCCGATGTAACCACATACAGCTATTCAGTGTCATTTGCCGTTGCGTTGGCCAGCCGCCCCATCAAGGGCATTGGCCGCATCTGGGCAGATGGACGGCTGTTGCGCGGCGAAGCGGACGATCTGAAAGCTTCCGGCACAATGCGCGTCTATACAGGTCAGTCCGATCAGGCTCCCGATCCCTTGATCGCGGCCAAGGAGGGTATGGCAAATTGCCCCGCCTACCGAGGGGTGGCCTATGTGGTCTTTGAGGATCTGGATCTTTCTGAATTCTGCAATCGTCTGCCTGCACTGACGTTTGAGGTGATCGCCGATGAAGAAGGGTTTTCGCTGGCGGACATCGTGGGAGAGGTGATCGAAGCCGTCGACGCCGGTGTGCCGCTGCCCGAACTCAACGGCTTTACCTGCGAAGGCCCGATCTCCGACACGCTAAGTCAGTTGCAGCCAATCTATCCGATCGACGCCGATGCTAATGGCGCAAAAATGATTTTTGCACGCGAACGGCTGCAAAGCGCTGCGATCCCCCTACCCGAAGCGGCAATATCGGTGGAGGACGGCGCATTCGGCGGCGGCTCCGGCTATGCAGTCCAGCGAATGCCGGTGCCGGAGCGTGCGCCGGAAGTACTGCGCTATTACGATATTGACAGAGATTACTTGCCCGGATTGCAGCGATCGATCGGCCAGCCGGGCCCGGGTCAGCCACAAGCACTCGATCTTCCCGCGGCGCTATCAGCAAGCAATGCCCGCAAGCTGGTCGAAACGCTGAAGCAGAAGGCCAACTGGCAGCGCGACCAGTTGTCATGGCGCTGCTCGCAAATCGATCCGTCTTTGGTTCCCGGCGCAGTCGTGACCGTGCCTGGAAGACCGGGCCGCTGGAGCGTAGAAGAGTGGGAATGGCGCCCTGAAGGCGTTGAACTTTCTCTGAAGCGCGTAGTCCCGACCGGCGCGGACGCAATGCCTTCCGGACAAACCGAGCCGGGCAGAATCAATCACCCGGCTGACCTGCCCGCGCCGCCCACCACTCTAATTGCATTTGAATTGCCATGGGATGGAACTGGCAGCTCCAGCGCGCCGCAAGTCTACGCGGCAGTTTCATCAAGCGGTGTGAACTGGTCAGGAGCAGCTCTCTTCGTCGACCACGGCAGTGGCGAGCTGGAAACTCTTGGTCCAAGCGGCAGAACCCGAAGCATTGCGGGCGTGGCCGTCGATGCGCTTGGAACAAGCAATCCGCTTTTGCTCGACAGGAGCAATTCCGTCACGGTCCATCTTGTTGCCGAGGATATGAACCTCACCAATGCTACCCATGCACAGCTCGCGGCGGGATGGAACAAAGCGCTGCTTGGCGAGGAAGTACTCCAATTCTCCCATGCGGAAGCACTGGGCGACGGACTTTGGCGCCTTTCAGGACTAGTCCGTGGCCTCGGCGGGACCGATGCAGCTATCGGAAGACATATCTCCGGTGAGCATTTTGTCCTGCTCAATCAAAAGATACGGACTCTCGAGCCGGCCATTGTGGGGACCGTTGCCGGCACCGAAATCGTGGCTTCCGGACGCGGCGATGCCAACCCGCTAGCATCCCCTGTCGCCCTGCATGGCATCACCATGAAACCGCTAGTACCGGTACACGGCCGTAGCCGATGGTTAGCTGACGGCTCACTAAAGCTGGGCTGGGTTCGCCGCGCCCGCGGAGCGTGGCTGTGGTCAGACGGGATCGATGTGCCGCTCGTGGAAGACCTCGAACGCTACATCCTCTCTTATGGATCAACGAGCAATACTGTCGCCACCTGGCCGATAGATACCAACGAACATGTCCTGTCCGCCGCACAGATTGCTGAATTGCTCGATATTGGGCCCGATGGCCATTTCAGCGTGAAGCAGCAGGGTAGCTTCGCTCTGTCCGACCCCTTGCATATCACCCTCTAGCTCTCGCTTCCAAGGATGTAACCAATGAGCAGCTCTTTCGTTTTCAATTCGATAAGCCCAAGATTCGGCTTGCCGTTCCTTTATTCCGGACAGGCCCAGAAGGAAGTCTGGGTCAATGAGGCTCATGCACGGACTGATGCACTTTTGCATTGCGCGGTCGAAGGTGAGGCGACTGAGCCACCCTCCGATCCGGCGGAAGGCGAATGCTGGATCGTGGCCACGGACGCCACTGACGATTGGGTGGGCCAGGACGGGTCCATTGCCTGTCGCGAAGGCGGAAACTGGCTATTTGTCGTCCCACGAGACGGAATGCGGATATTGGACAGGTCCACCGGCCAGGACAAAAGGTTTTTTGGCACGTGGAAATTTCCGATAATTCCCCTGGAACCACAGGGCGGGACGGTCGTTGATGCCGAAGCCCGGGCTGCTATTGGTGATCTAATAGCAGCCTTGCGGCTTTCCGGTGCCTTTCCAACTGGGTAACTTCGTCTGCCTGGCTCATTTGAAATCGCAATTTTCATAAAATGTTCACGAATTATTGGCTGGATGCATCCGGCGAATAACAGCGACATTTTTACAACAGTGCGCTGGAAAGTGCGCTTGCGCGACTACAGGTTAGGCAGTAGGGAAACGGGGCACTCGGTGGCTCAAATCTCTTTATAATAGGGGAATTTTTAATGCGGAAACTCGTCATAGGACTGGCGATGGCCTCTTCGGTCCTCGCCACGCCTGCTATGGCTCGCGATAATAGTTGGTACGTCGAACTCGATTTCGGCCCCATGATCGTAGAGGATTCTGACTTTGACATCGGCGCAATCAGGGACGCTGCTACATTGGATTCCAACTACGGAATCGATGGCGGCTTCATTGTAGGCTACGATTTCGGCGGCTTCCGGCTTGAAGCCGAAGCTAGCTATCGTCGTGCCACCAATGATACTTTCATGGTGTACGAGCCTGCTGGCATCCCAGTAGGCCCCAACAACACCCTTACTGCCGGGACCTTCCCGGACATTAACGGCGATGCCAGCGCACTGTCGTTCATGGTCAATGGTTTGCTGGACTTCGGCGACGATGATGGCGTTCAGGCATTCATCGGAGGCGGTGCCGGTATCTCGCGCGTCAAGTACGACGTAGCTGCTGGCCGCGATGGCGTTGGCTTCCTCGATTCTTCGGACAGCAAGTTTGCCTGGCAGCTCCTCGCCGGCCTTCGCGCTCCGGTAAGCAACAACGTTGACCTGGGCATCAAGTATCGTTTCCACAACGTCGACAACGTAAGGCTGTCGGATGGCTTGGCTCGTCCGGTGGAAACCCGCTGGCGCTCGCACAGTGCAATGGTAACGCTGGCTTACAACTTCGGTGGTGAACCCGCTGCGCCGCCACCGCCGCCACCGCCGCCGCCGCCTCCGCCGCCCCCTCCGCCGCCTCCGCCGCCGGCAGTGGTCTGCAACAAGGGGCCGTACATCGTGTTCTTCGACTGGGATAAGTCGGACATCACGCCGGAAGCTGGCACCGTGCTCGACAGCGCCGTCAGTGCCTATGGCAACTGTGATAACGTTCCGATCATGCTGGCTGGTCACGCTGACCGTTCGGGTAGCGCGCAGTACAACGTTGTCCTCTCGCAGCGTCGTAACACCTCGGTCCGTGATTACCTTACGGCTCGCGGTATTCCCGATGCGAACATCTCCAGCGAGGCGTTTGGTGAAAGCCAGCCCCGCGTTCCCACCGCTGACGGTGTGCGCGAGTTGCAGAACCGCCGGGTGGAAATCACTTACGGTCCTGGCTCCGGAATGTAATTTTCCGAACTTGGGCAACCAACACGAAAGGGGCCGGTCTTCCGGCCCCTTTTTTGGTTCTGACATCTCAGGCCCAAACGCTCTAAGAACGCATCAGTCCGCGCTGAGGAATGGTGCCTTCTAAGACATCGGACATTAATGCGCAGCGCAGCCGGCAATGGTCGTGGCTGCAACTGCAACTACAACCAAGCAGAATTGATCTTCACTGCATGCTATACTGCGTAGACGGTATCGTCCTGAACGCCGGCTTTCTCGAAACCGGCCTTCCTTAGCCGGCAACTGTCACACAGGCCGCATGCCAAGCCGTCTGCTGTCGGATCATAACACGACCAACTTAAAGAAGGAGACAGCCCCAGCCGCTGTGCCTCACGCGCAATTCCTGCCTTGGACAGATGCTGCAATGGTGCGTGGATAGTGAAATTTTCGCCCATGGCTCCCGCCTTGGTCGCAAGGTTGGCCAAGTCTTGAAATCCCGCGATAAACTCGGGCCTGCAGTCAGGATAGCCCGAATAGTCGAGAGCATTCACTCCAATGAAGATATCGTAGGAGCCTAGCACTTCCGCCCAAGCTAGAGTTAACGATAGAAACACAAGGTTGCGCGCGGGGACGTATGTAACGGGGACATCATCCCCGACTCCGCCCTTGGGAACATCAATATCATCGGTTAAAGCCGAACCGCCAAACTGGCGCAGATCGAGCGGAAGCACGATATGCCGCTGGACATCCAATGCTTGCACAATGGCGTAAGCACTCTCGATTTCCCGCCGATGCCTTTGATTGTAATCAATGGTGAGCGCATTGACCTGATAACCCGCCTCCTTGGCAAGCGCCGCTGTAACCATTGAATCCAGGCCACCAGACAACAGTACCACGGCGGGCGGGCCAATACCCATCTGCTCATTCCTTTTCATATCAATGTGTTCGTTGGAAAGTGGAAATCGTCATGCCCATTAGGGCCGACATGCACCAACCCGTCGCGCTTCGGCTGCGAATGCAAACGGAACCCCTTGTGCAATGCCCTGACTATCGATCTGGACCAGTCGGTGTGTTTCTCTGCGAATGCTCGTCCGGCCATAGCCTTGGCCTGGGCACGTGTACTGCACCGTGATCTGTTCCGGCGTATTGCTAAGCACAACACTTTTGCAATTCATGCCCGCATGGCCAAGCTGAACGAGTTGCAGTCCGCCATCAAAACAGATGTGCCGCTTGGCGCCATTATCATTCCGAATTCGCAGCTCCCAATCACCGTGATCAAGACTGCTAAGCAATCCTTTGGCGGATGGGTCTGCTGCGCCATACGCTGCGGCCGTCCCGAAGAATGCCGTCGCCACTGCTGCCATTATCCAAAGCCGTGCCATTTGCGGGGCCCAATTCCAGTACTCGAAACGACGGTTGAGAATGCCCGCCTGACCGTCACCCATGGCGCCTCAAATAACGGGCGCGAATGCCACGGCGCAATGAATCGAATTGCTATGCTGCGACAGCGAGTATTTTAGAGCAGAAGGCGCATTCAACCGGGATAAGACCATCATCCCTCCGCATCTCGATCAACTCATCTTCCGGAAAGCGAGATAGTATCGTCTGGTAATACTCGGCCGTACAGCGGCAGCCCTTTGCAAGGGACATCCGGGGTTCCACACGGACTTCCTGCTCCTCATGGAACAGTCTCCATACCAGTTGTTCCAGCGATAAATTTTCATCGACGAGTTCATCATATCGAGTCGATCCGGCCATAACCGCAACGTGTTCCCATTCCTGGTGCACGTCCTTCACATGTAGGCGCTCACGCCCTTCTTCACCTTCAGGGAAATGCTGAACGATCAACCCGCCTGCGATAGTTCTGTCGCCGGAACTATGAATACCCAGTCGCAGCAGGGTCGGTAACTGCTCTGATTGCTCGAAATAGGCTTCGCATGCCTGTGCCAGCGAATCTCCTTCAAGCGGCACGATCCCTTGATAGCGTTCCGATGTCGTCGCGAGATCGAAAGTGATCGCCAGATAGCCATTTCCAAACAGCGCGCCCAACGAAGGGTTCGCGCCAACCGTCGTCAGCAGTTCGGCATCATGCTGCACATAACCGCGCAACTCACCTGCCCGGTAGTCGCACACCAGCAAGCTGACGGCGCCACCTTCAGCCTGAGCCTGCAACGTGACCTGGCTTGCCTCATCCTTCATCAGCGATCCCATCAGCGCCGTAAGCACCAATGCTTCACTAAGAAGGTGCCTGATTGGCGCAGGATAGGAGTGAGCTGACAGTATATCTTCCAGAACCGGGCCAAGCCGGACCGCACGTCCGCGGACGTTGCGATGCGGCACCGTGAAGGCCAGAACCCGGTCAAACAGGGTATTCTGATTTGCGGGATCGGTCGCCGGGTTCATAGCTTTCCAAGTGCCCAAAGCAGGATGGACTTTTGGGCATGTATGCGGTTTTCCGCCTCAGGGAAGACCAGCGACTGCGCGCTTTCAAACACAGACTCGGTCACTTCGTCACCCACGTGTGCGGGCAGACAATGAAGGAATATCGCGTCCTGCTTAGCATGAGCCATGAGCGCTTCATTAACTTGGAAAGGAGCCATAGCGCCAAGTTTTTCAGCGGCGTGCTCCTGCCCCATCGAGATCCAAGTGTCAGTCACAACCACGTCCGCACCGCGAACAGCCTCAAGCGCGTCCTCCGTTATTGTAACGTTTGCGCCGCCACTACGCGCAAGACTGACAAAGTCGGCATCGGGTTCATAGCCCTGCGGCGTGCCAGAGCGCACGTTGAAGTTCATCATCCCGGCCGCCTCCAAGATGGAATTCAGCACGTTGTTGCCATCCCCCAACCAAGCGACCTCAAGTCCCGGAAGCGACTTGCCCGCCTCGACAATCGTCAACAGATCGGCCACGATCTGACAGGGATGAGAGCGATCCGTCAGCCCGTTAATGACGGGCACCGTAGCATGCCGCGCCATTTCCTCGATCTTGGAATGGTCGTCAGTACGGATCATGATCGCATCAACCATACGGCTGAGCACACGGGCAGTATCCGCGATCGATTCCCCACGTCCCAACTGCGTGCTCGCTGCGTCCATCACCAGTGCCGAACCACCCAGCTGACGCATCGCCATGTCAAAGCTCACGCGCGTCCGCGTTGAGTTCTTTTCGAAGATCATGGCCAGCACGTTGCCTTCGAGCGGCTTGTCGCTATCAGCGAGGCCCTTCGGGAACGAAGCGCGGGCAGTTTTGCGATCGATGGCGTCGTTGATCATGGCGGCGACCGCATCGCCCCCCGCATCAGACAGATCGAGAAAATGCCGGATCACGTCGTCACCTCTTCAGGAACATAGCTGGCGGCACCGGCCGAGAGCTTTTCCATGAACTCTTCGACATGAGAATCGTCGATCACAAGCGGCGGAATAACGCGCATCGTGTTGTCTCCCCCGGATACAGTCAGCACTCCATGGGCGTCACGCAAGTGGGCCACGAACGCGCGCGGTTCCATCCGAAGCTTCAGGCCGAGCAGCAGGCCCCGCCCGCGCACTTCCTCGAACAACTCTGGATAATTGCCGATGAACTGCTCTAGCCGCGCAACGAGTTCGGCTCCCTTTTCCTGAACATTTGCAAGAATATCTTCTTGCTCGAAGGCGTCGAGAACCGCTTCACCTGCTGCCATCGCCAGCGGATTACCGCCATATGTTGACCCATGCGTGCCAATCACCATACCCCGCGCCGCCCTTTCGGTGGCGAGGCAGGCACCAAGCGGGAAGCCACCGCCCAAACCCTTTGCACTAGCAACGACGTCCGGCGTTATCCCATATTGCTCATGGGCATAAAGTGCGCCAGTCCGCCCGACTCCGCATTGGACTTCATCCAGCGCCAGAATTAGGTCATGCTCATCGGCCAGCGCGCGCAATCCATGCATGAATTCGTCGCTCGCCGTCCGGATACCGCCTTCGCCCTGGATTGGCTCAACCAAAAAGCCCGCTGTATTGGGGCCGATTGCTGCCTTCACCGCATCCAGATCGTTAAATTCGACGTAACGGAATCCCGGCAGCAAAGGCAGAAAGCCTTTGTGCATCTTGTCCTGACTGGATGCGCTGATCGTTGCTAGCGTACGGCCATGGAATGCGTTGTTGAATGTGATCAGTTCAAACTTGTGATCGTTGCCAACATGCTGGTGATAGGACCGCACCGTTTTGATGGCGCACTCCACCGCCTCCGCACCAGAATTGGTAAAAAAAACGGTGTCAGCGAACGTCAGATCAACCAAACGCTGCGCCAAATGCTCACCCTGCGGACTGCCATAGAGATTTGAACAGTGCATCAGCGTCGCCGCCTGCCGCTGGATCGCGCCAATCAACCCGGGATGTGAATGACCAAGCGCATTGACCGCGATCCCCGAAGCAAAATCGAGAAACCGCCGTCCGTCTTCGCTAATCAGGTGACAGTGTTCACCACGCACCGGCCGCACATCTGACCGGCCATAGACGGGCATAAGCGGAGTGATCGACATTTCAGCATTCCTTAAATCGAGAAGAAGCGCGAAAACGACAAATGGCGGCTCCAAGCCGTTGCCCGGAGCCGCCACGCTGTCGCATTTCTGCTTAAAAATCCGCCCGGTTCAATTCCCGAAACGGTAAAAGTGCAGAATAAATCTTAGCACGCGACGAGGTTTACGGCCGAATACTTGCCTCGTCGATCAACCTCGATATCGAATTCAACACGATCACCTTCGTTCAGGCCAGAAAGGCCGGACCGCTCAACCGCACTGATATGGACGAACGCGTCTGGCTGGCCGTCATCACGCGTGATGAAACCAAAGCCCTTCATGGAATTGAAGAACTTAACGGTGCCGGTCGCCTTCTCGCCAGTAAGCTGGCGCTGCGGAGCAGCTTCCCGCTTTTCAACCGGGATGGCATCGCCCGAAATCTGAAGATCGCTGGCCGAAATCTTTCCGCCGCGATCTACCAGCGTGAATTCCAGTTCCTGACCTTCAGCCAGTCCTTCAAGACCAGCACGTTCTACCGCACTGATATGGACGAAAACGTCTTCGCCGCCATCAGCGCGCTGCACGAAGCCGAAGCCCTTGCTCGAATTGAAGAATTTGACAGTGCCCTTGGCCTGACCAACGACTTGGGCCGGCATTCCGCCGCGACCACCGCCGCCGCCGCCGCTGAAACCGCCGCCGCCGCCAAAGCCGCGACCGCCGCCACCGCCGCCGGAACGATCTCCGCCGCCGAACCGGTTATCTCCGCCAAACCTGTCCTGCTGTCCGCCGAAGAAGGGATCGAAATCACCCTCTCCGAACTTGTCGCGCTTGTCGCGTCCCCTACCGCGATGACCTCTATCAAAACCCATTTCTTCGAACGTACCTTCGCATCGCCCCTACAAGTATTCGCCAGACCGTGTGGACGAGAACACGCCTGGCGCCAGAGGAGCCATCATGCCTAGCACGGTCTCCTCCTGCATAGCGGCACATACACGATTTTCCACAGGATAGCGAACACATTTGCGAATACTGTCTCAGCGTGGCATTGCCGATCAAATTCACTCGAATTTTGCTCGACTAACACCGGCAGATCGCTGTCTTTCAAAGGGTAAGACACGCGGACCAGGCCGATGTGACAGCATCGGAGAATCGACAATGTTTCGCAAAGTGACAGACCAGCTGTTTGCAAGCCCACAAATCGACATCGATTCGGTGGAGGAAGCTCGCAAACAAGGGATTCGGCTGATTATCAACAATCGCCCGGAAGGCGAGAGCGATGACCAGGTTCCGGGCGAGCAAATTGAACAAGCGGCGAAGTCGTCAGGTATTGATTACCTGGCGATCCCTGTCAGTCACGCCGGTTTCAGCGAGGCTCAGGTCAGGGCGATGGCCCAGGCTCTCGACAAGGCTGACGGGCCGATCCTCGCTTATTGCCGTTCCGGCACCCGGTCCGTACTGCTCTGGTCCCTCGCCGAAGCGAGTCGCGGCGGCAATCCGCAAAAGATCGCAGCTTGCGCCGCGAATGCGGGATATGATGTCTCACCGGTACGAGCGATGATCGACATGTTCGCTGCTGGTGCGGACTGATCCCCGCGTAGAAGATAATGGCGCTTGGTAAGCTCGCGCCCAATTCACCAAAATTCCCTCAGCAATTAAAAATGGACCGGAGCAGGTGGGCTCCGGTCCTTTAGTTTTTGTGTTCGCAGGAGGAACAACGGATGGCGGGGAAGGAGGGAGGAGAGGAGATCCAACCCCGCCAAACTTTTCAAATCAGTTGTAAGCGCGTTCTCCATGCTCGCCGATGTCGAGACCTTCGACTTCGACCTGTTCGGAGACCCGCAGTCCGGTGAGCATCTTAGCGATGTACATCGCGATGGTGGTGCCTACGCCAGCCCAGATAATCGCGACTACAACAGCCTTGATCTGGATCCAGACCTGAGCGCCCATCATGAAATCGTCGCCGCCAGGTCCACCCAGTGCGGGGGAGTAGACAATGCCGGTACCGATGGCGCCGATGATGCCGCCAACAGCGTGGATACCGAATGCGTCGAGCGATTCGTCATAGCCCAGAGCAGGCTTGATCTTGGCGACCGCAATGTATGCAATGGCCGATGCAACGGCGCCCAGAACGATCGCGCCAAACGGGCCGGAATTGCCTGCCGCCGGAGTGATGGCGACGAGCCCGGCGATTACGCCTGAGCAGAAGCCCAATGCCGAAGGCTTGTGACCAGCAAGACGTTCTACAACCATCCAGACCAGCGCGCCCGCAGCGGTTGCTACGAAGGTGTTGATTACGGCGAGACCAGCAGTGCCATCAGCTTCGAGTTCCGAACCGGCGTTGAAGCCGAACCAACCCACCCACAGCAGGCCGGTGCCAACCATGGTCAGCGTCATCGAGTGCGGCGGCATCGGCTCAGTCGGATAGCCCTTACGCTTGCCCAGGATGATCGAGGCAACCAGTGCAGATACACCAGCATTGATGTGAACTACGGTACCGCCAGCAAAGTCCAGAGCACCCCATTCAAAGATCAGCCCGCCAGTTGCCCACACCATGTGCGCCAACGGATAATAAACGATGGTTAGCCAGACAGCTGCGAATAGGAGAGCCGCCGTGAACTTCATGCGTTCTGCCGTACCGCCAAGAACGAGGGCTGCAGTGATCGCGGAGAAGGTCATCTGGAAGGCGATAAACAGGTATTCGCTGATGACTTCATCAGAGAATGTCGCAGCAGTCGTGTTCGGAGTCACTTGCGAGAGAAACGCGTTCCCCCATGCAAAGAAGGAATTACCCTCAGGACCGAAAGCCGTGGAATATCCCCAGCAGACCCAGAGGATCATGGCGAGGGCAGCAACCGAGCCAACCTGTGTCATCGTGGAAAGCATGTTCTTGGAACGAGTCAGGCCGCCATAGAACAGCGCGAGGCCGGGTAGAATCATCATCATGACGATGACGGTGGCAGTAAACATGAAAGCGTTGTTGCCTGGGTTCGGCACCGCAGCGGCCGCTTCGGCAGCCTCTTGAGCATGAGCGGCCGAGGTGAGGAGCATCATGCCCATCGCGCTCGCACCGCAGAGAATCTTGCGGATCATAGTGTAATACCTCCTATCAAACGCGTGGATCACAACGCGGTGTCGCCGGTTTCACCGGTACGGATGCGAGTGGCGCTCGCCAGATCCAGAACGAAGATCTTGCCGTCGCCGATCGCTTCGGTGCTCGCTGTTTGCTGGATGGTTTCCACGATCTTGGGAGTAAGATCGTCCGCCGCGGCAACCTCGATCTTCACCTTCGGAAGCATGTTGGTGGAATACTCTGCTCCGCGGTAAATTTCGGTCTGCCCTTTTTGCCGCCCAAAACCCTTCACCTCGGATACGGTCATCCCCGCGACGCCAATGGCGCCCAAGGCTTCCCGCACTTCGTCGAGCTTGAACGGCTTGATGATGGCTATGATGAACTTCATGCCTATCCCCTGATTGCTACCCGCCAGATATGCGGTGATCAGTAATAAGCAAAAGCCGTGCCAATTTTTATTTTGCCGCAAATCTGTAGCGTTTTCTGCACCGCAACACGCGGCGCGACACTGACATCGCCTGATTCATAAGCAGATGATTAATTTTTAGGCAGCTGAAGTGACGCCCACACCGGCAGGTGGTCCGACCCGCGTGCTGAAAGTGCACTATGATGCACCCCAGTATCCAAAACATTCCATTCGCGTGATGCGATCACTCGGTCCAGCATTGCTACCGGATGACGGCTGGGGAAGCTGCGACCCGGCGCAAGTACCTGCCAATCGTCGCCAAACTCGCGCAGACAGCCTGCTTGCATTGCCCATTCGTTGAGATCACCCAGCAGGACGGACGGCGTATCATCTTCGTGGTCTGACAGGTGAGAAAGCACTGTACGTACCTGATGCCGGCGGCGCAGTCCTGAGAGATCCAGATGCATCCCAACCACGCGGATCTTCTTGCCATTGATCTTTAAATCGGCGCGAATGGCCCCGCGCGGCTCAAGCACGGGCAGCGGCACCGGTGCCGCGTCAACTATCTCCACACCGCGCTTCACCAGCAAGGCATTGCCATGCCAGCCGATGCTATCCGGCTTCATGGAGAGCGGAACCGCATGGTATTGCGTATGATCGGCAATCATTGCCAGCGGGATGGCGCTGGCACGGCGCCCCAGCCTGCGGTCCGCCTCCTGCAGGGCAACGACATCCGCGTCTATTTCCCGGAGGATCGAAAGAATTCGTTCAGGATCGCGGCGGCGGTCCAGCCCAACCGCCTTGCGAATATTATAGCTTGCAAATGTCAGTTCCACAGTCGGGTGAATTCCTCAAACCGGCTGCGGTTGCCCTGTGTGCCGCGTATTTCGCTCATCTGTTATCAGATTGTTGCTCAATCGCCTGCTTGCAATATCGGGCGTGAAAAATACTGCCTCAACGCTCCTTCGTGGTGCTGAACTTAAGCTCCGGATTGCGTTCCTGCTGATAGCTAACGTCCCAAGCCGATTTTGCCATGAACACCACGTCACCATCGCGGTCGCGTGCCAAGCTGGTTTTGTTGAAATTGGCAAAGTCCCGCAACGCCGCTTCAGAACCGCTGACCCAGCGAGCTGTATCGAACGGGGCAGGCTCCAGCA
Source organism: Novosphingobium sp. (assembly GCA_045629505.1). Classification (GTDB taxonomy): domain Bacteria; phylum Pseudomonadota; class Alphaproteobacteria; order Sphingomonadales; family Sphingomonadaceae; genus Novosphingobium. The sequence continues at coordinate 63,156 of JAZQRJ010000084.1, forward strand.
CGGCCTCCACCTTGTATTCTGCCTCAAGCCGGGAAATCAGCACCTCAAGTTGAAGCTGACCTACGACGCCAACAATCCATTGCGCCCCGATTTCCGGATAAAACACTTGGATCACACCTTCTTCGGAAAGGTCGTCCAATGCCTTGCGCAATTGCTTGGTCTTAGTGGGATCTCTTAAAACCACGCGACGCAGGATTTCTGGCGCGAAGTTGGGCAGGCCAGTAAAACGAATAGTGTTCTTTTCAGACAGCGTATCGCCCACACGCAAGGTGCCATGATTGGGAATGCCAATAATGTCACCGGGCTCGGCAATATCTGCGAGTTCACGGTCCTGCGCAAAAAACAGAATCGGTGAGTGGATGGCAATCGGCTTGCCCAAGCCTGAAGGGGTCAGCTTCATGCCCCGCTTGAAAGTGCCGGAAACCAGCCGCATGAAGGCGATCCGGTCCCGGTGTTGGGGGTCCATGTTGGCCTGAACCTTGAAGATGAAGCCGCTGACTTCATCATTATCCGGGGTGATCACAGTGTCCCCGGCTGGCTGAGGACGCGGTGGCGGGGCGTAGCGGGCAATCGCCTCAATCAGTTCGACGACGCCGAAATTCTTGAGCGCCGATCCAAAGTAGACCGGCGTCAGGTCACCCGCCCGATAGGCTTCCAGATCGAATTCAGGATAACCAACCCGCGCCAGATCCACTTCTTCAGCCACTTCAGGCGGCAGCTCGGCGGACTCATCGACTGTGCCGAGGAATTCGCGGCTATCCCCTTCTGGACGGCTGACATGCCCGGTCGACAGATTCAGAATGCCCTGAAACAGCCCGCCCATACCAACCGGCCAGCTTTGCGGGCTAACATCAAGCGCGAGCATATCGGCCACTTCATCCAGCAGATCAAAACAGGCACGCCCTTCACGGTCCACCTTGTTGATGAAGGTGATGATCGGCACCGAGCGCAGGCGGCACACCTCGAACAGCTTGCGGGTCTGCGGCTCGATACCCTTAGCGGCGTCGATCACCATGATCGCCGAATCGACAGCGGTGAGCGTGCGATAAGTATCTTCCGAGAAATCCTCGTGCCCCGGTGTATCCAGCAGGTTGTAAGTGATGCCATCACGCTCAAACGTCATCACCGAGCTGGTGACCGAGATTCCGCGTTGTTGCTCGATCTTCATCCAGTCTGAGCGAGCACGCCTCGCCTGCCCACGCGCCTTGACCTCTCCGGCAAGGTGGATCGCTCCGCCTTGCAGCAGAAGCTTTTCCGTCAGCGTGGTCTTACCGGCGTCGGGGTGCGAAATGATCGCAAAAGTGCGGCGTTGGTTGGTCATGTTTTAAGCGCCTCGCGCAATCAGCCGCGCAGGTTCGCGCCGAGCTTTGCCGCTGCCTGTGTGATCCGGGCACTGATGGCTTTCAGCTCTTCATCGTTATAGCTCTTCTCGCCCGGTTGAAGCGTTACTTCCACGGCGAGGGACTTTTGCCCTTCCGGCACGCCTTGCCCCTGAAACGCGTCGAACAGGCGGGTGGCAACAATGTTGACCTTGTCCGCTCCCGATATGACGCGAATCAGATCGCCAGCCGGAAGATCTTCCGGCACGAGAAATGCGAAGTCTCGCGTTACTGATTGCAACGCCGGCGGCGAGTAGGCAGCGCGAGCAAATTCGCCGCCGCCCTTCTTTGCCGGAATAGCATCGAGGAACAGTTCCACCGCGGCCACCGGCACGTCCAGATCGAACTGCTTGAGCGTGGCGGGGTGCAACATGCCGAAACGGGCAAGCACGGTCTTGGGACCAAGCCGCAGCGTGGCGGACTGGCCCGGATGGAATTGAGGGCCGGCCTCACCCATCACCTGCAGCTTGTCCACCGGCGCACCAGCTTCAGCCAGCAAGGCAATGGCCTCTGCCTTTGCATCAAATGCATCGAATGCCGCCGCTTTGCCCGAGGCCCAGCCCCGCGGCGTCTTTTCACCGGCAAGCAGCACAGCAAGGGTGGGACGCTCATTGCTGCGACCGCCGTCGCCGCGCAGATAGCGGCGGCCGATCTCGAACAAGCGCACGCCCGGCGCACCGCGATCCACATTGCGCTTCGCCGCTGCCAGCAAACCCGGTAGCAGCGAGGGGCGCATGGCTTTCATATCCTCGCTGATCGGATTTGCGAGCACCCACAGTTCGCTGCCATCGACCGCGAAATGCTCTGCCTCGGCAGGCGGCAGGAAGCTCCATGTAACGGCTTCGTTCAGTCCGCGCGCAGCAGCCGCACGGCGCATGCGACGTTCGGTTACCTGCAAACCTGTAGCAGTCGGCCGGGCAACGCCATCGGCGCGCGGCAGCGCCACGCTCGTCACCTTGTCCAGTCCATGGATGCGCACGACTTCTTCGACGATGTCAGCAGCGCCTTCAATGTCATGACGGCGCAGCGGCGCGGTTACTTTCCAGTCGGAAGAAACTTCGAAATCCAGCGCAGCAAGAATACGGCGCTGTTCGTCCTCACCGATGGAAACGCCGCCCAGCTTTGCACAGAGTGCCGGATCGTAGGAAACAACCTTCTGCTCCGAAGGTGCAGAACCCGCACGCACCACGTCAGACGCAGTGCCGCCGCAGATCGACACAACCAGCGACGTCAGAATCGCCAACCCGTCATCAAGGAATGCCGGATCAACCCCGCGCTCGAAACGGGTGCGCGCATCGGACGTGAGATTAAGCTTGCGCCCCGTCGCCCCGATCCGGTCGGGATCGAAGTAGGCGATTTCCAGCAGCACATTGGTCGTAGAATCAGAGCAGCCGGAGTGCTCACCGCCCATAATCCCGGCAATGTCATGCACGCCGGCATCATCGGCAATCACCGTCACCGAACTGTCGAGAGTGTATGTCTTTTCGTTTAGCGCCAGCACCGTCTCGCCATCGCGGGCACGCCGCGCGACAACCGCGCCAGACAGCTTGGCCAGGTCATAAGCGTGCGCAGGACGACCATAAGTGAGCATCATATAGTTGGTAATGTCGACCAAAGCCGATATCGGCCGCTGGCCAGCCGCGATCAGGCGCTGTTGCATCCAATCGGGCGAAGCGCCGTTCGTGACTCCGCGAACCGCGCGGCCATAGAAGGCCGGGCAGCCGTCAGGGTCATCTGTACGGATCTCTACCGGGCATGGGAAGTCGCCGCCAATCGCGGGTACTTCCACAGGCTTCAGCGTGCCGAGACCCGCTGCTGCCAGATCACGGGCAATGCCATAGACGCCCATGCAATCCGGGCGATTGGGATTAACCGAAATGTCGATGACAGGTGAGGTGCCGCGGTACTGCGCAAAAGGCGTACCGACCGGAGCATCTTCGGGCAGTTCGATAATGCCGTCGTGATCGTCGCCCAGCTGCAGCTCGCGCGTCGAGCACATCATGCCGTTCGATTCGACCCCGCGCAGCTCCGCTTTCTTCAGCTGCATGCCATTGGCAGGAACGATCGCACCGGAAATTCCCAGCACGCCCTTCATGCCTGCGCGGGCATTCGGCGCACCGCAGACGACCTGCAACGCCTCGCCAGTTCCGGCATCGACAGTGAGAACCTGCAGCTTGTTCGCGTTGGGATGCGGTGCGGCTGTCAGGACGTGGGCGACGTAAAAGCCGTCCAGCACTTTCGCCGGATCATCGATCCCCTCAACCTCAAAGCCGATGGCGTTTAGCTTTGCGGCAACTTCATCGACCCCTGCTTCGGTAGCGAGGAATTCCTTCAGCCATTCGAGCGAGAACTTCATGCGCGTGCTCCCACGCCGGCGGAAAGTGTCGGCTGATCGAAACTGGAGAAGCCATAGTGACGCAGCCAGCGCAGATCGCCGTCAAAGAAGGCGCGAAGATCGTCCATGCCGTATTTCAGCATTGCAAGCCGGTCCACACCGACACCCAAGGCAAAGCCCTGCCATTCATTGGGATCAAGTCCCGACATTTCGATAACGCGCGAGTTGACCATGCCGCTACCCAAAAGCTCCATCCAGCCGTGGCCCGGCTCATCACCGCTGCCCCCCAGAACACGGCGCCCGTTGACGATGGCAAACCCGGCGTCGACCTCCACCGAAGGCTCAGTAAAAGGGAAGTAGGACGGACGGAGGCGCAGCACGATGTCGTCACGTTCAAAGAATGCCTTCAGGAACGTTTCGAGGGTCCACTTCAGGTGACCGAGGTGGATATCGCGATCGATCACCAGCCCTTCGACCTGATGGAACATCGGCGTATGCGTGGCGTCACTATCACTGCGATAGACGCGGCCCGGCGCGATAATGCGCAGCGGCGCGCCTTGCTCCAGCATCGTGCGCACCTGCACGGGACTGGTGTGAGTGCGCAGCAGCATCTTGCCGCCGTCAGCAGACGCATCGGGGAAATAAAAGGTATCGTGCATCGCGCGCGCCGGATGACTTTCCGGCATGTTGAGCGCGGTGAAGTTATGCCAGTCGTCTTCAATCTCTGGACCGGAAGCGACAGCGAAGCCAAGGTCTGCGAAAATCTCCGCCAACTCATCCATCACCTGACTGACGGGATGGACCGAACCCTTGGGGGTTTCTGGCGCAGGCAGTGACAGATCGATCGTTTCAGCAGCAAGGCGCGCTTGTAAAGCTGCTTGCTCCAGCGTTGCCCGGCGCGAGGTCAGCGCCTCGGTCACGGTTTCGCGGAGACCGTGAATCTGCGGCCCCACGTCCTTGCGCTCTTCAGGCGTCAGCTTGCCCAGCGTCTTAAGCAAAGCAGAAATCGACCCCTGCTTGCCCAGAAATTCCACGCGCAGGTTTTCGACCGTCTCCAGATCGCTGGCATCCGCAATACGCGAAACCGCTTCCTGCCCTATCGCTGTGTAATCCACCTGATCGTGCCTTGTCTGTCAGTACCGTCTAGCCGCGCTCATTAGCGTGACTGGCTCAATTCGCAATTAAAGCGCTAAAACGAACGGGGCGCGAACCGGCAACCGGCGCGCGCCCCTTCGAAGATCATATTGTGGCCGCGCGCAAACGCGGCCCGCAACGGATCAGGCCAGCGCCTTCTTGGCTTGCTCGATCACGCTGGTAAACACGCCCGCTTCGTTCATCGCCAGATCGGCCATGGACTTACGGTCCAGTTCAATACCGGCAAGCTTCACGCCGTGGATGAACTGCGAATAGGTCAGGCCCTCAGCGCGAACCGCAGCGTTGATGCGCTGGATCCACAGAGCGCGGAATGTCCGCTTCTTAACCTTGCGGTCGCGATATGCATACTGGCCGGCCTTTTCGACAGCCTGGCGAGCAATGCGAATGGTGTTCTTGCGACGACCCCGATAGCCCTTGGCTTGATCGAGAATCCGCTTGTGCTTGGCGCGGGTAGTAACACCGCGTTTAATGCGAGTCATAAGGAAGTACTCCTGAAATCAGCTGGATCAGTTGAGGCCGTAGGGGGCCCACTTCTTGATCACCTTAGCATCGGCATCAGAGATCACTTCGGTTCCGCGGTTCTGGCGGATGTACTTCGCGTTATGGCTGATAAGGCGGTGGCGCTTACCGGCAACGCCGTGCTTAACTTTACCGGTTGCGGTGATCTTGAAGCGCTTCTTCACACCGCTCTTAGTCTTGAGCTTGGGCATTTTTATCTCCTTCAGGTGAGACACGTCCAGCCAGCCATGGCAGCCCTTTCAGCCAGGCCAGCATTCAATTTCGTGCCATTGAAGCGGGCGCCTTTAAGGTGATACGCCTCCAAAGGCAAGGATCATGTACAGTAGGCAGGTCGGAAAGGGCACGAAGCAGCGCATCGCTTTCCTGTCCGACGTGTCTCTGCCAAGAGGTGCGCACAATACCACACGCAAGGAGAGAGACATTATGGCTATCGTTCATAGCTACGACTTGACCGCACATGCCGGGAAATCGGACGAGCTCGGATCGGCACTAAAGGCCTTGGCCGAAGCCGTGAAGACTATTGCCGGCTCACAGGGCGCGATGGTGCTGCAGGAAAGCAAGGATGCGCAGCGTTTTCTGTTTCTGGAATTCTGGCAAGACGAAGCGTCCCGCAAGGCAGCGGGCCCACAGCTTCCCAAGGAAGTGATGGGCCAGATCATGTCTTCGGTGGGCGGACCGCTGAAGATGGCTGATTACGACCGCATCGCCGGCTGATCCCACAAGGCGCGGAAATGGAAATCAGTGAGTGCAGGCCAAGGCCTCGATCACATCCTCCAACCGCGCCGGATCGCCCAGTGCCAGCACGTGACCATCAGAACCCTGATGCAACGGCTCACCATCCCAATCACACATCAGGCCGCCTGCACCGTCCACGATCGGAGCGAGCGCGGCCCAGTCATAGAGCTTCAGCCCGGCCTCACACACCAGATCGATATGTCCGGATGCGAGCAGGCCGTAGTTATAGCAATCGCCGCCCATCACCATGCGACGATGATCCGTGCGAGCAGCAAGCGCCATGAAGTGCTCGCCCTGATGATCATCAAAATAGTGCGGGCCGGTTGTGGCCAGCATTGCCTTGGATAATTCGGGGCAAGTGCGAGTGCGGGCCTCACGCCCGTTGAGCAGCGTGGGCTTGCCGCTTGCGCCGATCCAGCGTTCGCCAAGAATTGGCTGATCGATCACCCCCAGCACGGGAAAACCATCAACGAGTAGCGCGATCAACGTGCCGAAGATTGGACGCCCAGCAAGGAACGAAACCGTGCCGTCGATGGGATCTAGCACCCATGTGCGTGATGATTGGCCTTCCTCAACGCCGAACTCCTCACCGATCACACCATCGCGGGGTGTCTCAGCCTTAAGGATACGGCGCATCGCTTCTTCCGCTGCGCGATCTGCAACAGTTACCGGAGTAGCATCGCCCTTTTGCTCGAAGGTCACGGACCGAAAATACGGCCTGATCACCTCACCGGCCGCGTCGGCCAGACGAACAGCCAGGGCGATGTCGGCCTCGATCCCCATCAGTCGAACAGACTGGATACCGAGCTTTCGTCGGCAATACGGCGGACAGCTTCGCCCAACAGCGGAGCGATAGTGACCACGCGAATACGGTCCGATTCGGTGGCCGCCTGCGTGGGGAGGATCGAATCGGTGATCACCAGTTCGGTCAGCGCGGAATTGTTGACGCGGGCCACTGCCCCGCCTGAAAGCACGCCGTGCGTGATGTAAGCCACTACGGCTTCCGCACCGGCGTCCAGAAGAGCCTGCGCCGCGTTGCACAGCGTACCGCCCGAATCGACAATGTCGTCGATCAACACGCAGAAACGACCCTTCACGTCACCGATGATGTTCATCACTTCGGATTGGCCGGGCTTGTCACGCCGCTTGTCTACGATTGCCAGCGGCGCATTGTCGAGCCGCTTGGCCAGCGCGCGGGCGCGCACCACGCCACCAACGTCAGGGGAAACCACCATCAGCCCGCGCCCACCGTAACGCGCCAGAATATCGGCGGCCATTACCGGCGCTGCATAGAGATTGTCAGTCGGAATATCGAAGAAGCCCTGGATCTGGCCCGCGTGCAGGTCAACCGAAAGCGCGCGATCAGCACCCGCCTGCGTGATCAGGTTGGCGACCAGCTTGGCCGAGATCGGCGTACGCGGACCAGGTTTCCGATCCTGCCGGGCATAACCGAAATAGGGGATCACCGCCGTGATCCGCTTCGCCGATGCGCGGCGCAGCGCATCGATGCAGATCAGCAATTCCATCAGGTTGTCATTGGCGGGATAGCTGGTCGGCTGAACGATAAACACGTCTTCACCGCGCACGTTTTCGTGGATTTCCACGAAGATTTCCTCGTCTGCGAACCGGCGCACGCTGGCGTCAGTGAGCGGCAGCTCAAGATAACCGGAAATCGCTCTTGCGAGCGGCAGGTTGCTGTTCCCAGCCATGATCTTCATCGTGCTGCCCTTCGTTGGTCCGCGTAAACGCGACGCGTCTACTCGCCCGTCATGGGATTGCAACACATCGCACGAAGATTCTTTTCCCCAACGCCGGCCAATGAACAAGGGCGGCCGGCGCGGGGGGTATGTTCAATCCTTGCGGGATCAGTCCTTGAAGGTGGAGCGGTGCTCGCCCTTGACCCAACGGACCGTTCCCGAAGATGCGCGCATCACTACGCTTTCGGTGGTCATCGTGCCATTGCGCAGGCGCTTCACCCCGGCCAGCAATGATCCGTCTGTCACGCCCGTAGCGGCGAAGATGCAGTCACCCTTGGCCAGGTCATCCAGCTTATAGATGCGATCAAGATCCTCAATGCCCCACTTGCGGGCGCGAGCACGCTCATCGTCATTGCGGAAAAGCAGACGCCCCTGGATCTGTCCACCAACGCAGCGCAGTGCGGCGGCAGCAAGCACGCCTTCCGGAGCGCCGCCCGATCCCATGTAAAGATCAATCGTGGTGTCTTCGTTGGTGACGGCAATCACCCCGGCGACGTCACCATCAGGGATGAGCTGGACACCGCAACCAATCGCACGCAGTTCGGCAATGAGTTCGGCATGGCGCGGACGGTCGAGCACGCACACAATAATCTCGTCGGGCCTCACGCCCTTGGCTGCAGCGACAGCCTTCACATTCTCAGTCGGGCTCTTCGCCAGATCGATGACGCCTTCCGGATAGCCCGGCCCAACGGCCAGCTTGTCCATATACACGTCTGGTGCGTTCAGGAGGCAGCCTTCCTCAGCAGCAGCAAGCACGGCCAGCGCATTCGGCCCAGCCTTGGCAGTGATCGTTGTACCTTCCAGCGGATCGAGCGCGATATCAATCTTCGGCCCGGTGCCGATCGCACCGCCCACCTTTTCGCCGATATAGAGCATCGGGGCTTCGTCACGCTCGCCTTCGCCAATCACGACAGTGCCATCGATGGGAAGTTCATCAAAGCCCGTGCGCATCGCTTCAACAGCGGCGGCATCGGCAGCCTTTTCATCGCCCCGTCCAATCAACCGGGACGCAGCGATAGCCGCTGCCTCCGTGACGCGGACCATTTCCATCACGAGAACGCGATCAAGAACCTTGCTTGCAGTAGTACGAGACATAGCGATGACTTTCAACTCCCCGGACGAAACGCAGTCCGTCGATTAATCAGCGGCACCCCGCTTGTCGAGGCGGCACATTACAAAAGCCCCTCCTAGGGAGGATCACGCCCCGATAATATTCATCCACAAGGGCGGAGCGGCCAGATTCTCTGACCCCCGCAGCAACTCCATTGCCTTGGTCACAGCCGATTCGGGTCCCTCATGCGTAACCATCGCAACAATGACGTCTCCGCCTTCGTTGGCGCGACCATGCTGGATCAGGCTTTCCACCGAAACACCCGCATCGCGGAGCGCGGCTGTGATCTCGGCAAGCACGCCCGGTCGATCGGTAACCGTAAATCGCAGATAGGCGCGGACATTGCGATGCCCTGTGTTCGCGGGTTGCAACGATTCCAGCTCTTCAACCGGCATGGCGAATGCCGAGCCGCGCTCGCCACGCGCAATATCGATGACATCGGCCACGACTGCGCTGGCGGTTGGGCCATCGCCCGCACCCGGCCCTTGAAAAAGTAGCCGCCCCATGAAATTGCCTTCCGCGACAACGGCGTTCGTGGCCCCAGCAACGTGGGCAAGCGGGTGATTGATCGGCACCAGATGCGGGCGCACACGCTGGAACAGACGTGGCTCACCATCGGACATATCCGTCTCAGCCGTGCCGATCAGGCGGATTACATAGCCCAGAGCGCGAGCTTGTGCGATGTCGGCCGCGATTATCTGCGAAATGCCGGTCACATCGACAGCCTTGAAATCAATCTTCGCCCCAAAGGCGATCGATGCCAGAATCGACAGTTTGTGCGCGGCGTCTATACCTTCGATATCGAAGGTTGGATCAGCCTCCGCATAACCAAGACGCTGCGCATCCGCCAGAACGTCAGCGAAATCTGCGCCGGTATCTTCCATCGTAGAGAGGATGTAATTGCAGGTACCATTAAGGATGCCATAGACCCGCTCGAAAGCATTGGCCGCCGCGCCTTCGCTCAATCCCTTGATGACCGGGATGCCGCCAGCGACTGCCGCTTCGAACTTCAGCCCGGTGCCAGCTGCTTCTGCTGCTGCAGCAAGCTCCAGACCGTGGTGGGCAATCATAGCCTTATTTGCAGTGACGAGCGCCTTGCCATTGGCAATGGCATTCCGCGCCAGCGTCAGTGCAGGGCCATCGGAGCCACCCACCAGTTCCACCACCACGTCGATATCGTTGCGCCGGGTCAGCGAAGCAGGATCATCTTCCCAGATATACGGAGATAGATCGACGCCCCGGTCCTTTGTACGGTCCCGCGCGCTTACCGCCACGATACGGATTGGACGACGTGCCCGCCGCGCGATCAGCGCCGCATTGGTCTCGATCAGGCGGATAACGCCCGTACCGACCGTCCCCAGCCCTGCAAGCGCAATGTTAAGCGGTTCTGCCATGGTGCTCCTTTCGCGTGCGGCACCTAAGCCACGGCGATGCGAAACGCCAGAGCCTTCGCCGATGTCACGCGCCAGACGCCGGAATCAGCGCCGGGTGCGCTGACATTCCCCCAGTTGGCCAAGCACCATGCGATAGTCGGCCATCGCTTGCTGCCGAGCCATCGGGCCTTCTGAAAGGTTGGCTGTCGCAGGCACGGTGTTGGGCAGGAAGCAGGCAAGCCGATACCAATCGAGCGTTTCGGGCCGGGGCGGACGAGTCACATCAGCAGTCAGCTCCGAAAACGAAACACCCCATGCCGGCGGACTTCCCGGCTCGTGACGAACGGTGATGGATGCAGCAGCTCCGCTCTTGGTCGCAAGGAAGATCTGTGTCTCGCCCGACCCGGCCAAGTTCCCGGGCACATGGATAATCTCTCTCACGCCAGTAACAATTGGCGGCGTATCGGGCGCCAGAAGATCTCGCAAAATTGTGCGCAGCATAGCTTCAGTTGGATCATTCCACAGGATCTGCGCATCCGGTGCAACAAGCTGAAGATCCGTAAGGCTGCCGGCCACCGGTCGGGCAAAGATCAGCACATCTTGCTTCTTCAGCGCCGGAGGCCTGCCCCGCTCATCAATCGGGAGATCGACGAGATAGGCAATCGCGTCACCCACTCCTCGACTGCCAGAAAGCAAAGCCTTGGTCTTTGCCTTAACATAAAAACGCCCATAGCCAGGCTTGAGCCCTCGCGCTCGGTCATTCTCGACCCGCGCCATGCTGCGCACTTGTGCCCGCAGCACGAGATCCGCCGAATCAGCCAATGAGGCAACATCGGCATAAGTCGGGCTTATGCTCGCTGTGCGGATAGTTTGCGCATTTGCGACGGTGAGCGGCTGCAAGGCCATAAGGGTCGCCGCAAGAAACGGCGCTCGCAACAAAAAGCGCATGGTCCACTAACTCCTTTAGATTCAAGACCGCGTATATCTTGCTCATCGCCGGGCAGCAAAACGATCCTAGCTTAGTAATTCAGTGCAAACTATCTGAATTGACACTGAACTATTACGATAAACGATAAGCCGTTGCACGGGTGCATCATCGCCGCTAAAGCAACCCCGAAACAGGGCTAAAAATCAACGAATGCTCTGAGTTTGGCGATACGATCCAGGTTGGATCAAAACGCCGATTAAGACCGACTGGGTGGTTAAATTCTGGGTTGTCCATGGGGTACATTGATGTAATCCGTGGAATTTCGGGGCTCGCCCCGGAGTGATGAATGGAGTGATGGGACTGAATGGCTTACGCTGACCAAAAGATGAGCAGCAACAGGCTGATCGCCCTGATAGTGGTGGCCCTTCTTCACGTCGTCCTTGCTTACGGCCTCGTTACTGGCCTGGCATATAAAGGCGTGAAACAAGCCATCCAAAGGGTGACGACCGTCGATATCGAAGAAGAGGTCAAGAAGGAGGAAGAGCCGCCGCCACCTCCACCGGAAAAGGTGGACGTCGTTCCGCCCCCGGTTGCACCTCCGGTAAAAATCGATGTCTCGGTGAGGCCGCCTGTTATTGAAACTGTAACGACGCCGCCGCCTCCGGCTCCGATTGTGTTGGCACCGCCTGCTCCGGCACCGCCACCGCCACCGCCGCCGCCTCCAGCAAAACCGGCCTCGCCGCGTAATGACCCGAGGGTGTGGGCTACAACCAACGATTATCCTTCCCGCGCACTCCGCGAGGAGAAAACCGGTACAACTACCTTCCGTGTCACGATTGCCGATGACGGAACAGTTGCATCGTGTTCGATCGTGCAGTCCAGCGGACACGCTGACCTTGACGAGGCAACGTGTAAAAACGTCACTCGTCGCGCTCGCTTCAGAAAACCGAGCGAAGGTTATGGCAACACCTATAGCAATCGCGTCCGGTGGGAGATTCCGGACTAACTCCTTACCTTAACAGGAGCCGGAACGCCTTTGGCGCCGCCTCCTGCCCCATTGGGTTCTAGCTCTTGAGAGGACTACTCGCATGCTGATCGTTGATATCCTAGCCGCAGCGGCTGAAACCGCGCCGCAGAACAAGTTCGGCTTTGCCGAAGCTTTGGAACAGGGCGGCTTCGTCGCCTATGCCACTGTCGTTATTCTTGGCATCATGTCATTCGGTTCCTTCTACATCCTGTTCACCAAGTGGATCGAACAGAACAAGGTGTTGAAGCAGCACAAGGAACTCGGCGCACTCTGGAAGGCAGGCAGCATTCGTGAAGGCGCCAACAAGCTCGACAAGAACGGTGCATGGCGTCAGATCGTTGACGACGGCCTCCTCGCTGAAGAGCAAGCCACCAAGATGACGGATTCGACCGAAGCTCACGACTGGCTGCACGGATCGCTGGCTCGTTCGGAAGCAAGCATCAACGCTCGCCTCGCATCGGGCCTCCCCTTCCTCGCAACCGTCGGTGCTACGTCGCCGTTCATCGGTCTGTTCGGTACCGTCGTTGGTATTTACCGCGCCCTGATCGCCATCGGCCTTGCTGGCTCGGCATCGATCGACAAGGTTGCTGGCCCGGTTGGTGAAGCTCTCATCATGACCGCGCTCGGCCTCCTCGTCGCCGTTCCCGCCGTTCTCGCTTACAACTACCTGCAAGCTCGCAACAAGCGCATCGCCGAAATGCTGACCGGCTTTTCGACCGACGTGCTGGCCAACATTTCGTCGGCTGGTCGCGTGAAGCCTGCTTCGGTGGCTGTGGCCAAGACTGCTGCTGTTCCGGCCAAGCCAGCTGCTGCTCCGGCTAAGCCGTAATTGAGCCTGGCTCTGTCACCGAATAGCTAGTTCGGTGATTGAGCCACGGAGGAAACGGCGGGCTACCGCATGCGGGTCCGCCGTCTTCCCTCCGCCAAGTATGTTAGGATAGGATGTAACCTATGGCGATTGCAGCTTCCGGTTCAGACGACACTCCAATGTCCGACATCAACACCACGCCGCTCGTCGACGTTATGCTGGTGTTGCTGATCATCTTCCTTATCGCCATTCCGGTCGCCATCCAGACGATCGAAAAGCTCCGGATTCCGATCTTCGCCTCGGCCGAATCCAAAGATAAGGTTGAAAACCTCCTCATCACCGTCACAACGACGGATGTTGCAGGACGTAGTGCCGGTGAACCCGGCTATGAAGGCGCCTCTCGCTACGGCCAGTGCCGCGTCTATTTCAATAACGTCACACCTGTTAGTGCTGAAGAATTGCGGGATCAGGCGTTCAAGCGCCTTGATGCAATTGTGAAGCGCGAAGGTGGTGCTGAAGCACTCCGTGCTGACCCGGAAAAGATTCCCCAGGTTCACATTCGGGGTGACATAAACGCTCCGTGGCGCTGCGTCGCAGGCGCAATCTACAATGTGCAAATCTCTGGATACCCGACCGTCGGTTTCATATCCAACCCGGTCGACCCAGGCTGATAGCCTCGGCTAGAGAATTTAGGAGAGTACTCTCATGGCAATGTCAGGCGGCAAGGATGATGGCTCGCCGATGATGGAAATCAACACGACGCCGCTTATCGACGTCATGCTGGTTCTCCTCATCATGTTCATCATCACCATCCCCGTCGCGACCCACTCGGTCGACATCGACCTTCCGGTTGCGAACGATGCTCAAAATCCCCCGCCTCCGGTCGATCCTGTGAAGAACAAGGTCGTCCTGACTGTGGACAACAAGATTCTGTGGAACGGCCAGCAGATTTCGGATGCCACGCTGCTTTCGCAGCTGAAACAATCGCTGACATATGCGGTTGAACCCGAACTGCAGTTCGAACCCGAAGAAAATGCGTCCTATGATCTCAGCGCCAAGGTGCTGAACATCATCAAGGGATCGCAGGTCACCAAGTTCGGCTTCGTCGGTAACGAGAAGTACGCTGCATTTAGCAAGTGAACTCAAGTGACTGAAAAATTAAATGGGGCGGGATTTTTCCCGCCCTTTTTTGTGCCTGGGTTTTGGCTTCAGGCATGCTGATCTGGCCGCATGGCAATGGCCGCAAGGCTCTCCGCCTCTATCAGCAGCTCATCGTCGGCCAGCCCTTCCGGAGATGCTTCCCGACCAATCATCGAAAGCACGGGAACGGACAACGGGCTGATCCTGTCCAGCCTGACATGGTCAACCTCTCGTGCCGCGCGGTCCAGCACATCCCCGATGCGCCCAACGTCCGTCATCCGCGCCCGCGCATCAGCCCACGCAGCTTCGATCAGCAGATGATCCGGTTCATACTTGCGCAGCACGTCGTAAATCAGGTCCGTCGAGAACGTCACCTGGCGTCCAGTTTTGCGCTTGCCCGGCTGTTGGCGTTCGACCAGCCCGGAAATCACCGCCACTTCGCGGAATGCCCGGCGCAGCAAATAACTTTGCTGCACCCAGTCAACGAATTCATGCGCGAGGATATCTGGAGAAAGCAATGCGACCGGGTCCTCCACGGGCCGAAGGCCCCAAACGGC
>JAZQRJ010000085.1:0-4191 GCA_045629505.1 Novosphingobium sp.
GCTCGAAGGTCAGCCGTAGGGAAAACGGGGATGGGCGTTTCGTCGCCATATCCACCCCCGTCAGGCTGTTTTGCGCCTCCGCGTGACAGCCGAACGGCTATCGCGCGGAGCGCTGCCATCCTCCCGTTCATTGCTGTTATCGGCTTGCCCGTTACCGAGACTGGAATGCTGAAGGATGTCGTTCCATTCCTTCAGAATCTCCGTAAGATGGTTCGAACTTGCTCCCAGCAAGTCCGCCAGTTACATGGTAATGATTAAGGAGGATGCATGTTTGCAGTTTTCTTAGCTGTGATGTCGCTGGCAGCGGGCGCCGAGATAGCGCCTTCGGTGGTTCCGACTGAGCAGAGCCAAACGTGGACCGAAGCAGACGCGAATCGCCCGAAAATGAAAGTCGCCCCTACCTTCGTCGAGGGACCGCGGGCGGAGTTGCCTGAGCCGGAGAAAGCGTTGGGCCATCACGGCCCAGTGATTATTCAAGGCATAGTTGGTCCTGACGGTAAAATGAGCGAAGCGCGCATCAAGCTGACAAGCAACGCGCCTGTGCTTGATCAAATTGCGCTTGCCGCCGCCAACGCTTCCACTTTCACTCCTGCCAAGGATGCCAATGGCGCTCCGCTACCTGTGGTAATTTCGATGCCCTTTGATCTGGTCGCGTATAAAGCGCCCGGAGGAATGGGTATCCTCCAATACAAATGCGCGCAGTTTGTTCGTGACATGGATTGGTGGAGATCCGTGAATCCAGACAAGTCGTTCAAAGAGCACGAACTCTACAAAATGGAAATCGGGTTCGAGATGCTCTCCCTGATTCAGCGAGCTAGAGGCGATCAGGAAGCATTGAGACAGAGCATCGCAGGATTCGAGACACGGTGGAATGCGGCTATCGATTTTTGTCGTAAAAATCCCAGTGGTTTGCAGCGGGATGCGATCTACCGCTGACGCTGCTACTCTTGCCACGCTTGTCGCCACGCTGGCTCACCGTCAGCGAGCATACGCCAGCACCCATACGCCGCCCTCGTCCACTCGCGGAGATGGTCGAGGATATGCAGGAAGTCCCCTGCCAGCTTGCCAGCCATCACCTCCGCATAGGTGGCATCAGCGAACTCGTCGAACGAACCATACATGATGACGATGGGTGATGGCCGCGGCTTCCGAGCGGTCTCCAGCTTCGCCACGCGGCGTTGGAGCGCCCGGAGACTCATGTGGTCAGCTTAGACCGAGCTTCGCACGCCAATCCTGTGCCTCCGGCAGTGCCTCGGCGAGCGGTTGCGCAGGCGGTGTGGGCGCGGGTGCGCTCAACTGCCTCCGCCGATCCGGTGCCGCATCAGCGCCTTCTTCATAAAAGCGAGAGCAGCTGATTAAATATGACCCGACTCATTGGCACTAAAATCTCGGCGCTGCGTTAGTCCAGGACATGAAACGGCAAGACGCATGATCGCTCACATTCACGCCATCGGTACGGCTGTTCCGGATCACGACATCCATCAGGCATTCATTGACTGGGCTGGCCAACGCGTCAGCGGCCAAACTCAGCAGAAGTTATTTGGCCGAATGAGCGGGCGGTCGGGGATCCTGCATCGCTGGTCGATTTTACCTCGTGCGAACGGTGGGGGTTCGCCGGTTGATCCTGGTGGTTACTATTATGACCGCATGCCTACTACGGCGGACCGGATGGCGACCTATGCCGTTGAAGCGCCAAATCTTGCGATACGAGCTATTGAACGCCTCTCCGAAAAAGCACCTCTGGATGATATTACCCATCTGGTTGTAGCAAGCTGCACCGGGTTTGTGGCACCGGGAATAGATCAGATCATTGCCCGCGAACTTGGCCTCCCGGGCACAGTCGAACGTACGCTTATTGGCTTTATGGGATGCTATGCCGCCGTCGCAGCTTTGCGGACGGCCCATCATATCGCTCGTTCCGATCCCCGCGCACGCATACTCGTCGTAGCGGTCGAACTCTCAACGCTGCATTTGCAGGATGTGGATTCCCTCGAACCCCTTCTTGCGATGCTCCAGTTCGGAGATGGCGCAGCGGCCGCCATCGTAAGCTCTGATCCTGAAGGCATAGCGGTAGACGACTTTTTTTCTGCGACTCTTCCTGACAGCGACGAGTTGATCCGTTGGACGATAGGGGACTCCGGCTTCGTCATGCATCTGTCCGGTGAAGTGCCTGGCCGCATCGCGGAAGCATTGTCGAACGCTGAATTTCGATCTGCCATCCTTAATGGTCGAAATGCCGACGATATCGCCGCTTGGGCCATACATGCTGGTGGGCGGTCCATTCTCGACGCCGTCGAGAAAGGGCTGAGCCTCGTTCAAGGCAAGTTAGCAGAGGCACGTGCAGTGCTCGCAGAAAACGGCAACATGTCCTCGGCTACGCTAATGTTCGTGTTGGAGCGATTGATGGCGCAGCGTCAGGATAGCGGCATCGCTTTGGCTTTCGGTCCGGGATTGGCGGCCGAAGGATTCTCGTTTCGAACAGTATGATCGCGACACTCGATCAGCCCTCTCAAGAAGAGGAATCGATGGACGCCCCGGAACTGGACGCGGCCGTTTACGCCACTGTGTTGCGCGATCTGACACGTCTTAATGTCTGGACCTTTGCTGCCAGACCGACGCTATCCTTTCTCTCTCGCGCGCTTGAAGGGCGTGACCAATTCCGATTGCTCGATGTTGGGTTTGGCCATGGCGACATGCTTCGCACCATTGAAAGGTGGGCCCACAGGCGCGGCATTAAGGCGGATCTCGTGGGCATCGATCTCAATCCGGCGAGCGAACCTATTGCACGGGGCGCAACTGGTCCCAGCTCCGTGATCGAATATCGTACCGGGGATTACACCGATCACTTGGGCGACGGATATGATGTCGTCATCAGCAGCTTGGTAGCGCACCACATGTCGACCACGCAGTTGGCTGATTTCCTCCGAAATATGGAACTGCATGCGCGCATTGGCTGGCTCGTTAACGACTTGCACCGCCACCATGCCGCTTATGCACTTTTTCCTTTTCTGGCGAAACTCCTGCAGGTTCATCCGATCGTTCGTCATGACGGCCGACTGTCGATTGCCCGATCACTCCGTCCATCGGAATGGTCTGAACGCCTCGCTGACGTTGATCTCAATGCTGAATCCGTTCGTATCGTCCGTTATTTCCCTTTCCGGTTATGCGTCGAACGCATCCGCTGATCGTCGGCGGGGGGCCGAGTGCCTGCGCTGCGGCAATTCTGCTGGCACGAGACGGTGGGCAACCAGCGCTGCTGGAACGCAGCCGCGAAGCCCATGATACCGTCTGTGGAGGCTTCATGAGCGCAGACACTATCGACATGTTGGCCCGCCTCGGCTTGTCTGCCGAGGCACTTGGAGCACACCCGATCGGTCGTCTTCGCATCGTTTCCGGTGCCCGCACTGTCGAGGCGGATTTGCCTTTCGCTGCATGCGGACTATCCCGCTTTGTTCTGGATGCCGCGCTGATTGAGCAAGCTATCAGGCAGGGGGTCGCGGTGGAGCGCGGGACGGCCTGCAGGCGGATCGATCTAATGGCTCACCGTGTCCACCTAAGTGACGGTGCGAGCCTGCTTAGCGATACGATCATGCTGGCCACAGGTAAGCATGATCTCAATGGCTCTGCACGGCCTAAGGCCGCCAGTGGCAAAGACCCTGCAATCGGGTTGCGAGTACGTCTGGAACCGACAAAATCGCTGCGTGCCGCACTCCGAAACGTGATTGAACTCCATACTTTCCAAGGAGGCTACGCGGGGCTGGTTCTGCTTGAGGACGGATCAGCCAACCTGTGCATCTCTATAGCAAAATCTCTGCTGACGGGGTCAGGTCGTGCAACCGACACAATCATTACCTCATTAGCCGCAGAGAACCCTCTTTTTGCTGATCGCATGGGAGGTGTGCGATCGATCGGCCCTTGGTCGAGCGTAGCGAACATTCCCTATGGCTGGCGTGCCGAGCCGGACTGTACGGGTATCTTCCGGCTTGGGGATCAGGGAGCGGTGATCGCAAGCCTGGCTGGCGACGGTATGGGTATCGCGCTAGCGAGCGGATCAATGGCGGCTACCGCTTGGACAAATGGCGGGGCCCAGGCCAGCAAGGACTTCCAGGCAGCACTACGTGCTCGCGCGCGGTGGCCGCTGCGGTTTGCGGGTGGCTTAAAATGGCTTGCGGAACATTCGGTCTTGCATGC
>JAZQRJ010000086.1:0-32926 GCA_045629505.1 Novosphingobium sp.
ATCGCTCCGGCAACAGGCGCGCCCCAAACCAACATTGCGCTCTATTGCCTCCCCGGCGGGCAAACGAACCTCAGTTACTTCGATCTAGGCGAAGGCGATGATCGCCGCTTCAGCTTGGCCGAGGCACTGGCGCGGCGCGGCGATAGGACGTAGCACCGCCCCCCGCGATGAATACGCGTTGACGCCAGACCTGCTGGCCAGTGCGCACGTGCTCGCAAGCGGCCGGGCGGTTGAGAGACTGCGCGCGGGAACCTTGGCAGAAGGGCTGGAGGCAATTCCCAATGCGACAGTTTTGGGTTGCGGCCACTCGATGGGCGCGGTGATGATGATCGAAGTGCAGTCCCGCGCCGCTCCGTTCGCCGGGCTAGCCCTGCTGGGTTATGGCTCGGGCGGCTTACCGGCACTCTTGCCGCCAGAAGTGGTCGAAGCCTCGCGCGATCCGGAATGGGCGCGCACCGGCCTGCCTGACTTTGTGCGCAGCCGCTTTGGCACAGCATTGCAGTCGCCAGAGGCAGCGCGCGCCAGCAAGCGGGGAAAGGAAAAAGGCAGCCCCTCATTCAACACCGATAATGCCGATCCGGATGGCAGGATGGCGCTGCGTGGTGCCTCCGCTCCGCTGCTTACGATGCCAGGGATCTATTCGATGTTTCCGGGCGTGAGTGACCGGGCAAGTGCTCAGATCAAAGTCCCCGTGCTGGTGGTGACGGGCACACACGATTTCGTCACTGCTGGCGAAGAGTTGCGGCAACAATTCGCATCCAGCCGCGAGGTACGGATATTCAGCCCGGAAGGAGCCGGGCACAACCTGTTCATCTTTCCGTCCCGCACCGAAAGTTTCGCGACAATTTCCGATTGGGCAGACGAATTTGCGCCATCTTAAAACCATGGCAGCGAAGGCAGATTTGCTTTAGGCGGCGCCACAACTGAAACGGGAGAGTATTGCAACAATGCGACTGGCATCCTTGCTATTCGTGCCGGGGGACCGGCCGGAACGAATGGAAAAAGCCCTCAATTCCGGGGCGGACGCGCTAATCCTCGACCTGGAGGATTCGGTTTCGCTGGCTCACAAGCAGATGGCGCGCGAAGCCGTGGCTGCATTCCTCGATCGCGAGCGCACGAATGTGAAGCTGTTCGTGCGGATCAACCCCTTGCAGGGTGATCTGGCGCATGATGACCTGATGGCCGTGCTGCCGCACCGCCCCGATGCGATCACCTTGCCCAAGGCAGAGGGATTGCCGACGATCCACAAGCTGGAAAGCTATCTGGAAGGCACTGATTGCAAAATCTTCCCGATTGTGACGGAAACCCCGCTCGCGATGTTTCGGTTGGGTGATTATGCCGAAGCGAACTCTCGCCTGTGTGGCCTGACCTGGGGTGCAGAAGACTTGCCCGCCGCGCTTGGGGCAACGGCCGCGCGCCTGCCGGACGGCACCTACACCCAACCGCTTGAGGTTGCGCGCGCGCTGACGCTGTTTGCTGCCCACGCCGCCGGGACAGAAGCAATCGACACCGTTTCGCCCAATTTCAAGGATCTCGATGCCCTGCGCCGCGTGGCCGAACGCAGTGCAGCGGATGGCTTCACCGGGATGATGGCCATTCACCCCGCGCAGGTGCCGGTCATCAACGCTGCCTATACGCCATCGCAGGAAGCGATAGACCATGCCCGCAAGATTGTGGAAGCTTTCGCTGCCGAGCCGTCCGCGGGCGTACTTTCGATCGACGGGCAAATGATAGACGCTCCGCACCTCAAGCAGGCGCAGCGTACTCTCGCCCGGGCCGGGATCGAAGTCTGAAGACGATCAGGGCAGACGGTTATCGAAACCGGCGCCCGTCGTCATAAATGTAATCGAAGACGACATCATGCAGGTGCGACACTGTTCGCTCCTGCAGCGGGTTAATCACACCGCCCTTGAAGCCGCGCGATTTCATGCCCTTCTGAACTGCGGCCATATTGCCAAAATCCTGTTCCAGAAAGGCATTCTGCCCGCGAAATTCCTCAGTATTTCGATAGATCTCATGATGAAACTCTGGCTCTTTGCCGGGGGCATGGCGACCCAGCCACCAGATATCGAAGATGCAGTTGCCGGGATCATCCCCGTTGGGCCGCAAGCGATACCAAAGCGCCCCGTCATAGGCGGCCAGCATGATCGTATTCGGGAACAGGATGAAAGTGCCGCCTGCCTCGTTCACTTGTTCATCCGTCAGGTTTTTGGGCCAGCGCGCGCCAGCCTTCTCCATCTCCTGGCGATGAAATTTCTTGAATGCGGCCATGACCTCCACCGGCCCGGCATCCTCGCTGACTTCCTCCAGAAGCCGCTCTGCCGCACGCACGAAATAGTCCGTGTAAAGCGCGTGGAGAGTGCCCTGCAGTTCCTTGCCCAGCTCTACCATATGCTTGCGCAGATCGATTTTCGCCTGATTGAGCAGGCTGCCCTCAGATGTTGAATTGCGCGAAACCCGCAATGCGGCATGGCGGCCCACTGGCACGGCCGGCACCTTCTGCTTGTCGACGCCGAAACGGTTCAACTGCTGGTGCGTACCTTCCGAGTGATAGGCCTCATTGAAAGCGTCCATCGCCACCTTCCAGTTGCAATCGGCCACGAACGATTTGAACCAGGTTATGCGGCAGTTTTCGAACTCGAAATTGGCGAAGAGGCGCGGAGCGGGATCGAGATAATCGAGCAGTGGCTCAATCTCCTCATCCATCGTCACCCAGACCCAGCCCGCCCAGGTTTCCAGCCGAACCGGCTTCAGGTTCAGATTGTCACGGCAGAAGGATTCCGATTCCGCCCAGTCTTCCTCATTCTTGATGTAGTCGACTTCGCCATCCAGCTGATAGCGCCACGCATGAAACCCGCAAACGACCTGCGAGCCAAGGTTGCCGTACTCGGCATCAACCAGCCGACGCCCCCGATGCTGACACACGTTATAGAACGCGCGCAGCTGATCGTCCTTGCCGCGAACGATCAGAATGGATTCGTCAGCAATATCGAACGTCACGAAATCACCACGCCGCTTGAATTGCTCCTCACGCGCGGCAATCAGCCAGACACGCGGCCAGAGCTTTTCCTTTTCAAGCTGCGCGATGTGCGGCGAAAGGTACCCATCGGGCGGCAGAAAATCGGGCTTTACCAAAGGCCTATCTTGCACAGCGCTACACTCCCTTGTTGAGCAGGGCCTGGCAATCATCGCGCCCGGTGCTGCGCGAGATACGCTTCAGAACCTGCCAGCGGTCATCGCGCTTCACCAGTTCCCAACGACCGTAAGATTGCCGCCAGACGCGGACCTGATCCCCTTCCTTGAGGTAGACGGTGGCATAGCCGGTCGCGACCGCGCTCTGCCCATCAATCTTCACCGTGAACGGCCCCATCACATGGGCACAATTTGGCATGATTTCCTGATGGAGCGGGGACGATACGATGCCCCTGCTCTGTTCGCGGCCATCCATGAAGGCGATGCCGTCAATGTCGATATGGCAATCCTCGGCATAGATCTGCGCGCAGGCATCTTCATCGCCGCTGTCTACGGCGAGACCATAGCGGGTCATGACCTCGCGGATCGCCGCTTCATCCTCAAGCCGTTCAATCCGCCTCAAAGCCTGCGCAAGCAGTTCCTGAACATCAGACATCGTTGCTCCCGTCACCATTTGTCTATCAAGTCGCGGTCCATGAGGTAAAAACCTTGGGCGCATTGCCCGGTGCTACTGGTCTGCTGATGCGCTTCAAGATCTGCCAGCGGCCTTCGCGGTGTTCCAGATCCCAATGGTTATATGACAATGTGAATATCCTGTAGCCGCCAGCATCCTGCCCCACCCAGACCAGCGTCGGCCCTTCAGCCCATGCCCTGACCCCCTCAACGCGGATCGTCAGCGCCCCGGTCGTGTGCAAGCTGCCCTTGCTTTCGATCTCGCGCTTGTGGATGCCATCAGGATCGGCAATCCCGGTGCGAAACGCATCCCGCCCCTCGATCCGGTGACCATTGCCATCATAAACCGCATCGCTTGCCCAAACCTGCGCATAGCCATTGGCATCGCCGCAATCCGCGGTGAAGCCATAGCGGTTGAACAGTTCGCGAATTTCTTCCTTTGCCTTCAGGTCCGCAAGGTCACGCTCAAGCATTTCGAGCCGCTGCAACAGCGGCCCGATCGCTGCCCCTTCATTCATACGGGTTCGGCGCTCGCAGACTTGCGGCGGGGAGACTTGAACACTTCCAGCGTCTCTTCACGGCCCGCAATCGGGCGCCCGGCTGCCTTCGCCATTTCAACCACGCGGCCGATCTGCTCCTCGTTACTGAGCGCCCGTTCCGGGTGGAAATAAGGCTCTATGCCCACCAGCACATGCCCGCCCTTGGCGATGGCAAGCTGCGCGAGATTGCTGTCGAAGATGTCTCCACCCCAGACAGAAACTGTCCACGGCAAATCGACATCGCCAAGAATATCCAGGTAAGCCTGAAGCGACGCTTCAGTAGGCCGCAGACCAAACGGCACCGAATTCGTGCCACCCAGCCCATAATCACCGCCGAAATAGAAGTTCAGCACGGAACCGGGGGCCAGCTTGCCTGCGTTGTGGAACGCCAGCACGATCCGCAGGTAATGCGGCTCATAGATGGCAAGTGCCGGGCCGATCTTCCGTTCGGTGAAAGCGGCGAAGTCCGCACGGATGGATTCCAGCGAATTGGCGTAATAATGGCCAACCGGCACGCCTTCATCATCCAGCTTCGCAAATGCCACCGAGCCGGGATCGACACAGCCGAACTCGATGCCCACCTCATCGTCGATTGCCAGAATATGCCGAATTTCACCGCCAAGGCCGCGGGTAAGCGTGGGATACCAAAGCGAGCCAGGCCGCTCTGCAAGGATGCGGCGCCACGCCTTAAGGTAATCCTCCGCAGCTTCCTCCGCCACCAGGCCCATATTGCTGGCGTGTGCATGGATCAGTGAAGCGCCTGCGTCATAGCTGGCCAGCGCGGCCTTCACGATTTCATCATACGTGCGCGGAACATGGGGATTCTGCTCCTTGGTGCGTTCCCCGTTGATCGATGCGGTAATTACCAGCGGCTTGTTCGCGTTCATTGCTGTTCTCTCCCGTCTTTTATGCTTTGCTTTTAACTGACGCGGCCGCCCACTAATTCAGGCCTGCCGAACAGTTCAAAGAACCCCGGTTCATAGGCTGCCTCCGGATCGGCGCGGACCTTGGCATCCAACTCGTGTGCATCATCCCCTACCAGAATGCGCCACTTACCGGCCCGCACGCCGTCCAGAATGATGGTTGCAGCCTCTGCCGCGGTTGTCGGTGCCGTGGTGCGATATCCGTCCGACATCTGCTTTTCGTATTCGATGACATCTTCGTCCGACTTGCCATCTGGATCGAGGCCCTTGCGGCGCATTCGTTCGCGCGCGGCTTCAACTTCTGCGCTGGTCGGCTGCACAGCATCATCATTACGGCCTGCCGCAATACGATAAGAATTGCCGAGAATGTCAGTGCCGATGAACCCCGGCATCACAACGGAGCATCCCACATGCGGTGCGTTATTGCGTAGATCGGCGATCATCGCCTCGGTGAAGCCCTTCACCGCGAACTTGGCCGTTGCGTAGGCTGAATTGGACTGATTGGTGCCCACCGTGGCCCAAAACCCATTGACGCTGGAGACATTGACGATCCAGCCTTCCTCTGACGCGACCAACATCGGCAGGAATACACGCGTCCCCAGATAGACGCCCCCAAAGGTGATGCCGAAGGTGCGCTCCCATTCCTCCCTGCTATCAAGAAATAATGAGCCGGCACGGCCAATTCCGGCGTTGTTGATCAGCAAATTGATGTGATCGGTGCCGAAGTCCTGCTGCACACGGTCTCGCAGCGCCTCAAGCTGATGTTGCTGAGATACATCCACTACCGTGCTGAGAATGCGGGTACCTTGCGGCAGGCCATCAACGCGGC
Organism: Novosphingobium sp.; assembly: GCA_045629505.1. Taxonomy (GTDB): domain Bacteria; phylum Pseudomonadota; class Alphaproteobacteria; order Sphingomonadales; family Sphingomonadaceae; genus Novosphingobium. Next base: position 5,937 of record JAZQRJ010000086.1, read on the forward strand.
AAAGCCGCTCCGTTTCCGCCATGCCGGAGGCGGAAACGTCCGCCATCGCAACGTGGCACCCCTGCGCCACAAGCTGGCGTACCAGTTCGCGCCCAATGCCCGAGCCGCCGCCCGTGACGATAGCGATCCGTCCGGAAAAATCCTTCACGCTCTCTCCCGCCGTCTTTGCCTCTGTCCCCACGGCGGGGGCGGGCATCTGCTGCTTGGCATAGTCATGCCATTTCAGCCGAGAAGCAACCGGATTCGCAGATTGTGAAGGGGGTCCTCTGATATCCTTTCAACGGACCCCGGATCAGGCGATCAAGGCTCGCCGCAATATTCATCCAGCATGCGGTGGAAATGCGAAACGTGCGCTTCCTGCGAAGGATTGAAAGTTGCCCCTCGGAAGCCGCGAGACTTCATGCCGGAATTGACCGCCTCCATGTTCTCAAAGTCTTCTTCAAGAAACGGGTTGTTGCCCTTGAACGATTCAAACCCGTCATAGAAAGTGGGCTCTGTTGGTCCTTCGTAATCCTGTGGGAATCGACCCAGCGACCAGATATCGATATAGCACTTGTCGCGATCCTTTGGATCGGGAAGCGCCCGATAGACCAGCGCCCCATCAAACGAGGGCAGGATGATGAAGTTCGGGAAAATGTGCCAGTCCGTGCCTGCCGCAGCCCACTTTTCTATCGTCAGCTCGCGGGGGAAAGTTGCGCCGGTTTTTTCGGTTTCCTCGATTATGTACTGATAGTATGTGGGCAGCACCGTTTCGGGCGGCGTGTCATCCGGCAACTGCTTAAGCCGTTCGGCCGCCTTCATGGAAGGATCGAGTGTCAGGGCGAACAGGGTGTCGTAAAGATGCGCCATGTTGGCCCAAAGGCTTTCCTGAACCGTGACGCTGGATTTCCAGGCATTGGCCCCGCGAACCCGGTATTGCGTCAAACTGCCACCTTCGGTCCAGAAATGGCCGTGCGGGCCAGCCGCCGCGCCGGGTGACTTTCCGGGGCGATAGTTGATGCCGGACTTGTGCGTTTCACCCGCGTGATACCCTTCATTGAAGGCTTCGATGAACACTTTCCAATTCACCGGCGTGTGCATCCGCGCCCAGAAATGCGGCTTGCACTGGTCAAGGCGGAAGGGATCAAGCGCTTCGGCGACCGGGGCGATCCATTGATCAAGCGGCTCCACATCTTGATCGAGACACACGAAAATGAACCCCGCCCAACGCCCAACGCGGACCTGGGGGATCGCCAGCTTGGACTTATCGAAAGAAGGGCAACCGTCCCAATCATCCTCGTCCGTTACATGCGTGACAGCGCCGTCCCAGCCGTAGCGCCAGCCGTGGAACCGGCAAGATATTTCCTGCCCCAGTGTTCCATACGGCCGATCAACAAGACGGCGGCCGCGATGCTGACACACGTTATATATGACCGAAAGATCATCCGGCCCGTCACCAGTTTTGACGACGAGAATAGGATCGTCGAGAATGTCCTGCGCTACGAAGTTGCCTTTGGTTTGCAATCGATCTTCGCGACACACAGGCAGCCAGACTTTCGGCCACAACTTCTCGCGCTCTGCGGCATCCCGCTTTGGACTGGTCCAATGCTCGCTCGGCACGAAAACGTCGGCCTGAAACGTGCTCTGCACGTCTGGCTTATTCATCTCTTCAACTCCCACTCCGCCCTGTATCGGGCATTAGCTATATCAACATATCAGTCATATAACCGCCGCTGGCCATAGCGGAAGATTACGTAGTTCGCTTGCGCGCCCCGGATCGGGCAAAAATGGCCCCATTTAGTCCAGCTTGTAAAGTTCTCGCGTATTGTCACGCAGAATCCTTTGCTTCTGATCCGGCGTGAGATGCGCGGTCTGTTTTGCAAGAACATCCTGACTCCACGGCCATGTCGAATCCGAATGCGGGAAATCGCTAGCCCAGAGCAAACGGTTGGGATTGATCTGGCCCACCGCCTTGAACGCAGAATAGTCGTCCTGGAACGTCAGATAGACGTTATCGTCAAAGTATTCACTCGGCATACGGGGAAGTTCGGCACACTTCTGCCAGAACCGGTGCCTTTCATAGGCGTGATCGAGCCGGTACTTGTAATGCGGTGCCCAACCGGCGTCAGCCTCCACACACACCAGTTTCAGATCCGGCTTGCGAGCGAACACGCCGCCGTAGATGAACATGCCGATGATGTCCTGACAGCCGCGGATAATCGCCATGAAGCCATTCAGCTTCGGCCCGCGCGCATCCCAGCCCCCATTCGCGCCGGTCGTCAGGATATGAAAACTGATCGGCAGGTCGAGATCGATGGACGCATCCCACAAGGCATCGAAGCGCGGGTCGTCATAATCGAACTCGGTTCCGGGATAGCCCGGCATCATCACGCCCTTGAAACCAAGCTCCTTGATACGGCGGAAATCCTCGATCGCTTCATCGACTGACCGCACCGCCGTTTGGCCGAGGCCGTATATACGATCTGGAGCTTCTCCCACGTAAGTTTCCAGCCAGCGGTTATAGGCATGCATGCAGGCGTTCTTGTAATCCAGATCTTTGAGATTGCAGATCAGCATGCCAATCGTGGGATATATAAACTCAGCCGCAACCCCGTCCTTGTCCATATCGGCAATGCGGAACTTCGGATCCCAGCTACTGCGGTGGAGAGCCGTAAAGCGATCCCCTTCCACGCGGATTTCTTTCGGATCCTTGCCTGCTGCAGCCAGCGAATTAAGACCAACCGGATTCGGGAAGCCTTCGATCAAGTACTTGTCGCCGCCGCTTTCCTTGTGATCAATGATGCGCGGCGCACGGTCACGAAATGCCGGATCAATAAAATCGATATAGCAGTGGGGTGGCTCAACTATATGCGAGTCTGCAGAAATGGGCCGTAATTCGGTCATGGCGATCCTCTCCGATCGTTCAGTCTTCGCGGCGTGAGTACGATCTATTTTGAGGAACCGGCAGTCGCCCGGTTCTTCGCCGTTACTTCTACGCCCTTGGCGGCCCTGAGGATGTATGCGCAATCCCGTGTTGTCAACGAAGCTTGCAGCGCAATAACCGAAATGCGCCGGCCCTCAAGTAATCGGCAGTATTTACTGCCGGATGGAATGCGGTTGCGTCTGCAGATGTAATCGTGTTGAGCAGCGGAAATAGGGATCAGGGTGGATACGCACCCAAAAAGACAGAGGGGACACCATCGCATGGACGCAGCAACCGTTGACCGCTCAAACGCGGGCACCATTACGCACCCGTCCGAACTGATAGGCCCGGCCTATCGCCGCTATGCGATGACAATGCTGCTGATCATCAGCATCTTCAACTATCTGGATCGAACGGTCGTCAACATCCTGGCAGAGCCGATCAAACAGGACCTTGGGCTTGCTGACTGGCAACTCGGAATGTTGACCGGGCTGGCGTTTGGCCTTCTGTATACATTCCTGGGCTTGCCAATCGCTCGACTGGCAGAACGCAGCAACAGGCCGCTGATCATTTCAGCGGCAACGGCAGTGTGGAGCCTGTTCACGGTGGCCTGCGCCTTCGTGCATAACTTCGCCCAGCTTGCGCTTGCACGTGTGGGCGTTGGCATCGGCGAAGCGGGCTGCACACCTCCCGCCCACTCACTGATCATGGACTATGCTCCACCCGAAAAACGTGGGTCTGCGCTGGCTTTCTATGGCTTGGGTTCGTCATTCGGCGGGCTGGTGGGAATGGCATTCGGAGGACTGGTCGCAGATGCCTATGGTTGGCGCACTGCGTTCTTGGTCGCGGGTGCCCCAGGTCTTGCCTTTGCGTTGCTTGCCGCGTTCACGCTGATTGAGCCCCGCAAGTTGGTGGCTCGAGCGACTAATACAACAGGGCTTTCTGGCGACACTCCTACGATGATGGATACGTTCCGCTACCTCTGGTCGAAGCGGTCATACCGTTTCATGGCGGTAGCGCAGATCCTCAAGGTATTCATGATGATCGGGTACGCCCCGTTTCTTGCCTCGTTCTACCTGCGCAACCACGCGGCAGAATTGGCGGCAAGTGCAGAAAGCATCGGCGCTTATTTTGGATATGCCCTTGGTTCGGTGGGCCTGCTCGGCATCGCGCTTGGCCTTACTAACGGAGTAGCCGCTGCAATTGGCCTTTGGTGGGGCGGCTGGCTGGCTGACCGGGTGGGCCCGGCTGACCCTCGCCGCTATGTTTACATTCCGGCCATCGCCGCACTTATAGACATTCCCGTATTTGCCGCCGCACTGCTTGCCCCGGATTTCGGCTGGTCGCTCATACTGATGGGTCTGCATGGGCTGATCGCGGCGATTTGGTACGGGCCGGCTTTCGCAGCCGCCTTCAGTGTCTCGCCAGCCAATATGCGCGCAACCAATTCTGCACTTCTGCTGTTTCTTGGCAACCTGTTCGGGCTTGGCCTTGGACCTTTGCTGGTGGGCGTGATGAGCGACACGATTGGCGCCAGCCTGGGTATCGGAGAAGGGCTCCGCTGGGCGTTGGTAATTCTTGGCATGGTCGGCTTCGTCACGGCTTATCTGTTCTGGCAATCCAGCAAGACACTGCGCGAAGAGATCGTAAGCTAAGTTCCTGGTTAGGCGCGCGCAGCTATTGCCGCGCGCCTAACGCCCGCGTTCATCCCGCCCCTGCCGATGTTCCTTGGGATGGGCATAGGGATGGTAGGCATAGTTTTCGTGGAGCGGGCGAAAATCCACGTCCGCCACGGCCTTGCTGTAGTCACGGAACAGCTGGATCAGCCGATCCTCGGCCTCATAGTCGAACACGTCTTTGCGGCGTTGTTCGTGTTCCCCGCCGTATTCCAGCGGGTTATCCCGGTACCACTGCACCGTCCGGGTAATAGCTTCCACCGCAGGGACGAGATCGCGATAGCCCAGATCGGCGCGGATCGCGTAAGTATCGCCAAGGAAGTGATAGGGCACCGGTTGGATGAGCGCGCGGTGCACCGATTCGATATCCGGCACAGAGATCAGCTCCATCTCCGCGCCGAGCGCCGCAGCGCCAATCTGGATGAGCTGTCGCTGATCGACCTGCTCATCATCGGCGCAGTTGTATGCCTTGCCCGCCGCGACATCCCGCTTATCGACAGCGAGCAACAGGGCATGCGCCGCATTTTCAGAATAAATGTGCGAGAACAGGGTCAAGCCGCCGTGCAGCACCACGACCGCCCGCCGCCCATCGAGTACTCGGCGCACCAGCGACCATTCTCGCGGCGTTACTTGCCGCGGGCCATACACGTATGGATAGCGCAGCAGCGTGCCTTCAGGGTGCAGACCGAACATCGCCGCTTCGGCTGCGGCCACTTGCCGTTCAAATTGGTGATCGCCTGGCCCGGCCAGCTGAGCCGTTTCCCGAACCGGCAACATCAAGCCCGCAGGGAAGTTTTCTTGCGGCGCGGAAAACCCGCGATAGCCGACACAGCCACCGACGGCGATGAAATGGCCCGTCCGCCCCTTCATTGCTTGTGAAGTCGCCCGTAACCGCCCGTATGTGGCGATCACTACATCAAAAGTGCGATCGCCGAGCGCCTGTTCCATTGGCTCAATGAAGTGCGGATCCCCGACAATCCGCTCCACATCATCTGGAAAGGGATAGGGATGAACGCCCCGGTTGAGCACGCTCACCTTGAACCCGCGTGCCCGCAATCCTTCAACAATGTGTGGTCCGGTCGGCCCGGAACCGCCGATCACAAGGGCGGTTTCCGTCATTTTCAGTTCTCCCAATTGTGTCCGGCCGATAGGGACAATTGCCGGGCAGGCGCAAGCGCCAACTCGACGCCGGGTGACAAGTCCAGGCAATCGGGCAAACCTATCGGAAACAGCGGTGACTGGGTGCAGCAGGAGCAGCCCGAAGCGGTAAAGGAAATACTCCTAAAGTTTACCGGAAGCGGAGCGAACGGCGCAGTATGACTAACAGAATGCGAGTGTTTTGCGCATTTTGCATCACCAAAGTATGGAAAGAGATAGACAGTATCCCCGTGACGGGAGTATTAGTGGGTCAGCTCAGCCAATAATGGATGTTGAGCATTGTCAGGAAACACAAATGAAGAAAACAGCATCGTTTCTTTTGATCGCCTCGGCTCCGCTTTTTCTCGCTGCTTGCGAAAAGCCCGCTGAGAAAGCCGTAACTGAAGCGACCGAAGCAGCAACGGAAGCAGCTGAAGCAGCAACGGAAGCAGCAACGGAAGCAGCTGAAGCGGCATCCGCAGCAGCCGTTCTCGCAACGGATGCGGCTGTTGCCACCGCGACGACGGCTGCTCCTGCACCGTAAGCGGCCTTCGCGTTACCTAATTGCCTAAGAGAGGCCGGGCGCGCCGGGGCAATTCGCGCGCCCGCCCGATCTGCATCCATCGACAAGAGGCCGCATTGCATCGGCCATGCGCCCACCGTTGGTCGGCGCTCCGCAGTCCGACATGGCTGCCGGCGCGTTCCATGAAGATGGATCGCCCCCGGGATATTCGCGCTCCGTCTCGGCGCCCATATTGCTCCAAGCAACATCTTGATCTAGCCAAAATTCAATTACGCGAACTGCCAAAGCGGTTCGGGCCACTGCCGCAAAATTGAAGATTGGTGGCCCGGCAATTGTGATGGAGTTTCCTTACATCCCGGAAGGGCGTAAAACTTCAATCGGGAACTTGGGAGTAGAGTCGATGGAAATGAATGACATGGTCCTCGTCAGTGTCGACGACCATAATATTGAACCGGGCGATGCATTCATCCGCCATTGGCCGAAGAACCGGCTGGAAGAAGCCCCCAAGCTCATCAACCGTAACGGCAAGGACGTTTGGACCTTCAAGGGCAATCTCCACCCTACAGTTGGCTCAAACGCTGTCGTCGGTCGCCCGCTGGATGAATACGGCATTGAGCCCGACAATTTCGAACAGATGCGCAAGGGTTGCTATGATCCTAAGGCCCGCATCGATGACATGAACGTCAATGGCGTGCTTGGCTCGCTGAACTTCCCAACCTTCCCGCAGTTTGCTGGTGCAACGTTCTTCAAGAACGCTGACGAACTTTCGCTGCTGGCGGTGCGTGCCTACAATGATTGGCACATCCATGACTGGTGCGGTGCCGCGCCGGGGCGCCTGATCCCCTGCGCCATCCTGCCGCTCTGGGACCTCAACGAGACGTTGAAGGAACTGAAGCGCATTTCCGATCTTGGCGTCCATGCGATCAGCTTCCCCGATAACCCCTCCAAGCTGGGCATGCCTTCAATCCACAATGAGTATTGGGACCCATTCTGGAAGGCGATCATCGACTATGACATCCTGATCAACTGCCACATCGGTAGCGGCGATCAGGCCCCCCATGCCTCTGCCGAAACGCCGATCTCGGCATGGATCACGACGATGCCGATTTCGATTGTGAACGCTGCGGCAGACTGGCTCTACGCACCGATGTGGAAGAAGTATCCCGATCTGCGCATGGCGCTTTCCGAAGGTGGCATCGGCTGGATTCCCTACTTCGTGGAACGCGCCAACTTCACCAATGCTCGCCACGGCCAGTGGACCAACGTCTCATTCGATGGCGAACAGCCCAGTGACGTTTTCAACCGTCACTTCTACACCTGCTTCCTCGATGACGAAGCCGGGCTGGAACTGTTGCACCACATGAATGAAGACCGCGTGACTTGGGAATGCGATTATCCGCACTCCGACACGCTGTGGCCGAACTGCCCGGAACGGCTTTGGGAAACCACCCGCAAGCTCACCGATGACCAGGTCGACAAGATCACTCACCGCAACGCGCTTACGGCGCTGCGCAGCACGGTGATCGAGGATATGGGCGGTCGTCAGAACTGCAACGTCGGCGCTCTGCGCGAACTAGGCAAGGACGTTGATACAAGTCCACGTGAAGGGCTTGGCGGCGCCAAAGCTGTGGGCACTGGCGCAGGCGCAGGCGATCGTAAGCCGATCACCTCGGGCGACATGGCCCGCCTGATGATGGGTGCGCTGGGCTAACGCCGCACCATAAATGCCGGATTTTTAAGAGCGGTCACTTTCGGGTGGCCGCTCTCCTCACATCTGCTGGCAAGTCAGATCATCGACTCCGGCCGAACCACTCGATCGAACGTTACCTCATCCACCGCATCGAGATCCCGTGCTGCTTCGCGCAAGGTGATCCCCTCAGCCAACGCATGCTTGGCAATCTTCGCCGCAGTGTCATAGCCAACCACGGGAACAAGCGCCGTCGCCAGCATCAGCGAATTTTCAAGGTGATGAGCAATCCGCTCCCGGTTCGGCTCTAGCCCTTCAACGCACCGCTCTGCGAAACTGTCCATTCCGGTAGCCAGCAGATCAATGGAGCGCAGAACATTGGCCCCGATCATCGGCTTGAACACGTTGAGTTCAAACTGCCCCTGCGCGCCACCAAAAGTGACGGCCTGATGATTGCCGATCACTTGCGCGGCCACCATCGTCAACATTTCGCACTGCGTGGGATTGACCTTGCCCGGCATGATCGAACTGCCCGGCTCATTCGCGGGCAGTTCGATTTCCCCGATGCCGCAGCGTGGTCCGCTGCCCAGCATCCGGATGTCGTTGGCAATTTTGTTGAGCGCGACTGCCAGCGTTGCCAGCGTTGCGGATGCCTGAACCAGCGGATCATTGGAACCAAGAGCCTCGAACTTGTTCGGCGAAGGGCGAAAGGCAATACCAGTAATCTGCGCAATCACTTCGACAACTTCATCGTCGAAGCCTTCAGGCGCATTGATGCCGGTGCCAACCGCAGTGCCGCCCTGCGCTAAAGGCAGCAGGTCATCTTCAACCGTGCGCATGATGCGGACACGGCACTGCGTTAGCTGGTGCGCATAACCTGAAAACTCCTGACCAAGCGTAAGCGGCGTAGCGTCTTGAAAATGCGTACGGCCGATCTTGACGATCTGCGCCCATTCAGCTGCCTTCCTCGCTAACGCGCTTTCCAGCCGATCAAGCGCGGGAACAAGCCGGTCGCCAATCGCCTGAACCGCAGCAATATGCAGCGCAGTAGGAAAGCTGTCGTTGGAAGACTGGCTCTTGTTGACGTGATCGTTTGGGTGGACCGGCGTCTTGCCGCCGCGGTTGCCGGTAAGCATTTCGTTGGCGCGCCCGGCAATCACCTCGTTCACGTTCATGTTTGTCTGGGTGCCGCTGCCCGTTTGCCAGATAGTCAGCGGGAACTGATCGTAGTGCTGGCCCGCGGAAACTTCCGAGGCAGCGAATACAATCGCATTGCAGAGTTCCTCGCCCAGCCCGTGCCGGCTGTTCACCCTTGCGGCAGCCTGCTTCACCACAGCAAGCGCATGGACGATTGCGATAGGCATCCGTTCGTGTGGCGCGAACGAGAAATTCTGTAAGCTGCGCTGCGTTTGCGCGCCCCAGTAGGCATCCGCCGGGACGTCAATTTCGCCAAGAGTGTCACTCTCGGTACGCGTCTGCATCATCTGATGCCCTCCAGAAGGCAGCCCCCAACATGGGCCTGTCAGCAGGCAACAGCAACCCGCGGGCGATTTAGCGTTTGCGGCTGGTCGCAATCGTCGGGTTGCCCGGCGTAAACACCGCGATGGAAGTCGATACGTTCATCCATTTGGCGGGAACAATGTGGCGCACCTGCTCGTTAATTGCGATGCATCCAATCATTTGACCGATGGAGAACCCATGCAGCTTTCTGCCGAACTGCGGTGGTTCTGGGAAGGACAGTGCCCAGACGACGTGTCCGGCTGGTTCAGCGGGCCGCAATGGGCTGCCGCGTCGATAACGGAACAATACACCGACCATTATTTCCTGATGCCTGGCAATACTGAGATTGCTTGCAAGCTCAGGAATCCGTCATCCAGTGACAGCGGTTACGGCGATACAAAGGCATTGATCACGCGGCTTGAACGTAATCGTATGGAAATATGGGGCAAGTGGAAATGGCTGGTGCCCACGCAGGCAACACGTGTGATCGTGCAGAAGGAACGGCAACTACGTCACTTCTCTTCGTACGGAGCATCGTATGCGTATCGGGATGCGGAGCCCATGGATGAACGTCCGGGCGCTAAAGATGCATCCACCCAATCGTCTGACATCTGCCGGATTGAGCTGACGCGAGTGCAGGTGGATGGATTGGACGGGACGTGGTGGACATTTGGACTGGAGGCATGGGGAGGCATGGTTTCCGCCCCGCTGATGCTGGCGCGCACGCTCGATCGGTTGAACCCTCCGATGGCCGGCGAACGCCTCCTCAACTATCCGCAATTCCTCACCGATCTGCTTAGTGAAAGAGGCTGAAAAGCCGGTCCGCGCTAAGTAATTCCAAATAATAACGGAATCCCGCCATAAACGATTGCCATGGGCAAGATACCCGTGCGATGCCGGGCCTTCGCAAACGCAAAATACGTGGTGACAGGGAAAGGGTCGGAAATCTCAATGCAAGAAACCGTATCGCCGAATTTAACCCCTCCCGCCGCTGTTGCACATCGGGGTGTCGTGGGTATTGTCTTGGCACCTATGGTCCAAGCAGCATAATCAATGTCATCCCTTCGATTTTTGTTTATCCCGGCAACCTTGCTGATCGCCGCCAGCCTCGCTTCCTGTTCTCCATCAACCGACAAGCAATCGGATGCGAATGCGCAACGCACGCGTGAGGTGGGGTTCGTTATGATCACGCCGCAGGCCGTGCCGCTGTCAGTAACGCTGGCTGGGCGAACCGTTGCCTACGAAACCAGCGAGGTCCGCCCGCAGGTGAGCGGCGTCATCCGCAAGCGTTTCTTCACGGAAGGCGGCTATGTCCGCGCTGGGCAGCCACTGTTTGAAATTGATCCCAGCCTCTATCGCGCAGCGGTCAATCAGGCCGAAGCCAACCTTGCCAGCGCCAAGGCATCCGCCGACGCCGCGATTGCCAAGGCCAATCGCTTTCGCCCGCTGGCTGAAATGGAAGCAATCGCGAAGCAGGATTACACCGATGCTGCGGCACAGGCCCGTTCTGCGCGCGCTGCGGTAGACCAGAACGCCGCCGCTCTGGAAACCACGCGGATTAACCTGCGCTTCACAAGTGTCCCCGCGCCGATCAGCGGCCGTATCGGTCGGTCGCTGGTTACGGTCGGCGCGCTGGCCAGCGCCAGCCAGACAACGCCGCTGGCTGTGATCCAGCGTACCGATCCGATCTATGTCGACATGCAGCAATCGGTTTCCCAGTTGACTGCCCTACGCCGCAGGCTGGCGCAGGGAGGCGTGAGCGGAGCTTCGACAGAGGTTCGACTGATATTCGATGACGGAAGCGAATATGAACTGCCCGGAACTGTCGAATTTTCCGAAGTCACGGTGAATGAGAACACTGGCACCGTTACGTTGAGAGCGCGCTTCTCCAATCCACAGAACCTGCTGCTTCCGGGAATGTTCGTAAACGCCGTATTCGACCAGGCAATCGATCCCAACGCCTATTTGGTGCCTCAACCGGCCGTGCTGCGCGATTTCGATGGCAGTGCATACGTTTTCGTTGTGGGCAAGGACAACAAGGCACAGCGCCGCAAAATCGAAACCAGCCGCACCCACGGCCAGTCATGGGTCGTTACCAAGGGCGTGGCCAGAGGCGACAAGGTAATCCTGCAAGGACTGAACGCCCTGAAGAATGGAGATACCGTCCGTCCTATGCCTGCCAGTTCGCCGCAACGGCTGGGGCCTCAGCAAGACAAACCGGCCGTGAGCAAGAGCTGACAGGGCAATGTCACGCATCTTCATCGAGCGGCCGATTTTCGCCTGGGTACTCGCCATCATCGTGATGTTGGCAGGACTGGGCGCGCTGACTGCACTGCCGAACGAACAATATCCGGACATTGCGCCAACCTCGATCCATATCCGCGCCACTTATCCCGGTGCATCTGCTGAAACGGTTGAAAATAGCGTAACCCAGATCCTGGAGCAGCAGCTCACCGGAATCGACGGGTTGCTGTATTTTAGTGCCCGCTCTTCAAGTCGCGGTCAGTCGAGCATCACCGCGACGTTTGCCAAGGGTGTCGACCCAGACATCGCGCAAGTGCAGGTCCAGAACCAGATCAGCAGCGCCATATCCCGTCTGCCTCAGGCGGTGCAGGATCAGGGCGTCCGGGTCATCAAATCGAACCCGGATCAGTTGATGCTCATTTCGGTGTACGATTCCACCGACGCACGCTCGAATGAAAGTGTCGCGGACTACCTGGCATCCCACATACAAGATCCGATTTCCCGCGTGCAGGGCGTTGGTGAAGTCAACGTCTTCGGATCGCAGAATGCGATGCGCATCTGGCTTGATCCGCACCGTCTTGCGGCAGTTCGACTGATGCCGAGCGACGTGATTGCTGCGATCAGGGCGCAGAACACGGAAGTTGCCGCTGGCGAGATTGGTGGCACTCCATCACCGCAAGGCCAGATGCTGAATGCCACGCTCACCGCGCGATCCCGCCTGCAAACCCCCGAGGAGTTTGAGCGGATTGTCCTGAAGACCGAGCGCGACGGTTCAAGCGTGACGATCGGCGACGTGGCACGGGTTGAAATCGGCTCGGAAAACTATGCGGTGACCAGCCGCGTCAACCGGCACCCTGCTTCAGGTCTGGGGATTTCGCTATCGCCCGGCGCAGACGCGCTGAAAACCGCAGAAGCTGTAAAGGCCAAGATGGCGGAGTTGGCAGAAGATTTGCCGGAAGGCCTCGCCTATTCCTATGGCAATGACAGCACGGATTTCATCAAGCTTTCGATTGAAGAAGTCAGCAAGGCCCTGATTGAAGCCATCGTGCTGGTGGTGATCGTCATGTTCGTGTTCCTGCAAAGCTGGCGCGCAACCCTGATCCCCGCGATTGCTGTGCCGGTGGTACTGCTGGGCACTTTTGCGGTGCTCTATGTGGCAGGATTTTCGATCAACACGCTCACCCTGTTCGGCCTGGTTCTGGCCATTGGCCTGCTGGTGGATGACGCCATCGTCGTGGTGGAGAATGTCGAGCGCTTGATGGATGAGAATCCGGGCATGAGCGCTCGCGAAGCCACGATTCAATCCATGCAGGAAATCCAGACCGCTCTGATCGCGATCGGGCTCGTGCTGTCCGCAGTGTTCTTGCCCATGGCGTTTTTTGGCGGCTCCACCGGGGTTATCTATCGCCAGTTCTCGCTCACGATCGTTGCGGCGATGGTCCTGTCGGTTTTGGTGGCCTTGATCCTCAGCCCCGCGCTCACAGCCACACTACTGAAGCGCAAGGATGAAAAGGCCGAAGCCTCGTTTCTGGAACGCCGGTTCCCCCGCGCTTTCGTTCGAGTTCAGGGAATGCAGAACTGGTTCAACCGCTCGTTCGAGCGTAGCAGTGAACGTTATCGTAATGCCGTCCGTTCCGTGATCGAGCGCAAATGGCTGGCGCTGGGCATTTATGTTGTGACCTGCGTGCTGCTTGCGCTGATGTTCGTGCGGCTGCCTGGCGGCTTCCTGCCAAATGAGGATCAGGGCAACGTCATGATCCAGTATCGCCTTCCTGCGGGCGCGACGCAGGAACGATCGCGGGAAGTGCAGCGCGCCGTGGAAGACTACTTCGAAGCCAACGAACCCGGCAATGTTGACACGCTGGTTACGCTGGCCGGCGGCGGCCCCGGGGTCTCTGGCCAGAACACCGGGCAAGGCGTGGCGCGGCTGGTTCATTGGGACAAGCGACCGGGCAAGGAAAATTCGGCTGAAGCCATCGCTTTCCGGGCCAGCAAGGGCATGAGCGGATTGCGTGATGCCCAAGTGTTCGCGCTGGTGCCAGGTGCCGTGCGCGGGCTGGGCATGTCGGCTGGCTTCGAAATGCAATTCCAGAACACCAGCGGCCTCGGCAAGGAAGAATTCACGCGTCTGCGCGACGAGCTTCTGGCCGCTGCAAACGCGGATGACCGGCTGACTTCCGTCCGGTTGAGCGACCTGCCCGAGGTCGCGACGCTGAAAATTGATATCGATACCAAGCGGCTGACGGCCTATGGCCTCACCGCAGCTGATGTGAACTCCACGCTTTCAACGGCTTGGGGCGGCAGCTACGTCAATGACTTCATCGATGAGGGCCGCGTGAAGCGAGTTTATGTGCAAGGTGATGCGCTCTACCGGTCCAGCCCTGATGACATCGGCCAGTGGTTTGTTCGCTCCAGCAACGGTGAAATGTCGCCCTTCTCGTCCTTCTCGACCAACGCTTGGTCCACCACGCCTACAACGACTTCCCGTTTCAACGGATTGCCCACGTTCGAAATCACGGGACAGGCCGCACCCGGCGTAAGTTCCGGCACGGCGATGGAGGTGATGGAAGGCCTGGCCAGCAAAATGAAGGGCACCAGCGTCGCGTGGGCGGGTGCCTCCTATCAGGAACGCCTGTCATCCGGACAGGCCCCGCTGCTTTATGCACTGTCGTTGCTGGTCGTATTCCTGTGCCTTGCCGCTCTTTATGAAAGTTGGTCCATCCCCGTCGCGGTTCTGCTGGTGATCCCGCTTGGACTAGTAGGCGCGGTTTTCGGGGTTACGCTGCGCGGATTGCAAAACGACGTCTATCTGCAGATCGGCCTGCTGACGACAATGGGGCTGGCTGCCAAGAACTCCATCCTGATGATCGAGTTTGCCGAACAGGCCGAAAGGCGGGGTATGCGGGTGATCGACGCAGCCCTGGAAGCAGCGCGAATACGTCTGCGCCCAATCCTTATGACCAGTTTTGCATTCATCTTCGGTGTGCTTCCGTTGGCGCTCGCAACCGGGGCAGGTGCCAACAGTCGCGTTGCCATCGGTACGGCGGTGGTCGGCGGAATGCTGACAGCCACAGTGCTGGCAATCTTCTACATCCCGCTGTTCTTCGTTCTAGTCCGGCGGGGCACGCGCGATGCGCTCAAAGCCATGCATGAACGGCTTACCCACCGCACTGAAGCGAGTACGCAGGCATGATTGCGAAGCGATTCATGTTGGCCGGGCTGGCACCCGTGATTGCACTGCAGGGCTGTTCAATGGCCCCGAACCTGCCTGAACGCGAGCCGCCAGTCCCTGCCGCATGGCCCAGCGGCGCTGCCTACCCCCCGCTGATGCAGGAAACTGCGCAGCCTCTAGCATTCGACACGATCTTCCGTGACCAGCGACTACGCTCTCTCGTGGCTACCGCGCTGGAGCAAAACCGCGATGTTCAGGTGGCACTGGCCAACCTCACTGCGGCCCGGGCACAAGTGCGCGCAACCCGTGCGGCGCAATTTCCGCAGATTGACGCTGATGGTTCGGCCACGATCAGCGACAGGGCCAACACGCCCTCAACCCGCCAATACGATGCCGCTGTGCGACTTCCCGCATTTGAGCTGGACCTGTTTGGCAAGCTCGCCAACGCTACCAGAGCGGAACGCGAACGCGCCCTGGCCACCGAGGCCGCGGCACGCACTGTCCGTCTCGCCCTGATTGCCGACCTTTCCGATGCGTGGGCGACTTATGCGGCAAACAAGGATCTGCTCGCCATTTCGCAGGCTACGGCGGCGAATGCCCGGCGCAGCGTGGAACTGACCCGCGCCCGCCTGCAGGGCGGAGTTGCGCCGCGCACCGATCTGCGACAGGCCGAACAAATTCTCGCGACCGCCGAAGGTGACGTTGCCAGCCAGATGACGGCACTGGCGCAGGATGAGAACCTGATCCGGCTGCTGATTGGCGGGGAGTTTGACACCGCGCTGCTGCCTCAAAGTCTCAGCGAGGTTGTGGCCGGGATCGTCCCAGCCCCTGCGGGTGTGAGTTCATCTGTCTTGCTCACCAGGCCAGATGTGATGGAAGCGGAATACCTGATGCGTGCGGCTAACGCCGATATCGGCGTCGCACGGGCTGAGCTATTCCCGTCGATCTCGCTGACCGGGCTGCTGGGCTTTGCCAGCGGCGCTCTGTCGGGCCTGTTCACAAGCGGCGCATTCCTGAAGCAAGCGGGCGCAGATGTGCGCTACTCGATATTCGCCGGCGGCGGCACACGCGCCCGTATCGACGTTAGCGAAGCGCAGCGTGACGCGGCCCTCGCAAGGTACGAGGGCGCGGTGCAGACCGCATTTCGCGAAGCTGCAGATGCCCTCGCCTATCTCGGCACGATTGGGGAGCGGCAACGCGCGTCAATGGCCAACCGGGCGGCAGCAGAAGACACTGCCCGACTGGTCGAAGCACGTTATCGCGGCGGCGTTGATAGCTATCTCGCAAATCTGGACGCGCAGCGCAGCCTCTATTTTGCGCGGCAAAGCGAGACACGTCTGACTCTGGAACAAGCACGCAATCGCATAACGCTTTACCGCGTGCTTGGCGGGCAGGACACAATCTGACGGCTAATCTCAGTGCTGGTCGGCCTGATACACTGTGCGACAATTATCCCCTGCGGGACTTATTGCAAATAGCTTGCAATAACAGAAAAATCCGGAGATGGAGGCGACATGGGCAAGCACCAGTCGCGAATCTCCAGCCGGAAACGCTCTGTTCAGCTCGCAATTCTGCGAGTGAAGGATCGCACGCGCAAGGAGTGCCCGCCTACGTTGTATGGAGGTTGCAGGGCGAAGCCTGCAGCCAAGTTGATAGTCGATATTGATGTCCAAGCTTGATCATACCCTGCGCACTGATCACGCCGCAGATGCGCCGCGGCCTGCCGCACGGCCACAGCGCGCCAAAAAGAAAAGCAGTCGCGGGTATTGGACGCGACAGCTGCATACCTGGCACTGGATCAGTTCGGCGCTATCGCTCGTCGGCCTGCTGTTGTTCACCCTCACCGGCTTCACCCTGAACCATGCGGCAGATATCGAAGCCAAGCCGCAAATCACGCAATCCAGCGCCGTACTGGATCCGTCCGCAATCCAAGCGTTGGGGAACTTTTCCGATGGGGACAAGGCCCCCATTCCCGCAGAGGTGCGTGGACAGGCAGGCCGCCTTCTCGGCATCGACGTGCCCGCAACAGAGGCGGAATGGTCAGAGGCCGAGGCCTACCTCGCCATGCCAAGGCCGGGCGGCGATGCCTGGCTCAGTATTGATCGGGAAAGCGGCGCGCTGACTTACGAATCCACCGATCGCGGCTGGATCGCCTACTTCAATGATCTGCACAAAGGCCGAAATTCAGGCGATGTGTGGCGCACCTTCATCGACGTATTCGTATTCGCATCAATTATTTTCATCATCACCGGCTTTGCGCTGATGTGGATGCATTCTCGCAATCGTCCACTCACTTGGCCGGTATCGGGGCTGGGCCTCATCATCCCGCTCATGCTCGCCATATTTTTCATTCATTGAGGGCCTGAAGAATGCGTTTTGCCTATCTTCCTGTCATTGCCGGTGCAGCCTCTGTCGCTGCTCCTGCAGCAGCCGATACGATAGACCTGTCGGTTACCATCCCGCGTCTCAACGTCGCAGAATACCACCGCCCTTATGTGGCGATCTGGCTGGAAAAGCCCGGCACGCCGGAAGTCCGCACGCTGTCGGTATGGTGGGATCACGACATGAAGGCCGGCGAGGGCCGCAAATGGCTCAGCGACTTGCGTACATGGTGGCGCAAGGGCGGCCGCAGCGCGAACATTGATGGCGTGACGGGCGCAACCAAAGCACCCGGCCCACAGCGTGTCACCATTCCCGCAAAGGCCCTGCGCGGCCTTGCCCCTGGCGAATACAAGCTGGTGGTCGAAGCCGCTCGTGAAGTGGGCGGACGGGAAGTCGTTCAAATGCCTGTCACGATCGGCGGCAAGCGCGCCACCAAAGCCAGCGCAAGCGGCAAGACCGAACTGGGTGCCGTGACGGCAACTGTAAAGCCATAAGGGGAGACATCATATGAAGCTCAAGATCGCACTTGCCGTTCTGGCGCTGGCCCTGCCCGCCAACGCGCACGCCCATCGCGCTTGGTTGCTGCCATCCTCCACGGTCCTTTCGGGGGATGCCGCTTGGGTAACGGTTGATGCGGCCATTTCTAACGACCTGTTCTTCTTGGGACATCGGCCGCAGCGAGTTGAAGATATTGCCGTCACGAAGCCCGATGGCACCAAGGGGGAATTGAAGAACGCCGCCACGGGCGAACTGCGCTCCACGTTCGATGTAAGGCTCGATCAGGCCGGCACCTGGAAAGTCGGCACGGCGCGCAAGGGCATCATGGGCAGTTACAAGGTCAATGGTGAGGAAAAGCGTTTGCCGCGCGGCGCAAGTGCCGCAGATCTTTCCAAGCTGATCCCTGCCGACGCGACCGATGTGAGGATCACCGAATCATCATCCCGCAACGAGATATTCATGACGCTGGGTGCGCCGACTGACGCCGTGCTGAAGCCTAGTGGCGAAGGTCTGGAACTGGTTCCTGTAACCCATCCCAATGATCTGGTTGCTGGGGAAGAGGCCACCTTCCGCTTTGTGATTGACGGCACGCCCGCTGCGGGCGTTGAATTGACAGTGATCCCCGGCGGCGTCCGCTATCGCGACGCAGTGAACGAGATGAACCTCAAGACTGATGCTGCCGGCGAAGTTAAGATCACATGGCCCACCGCAGGCATGTATTGGATCGAAGCCGAAGCACAGGATAAGAATGCCAAGACGTCCGGCGCTACCGATCGCCGCCTGGCATATGTGGCCACTCTGGAAGTGCTGACGCCCTGATCCACTCAGCCGACATCCGGATTGCCATACCGCCTGATCTGACCGGTATCGCGCCGCCGCTTGCCGGTGGATCGGTGATCCGGCTGGGAGGCGCGACCATGGGCACTCGCTGGTCTGCGCTGGCCGTTGTGGACAGCACAGATCGGCAGGCAGAGCTTACACGCGGTGTGCAGGCCGCGCTTGATGCTGTGGTGGCTGAAATGAGCCAGTGGGAACCGGATTCGGATATTTCACGGTTCAATCGAGCACCCGCCGGCACATGGCACGCCGTGCCAGCGGGTTTCTCCACTGTTATGTCCGAAGCACTGGCCATCGCGGAGTTGACTGACGGCGCCTTCGACCCCACCGTTGGCAAAGCGAGTGAGCTTTGGGGCTTCGGCTCCAAAGCTATTGCAGATCTCCCCGATGGCGATGCTCTCAAAGATGCGCTTGCACATTCCGGCTGGCGCAAGCTGGTGTTCGATGAGCAAACGTCGCGTTTGCGACAACCGGGCGGCCTTGCGCTCGACTTTTCCGGCATCGCCAAGGGATTTGGCGCGGATTGCGCGGCAGAAGCTCTACGGCAGATGGGCGCCCACGCGTTTCTGGTCGATGTGGGAGGCGAACTGGTAGGCCAAGGCCTCAAGCCGGGTATGCAGCCTTGGTGGGTTGAGCTTGAAAACCCGCCCGGAGCCACGCTTGCGCCCTTTCGGGTTGCGCTCCACGGTCTCGCCATCGCGACAAGCGGCGATTACCGACGATTTCATGATCTGCCCGGCAAGAAGCTGAGCCATAATCTCGATCCTCACACCGCCACCCCGCTGGAGAACGGGATCGCTTCCGTCAGCGTACTGGCATCAACCGCCATGCGTGCTGATGCGCTGGCCACTGCCCTCACCGTCATGGGAAGCGGCGCGCGCACCTTTGCCGACCGTTTCGGCATCGCAGCACGCATCATCCGCCGTGACGGGAACGATTTTGCTGAGGAACTGACCAAGACACTTTCCGCCATGCTGGACTAATGTCGTCCGCTCCGTCAGGGGTGGCACATGCGCCTTTAGTGTGTAAGGGCGCGTGCAAGGAAGGATCCACCCGGTACTAACGGCATGAGCAACGGACGTGTCTACATCTACGACACCACGCTGCGCGATGGCGCGCAGACGCAGGGCGTAAACTTTTCGGCGGCGGACAAAGTCGCGATTGCGCTTGAGCTTGATCGCATTGGCATCGATTACATCGAAGGCGGTTGGCCGGGCGCCAACCCCACGGACGACGCTTTTTTCGCGGACAAACCCGCGCTGAAGCGTGCCAAGCTTTCCGCGTTTGGCATGACCCGCCGCTCTGGCCGCAGTGCAGAAAACGATCCGGGCTTGCAGGCGATCTTTGGTGGCGGCGCAGACGTGATTTGCCTTGTCGGCAAGACATGGGATTTCCACGCGCAAGTCGCGCTGGGTGTCGATCTCGATGAGAACGTCCGCATGATCCGTGATAGCGTCGCGCTTGCCGCTTCGAAAGCTGGGGAAGCGGTGTTCGATGCGGAACATTTCTTCGATGGCTACAAGGCCAATCCTGAATTCGCCCTGCAATGCATCACCGCCGCTTATGAAGCGGGCGCACGCTGGATCGTCCTGTGCGATACCAACGGCGGCACCCTGCCGGACGAAATCGAACGCATTGTCGGTGAAGCGGCAAAGCATGTTCCCGGCGATCACCTTGGCATCCACTGCCATGACGATACGGACAACGCGGTTGCCAATTCGCTGGCTGCAGTGCGGGCGGGTGCGCGCCAGGTTCAGGGTACGCTGAACGGCCTTGGTGAGCGATGCGGCAATGCCAACCTGATCTCGATCATCCCCTCGCTGATGCTGAAAATGGGATTTGAGACGGGGATCACACAAGAAGACCTCGTCCGCCTCACCCACCTGTCGCGCTTCCTTGATGACCGGCTCAATCGCTCTCCCGATTCCGCTGCCGCCTATGTTGGCGAGCGGGCCTTTGCCCATAAGGGCGGTCTGCACGTCTCCGCTATTGAGAAAGACCCGCGGACCTACGAACACGTTCCGCCTGAAGCAGTGGGCAATGAACGGCGCATTCTGGTTTCCGATCAGTCGGGTCGGTCAAACGTACTGGCGCAGTTTCGCGAGATCGGGCTGGAAGTAGATCCTGCCAATCCCAAGCTGGGCGCGCTGCTGGATGAAGTGAAGGAACGCGAGAATCAGGGCTATGCCTATGACGGCGCCGCTGCCAGCTTTGAGCTGCTCGCCCGCCGCGCGTTGGACGGCGTGCCGGACTATTTCTCGTTGCAAAGCTTCCGCGTGATGGACGAACGTCGCTGGAGCACACGTGGGGACCTTGTCACCCTTTCCGAAGCGACGATCAAAGTTGAAATCGGCAACGAACGCATCATGACCGTGGCCGAGGGCAACGGGCCCGTGAACGCGCTGGACAATGCGCTGCGCAAGGCGCTGAACGCCGTTTATCCGCAGCTCAACGACATGCGCCTTTCTGATTACAAGGTGCGCATCCTCACGCCCAGCGAGGGGACGGAGGCCATCACCCGCGTGATGATTGAAAGCCGCGATGGAGATGGCCGCCTTTGGTCCACCATCGGCGTATCGCCAAACGTCATCGATGCATCGTATAACGCGCTGCACGACGCGATCACATACAAGCTGTTCCGGGATGGCGCGAAGGCGCCATAAACAACGCCAATCGGGGAGGAAATCTGATGCGGGCATGGCAACTCTCGCGTGATGGCGAACCCGAGGACGTGCTGGAACTGCGTGAGATTGACCGCCCCTCACCCGGCGCGGGACAGGTGCTGATCGCGGTATCCTGCAGCGCGCTCGCCCTGCCCGATGTCATGCAATGCCGCGGGACTTACCCCTTCCTGCCACCCCGGCCGATGACGCCGGGACTGGAGTTTTGCGGAACCGTGGTTGCGGCAGGCGAAGGGGCAGAAGTGGTACCCGGTGCACTCGTCATGGGAGTGGCAGCCTTCCAGACGGGACACGGCGCTTTTGCCGACTATTGCCTCGCGTCGGCCACGTCAGTTTTTCCGCTGGCTCCGGGCATGGCGCTCGATGCAGCGGCAGCCTTCACAATCGCCTATCATACGGGCTGGATCAGTCTGGTTCGGCGCGGAGCACTGCGCGAGGGCGAAACGGTTTTGATCCACGGCGCGGCGGGCGGCGTCGGTCTGGCGGCGATCCAGCTTGCCAAGGCAGTGGGCGCACGGGTTATCACCACATCGGGTGGCGCGGAAAAGCAGGAAATCTGCCGCAAGGCCGGGGCGGATCTGGCGATAGACCACATGCGCGATGATTGGGTAGCGACGGTGCTTGCCGAAACCGGCGGACGGGGCGTCAACGTTGTTTATGATCCCGTGGGTGGCGAGATGTTTGAAAAGTCTGTCGCCTGCACTGCGGCGGAAGGCCGCCTCCTGCCCGTAGGCTATGCCAGTGGCCGCTGGGGCCATGTAAACTTCAGCGACCTGAACCTGCGAAACCTTTCCATAGTCGGCGCGCTGGGCGGCGGGCCATGGATGCCGCTGGATGAGCGGCGAGCGATGCACGCGCGCCTGCTGGAGCTTTTCAGCGAAGGAAAGCTCTCTGCCAATGTGGAACGGGTGATTGAGTTTGGCGAAATTCCGGCAGGGCTATCCGCCGTTGCTCGCCGCGATGTGCGGGGCCGGATCGTGGCGCGGCACTGGTCGCCGCGCCATCAAACCTTGCCTTACCATTCACCGACGTTAGGCATGGATTTCCACGGCTCTGCAGGTTCAAGAGCAGGCCCCTTCTGAAGCAACTCCACCGAGATTCCGTCAGGCGAACGGATGAAAGCCATATAGCCATCGCGCGGCGGCCGCAGGATCGTCACGCCCTTGTCGGCAAGATCCTGGCACTTTTCGTAAATGTTATCGACGGCATATGCGAGGTGACCGAAGTTGCGGCCTCCGCCATAAACTTCTGCCGCGCTGCCATCTTCAGGCGGCCAGTTATAGGTGAGCTCAACTTGCGCATCTTCCTGCCCCTCTGGAGCAAGAAATGCCAGCGTATAGCGCCCGGCTTCCACATCGTGACGGCCGACCAGCTTCAGCCCTAACTTGTTGACGTAAAAGTCGAGCGATTCATCAAGGTCCGTAACACGGACCATAGTGTGCAGATATTTCATGTCTCCGCGCGGGCTCCATTCAAGATTCGGATGACTTGCCATAGCGATTAAGGCCCACGCCGGACAGGCCGGGCACGTTTGAGATTTGTCGCAGAGCGACTTTCCTGCCATTCTCCTGCGCAAGAATGGGAGAATACGATGCTGGACATCAAGATCATCAATGGAACCATCGTGGATGGCACCGGCGCCCCGGGCTTTGCAGGCGATGTCGGCATCCTCGACGGGCGAATCGTGGCCGTTGGCAATGTGGAGGATGATGCGCGCGAAACCATCGATGCCACTGGCCGCATTGTCTCGCCGGGCTTTATCGATTGCCACACGCATTATGACGCGCAAGTATTCTGGGAGCCAACGCTCAGCCCCTCCTGCTATCACGGCGTGACCACAGTGTTCGGCGGTTTCTGCGGCTTTTCCATCGCACCGCTGACCGAAGGATCAGCCGAATATCTGTTGCCCATGCTGGCGCGAGTTGAAGGCATGCCGATTGAAACGCTGGAGAACGCGGTTCCGTGGGATTGGTCCAGCTTCGGCGAATTTCTTGACCGGATGGAAGGCAAGGTCGGCCTTAATGCCGGGTTCTTTGCCGGGCACTCGGCCATTCGCCGCTATGTCATGGGCCCACGCGCAGTAGGCGAAAAAGCCAGCGACATCGATCTGGAGCGAATGAAGAAGCTGCTGGGAGACTGCCTGGGCGAAGGCGCCATGGGCTTTTCCACTACGGTAGCCGCCACCCATAATGATGGCGATGGTAACCCTGTGCCCTCGCGCTGGGCGGATCATTCGGAAATTGTCGCGCTTGCAAGCGTTGTGCGCGATTATGAAGGCACCGGGCTGGAACTGCTGCCCGATATCGAGTTTCCCGCGGGGATGCCCGAATTGCTGGCCGATGTTTCCATCGCCGGCAACCGCCCGGTAAACTGGAACGTGCTGGCCATCAGCTCTCGCCCCGACGCTGAAAAGTATGTCGAGCGCAAGCTGGCGATCACCAATTTCGCGCGCGAGCGCGGCGGTGAAGTGCTCGCACTGGCCGTGCCGATGAGCGCGACCGTTTACATGAACTTGCGCAGCGGATTCCTGTTCGATGCGTTTCCCGGTGGCTGGCCCGAACTGTTCCGCCTTTCGGTAGAGGATCGCAAGCAGGCAATGCGCGACCCGGCGACCCGGCAAAAGCTGTTTGATGACGTTGTGGGGATAAGCCCGGATGCTCCCATGCGGATGCTGGCAAAAATCGATAATTTCATCGTCTCATCCGTGGTGAGCGAAGAAAACCGCAAATATGTGGGCCGCAAGACAGGAGACATTGCAGCGGAAGAAGGCCGCTCCGCGATCGACGTCCTCTTCGACATTGCCCTGGCGGACGATCTCAACACGGTCTTCACGCCGGATAATAACAGCGATGATGCAGCATCGTTCGCCTTGCGTGGAAAGGTTTTCCACGATGACCGCACCCTGATCGGTGCGTCGGACGCAGGCGCTCACCTTGACCTGATCGACACTTTTGCCTTCTCCACGGCTCTGCTCGAACTCGGCGTGCGCAAGTTCGGGGTCATTAGTCTTGAAGAAGCCGTGCACCAGATCACCGGACGGATCGCTACTTATTTCGGCCTTGTCGATCGGGGCCTGCTGGCACCGGGCCACCATGCCGATATCGTAATATTCGACGCAGCGACGGTGGGTCGCGGGCCGACCATTACCAAGCATGATTTGCCGGGAGGCAAGGATTTCCGCCTCTATTGCGACGCCGTGGGCATCGACCACGTTTTCGTAAACGGAGTGCAGATCGTCCGTGATGCTGAACATACCGGCAAGTTGCCGGGCACTGTGCTGCGTTCGGGCAAGGATACTCGCACGGTTGCGCTGGACGCCTTGCGTCAGCCTGAAGCGGCCTGATCCAGCCCGCACACTAAAACGGGCGCGCCAAACCGACGCGCCCGTTTGCATTTTTACGCAGCTTATTCGCCCGTGAAGTTCGGCTTGCGGCGCTCTGAGAACGCCTTACCTGCTTCGTAGTGGTCCTTGGTCCACGCGCTTTGCGTTTCAAAGCCAAGATGCGCTTCGATCAAGCCTTCAACCATGTTGCGCAGAACCAGATTGATGGCGCGCTTGGTGGTTTGCAAAGCGACGCGGGGGCTATCGGCCAGACGCTCCGCCAGACCGTAAACCTTTTGATCCAGTTCCTCGACGGTTTCGACTGCCTCGTTGATCAGGCCCGCTTCCGCAGCTTCGCGACCCGTCAGCGCCTCACCAGTGAAGAGGTGATATTTCGCCTTGGGGAAGCCCATCAGCAGCGGCCAAGTCAGCGCCCCACCGTCACCCGCCGTCATGCCTACGTTAACATGAGTATCCGCGATCTTCGCGTTGGCCATCATGTAAGTAATGTCGCACAGCGAAGCGAGCGTGGCGCCAAGGCCCATGGCGTGGCCATTGATGCGGCCGATCAGCGGCTTTTCCAGACGCAGCATGCTTTCCACAATGTGGCGCGCCTCGTGCATCTGCTGATTCCACGTTGCGTGATCGTTCTGTTCATAGCGCTCCATCATGCGCTTGATGTCGCCGCCCGCGCTGAACGCCTTTTCACCCGCGCCGGTAAGCACCACGACGTTGGTATCGCGGTCGTGATTGATCATTTCAAAGATTTGCGCGAGTTCAGCGTGCGCTTCGGGCGACGGTGAATTCATCGGCGGATTATCAAGCGTTACCACGAGGATCTTTCCGCGCTTCTCAAGCTTCAGATCCTTGATTGATTCATACATCGGCAATCCTTTCCTTTTCGGCTCCTGTGAGCCCGCAATCACTTTTTGGTGAACTTGGCAATCCGTTCCCTGCTGTCAGGCGCGCTGCCCGGCCAGTGGATCGTTTCATGCGCCAGCCCTTGCGCCAACGGCATGTCCCGCGTTTCAGCCAAAGTGCGCTTCTCGGGCGGCAGCAGCCATGTCTGGCACCGCGCACGCTTCCACATATTCGCGGCACAAGCGCCCAACCAGTTCAGCAACGCTTGGTATGTCACGGATCAGCGCCGTACCCTGACCACCCGACCAGACATCTTTCCAAGGTTTCTGATGTTCGGCCAGATGATCGTGCGAGTGCTTCGCCGGGGCGATGAGATTATCCGGGTCCAGCCCCACGGCGCGCAGCGAAGGCTTAAGCCAACTTGCCGCCATCCCGTTCAACCCTGCGGTGTAGAAAACGTCTTCCACGCCCGCATCCACCAACATCGCCTTGTATTCGTCCGGCGCTCCCGCTTCCTTCGTCGCGATAAAGCGCGTGCCCAGATAGGCAAGGTCAGCCCCCAGAACTTCAGCCGCGCGGATCGCTGCGCCATTGCTGACAACGCCTGCCATCACCAGCGTACCGTCAAACATCTCGCGGATGCGCGGGATCAGGGCGAGATGACTGATTGTCCCGGCATGGCCGCCGCCGCCCGCCCCAATCGCGATCATGCCATCCACACCCGCCTTCGCCGCCTTTTCGGCAAAGCGGATGTTTGTTACGTCATGATAGTGGAGCATCCCGAAATCGCGCACCAGCGGAGCGTTCGCGGTGGGATCGCCAACTGAGGTGACGATGATGCGCGCGCCATATTCCCGACAGACTTCAAGATTGCGGCGAAAATCCTCACGATCCTTGTTGGGAGAGATGTTGATTGCCAGCGGGCCGATCTTCGCGCCTGGATTGGCGTCAGCATAGCGGGAGAGCTCCTCGCGGATCTCGGCCAGCATCGCTGTGAGTTCATCAAGCCCGCGCAAATGATTGGCGGTGATGGAGCCCACAATGCCAGACTTGCAGCAGGCCGTGGCCATTGCAGCATTGCTGACCATGAACATTGGCGCACAAAAAGCGGGCAGCACGATGCTATCGCGCACATCCTGAGCCAGCGCCATCCAATCCCCTCCCCTTGTTCATTGCCCTTTTAAACAGCAAGAGAACGCGGTTGTCGCGCTCTCTTTAAACAGCTGTCGGGACTACTTTTTACCCTTGTCAGGCTTGGCAGAGGTATCATCCCCCTTGCCCAAGGCTTCTTCAGCCGAAGTGAAGATATCCTCACCCTTGGCCTTCTTGCCGATGGAATACTTGTAAACAACATATACGGAGGCGCTGGCCGCACCAGCCACCGCCCAACGAAGCAGCTTCATAAAGCTTCTCCCCAGAATGATGAAAGACGCACCCGCAGCCGCAAAAAGGCGGATTCTGGCATGGTGCAACACGTTGGCATGGCATGCCTATTACTCTATTCGATCAGTTCTACAAGTCGGCGGGGTTCTTACCCCGGATCAAAGCGCCCAAAGATGCGCTCCAAA
>JAZQRJ010000087.1:0-44127 GCA_045629505.1 Novosphingobium sp.
GTCATGCGCGGCGTGACCCTGCGCCAATCGCAGCACGTTGGTAACAACACGTTCCTTCTGCTCGTCAATGCCGCGTAGCAGATCCAGAGGCGTGGTATCGAGCCGTTCCACTGCACGGGAACTGCTGCCTGTCCAGACGTATGCAGGCGCGGCTGACCAGTCAGGCGCGGGTGCTGGAACAGGGCTGAGCCGTTCCAGCGCATCAGCGATACGGGCGATTATATCTGTGCGGTCTGTCATGCTGTCTCAGGCCGTCAGGGTTTCACTATCGAGTTCATAGAGGAGCGCCGCTCCGGCAGGAACCGTGGCCTTCAGGCCAAGCGCATGCGGTGCCACGTGGTCATGGAAGAAACGCGCGACGACAGGCTTGGTCTGCGCGATGGTGCCGGAACCACCCGCCACGGCGCGCGCCTGTAGCACAAGTTGCCAGCCGGCCACCGCCACGGCGCACATTTCCAGAAAGGCGACGCTTGCAGCAAGCCGGTCATCAACACTTGCCTGGTCAACCATCCAGTCCGCCAGCGTGGCGCAGGTGTTAGCCAGCTCTGCAAGGTGGGGGTAGTCATCGCAATCGCGCGCTACGTCGGCCATCATGGCCTTGAGCGCGGCACCGTGATCCAGACCGAGCTTGCGGCCTACGAGATCGGCGGCCTGGATGCCATTGGTGCCTTCATAGATCGGAGTGATGCGCACATCGCGAAGGTGTTGCGCAACCCCTGTTTCCTCAATGAAGCCCATCCCACCGTGAACCTGAATGGCAAGGTTGGCGACTTCCACTCCGCGATCCGTGCACCATGCTTTTACGAGAGGGACCAGAACCTCTGCTCTGGCCTGTGCATGTTCATCGCCGAGTGCGCCGCGATCAAGCTGACCGCAGGCGTAGTAAACCAATCCGCGCGCTCCCTCTGTAAGGGCACGGGCGCGTAGCACCATGCGCCGCACGTCTGGATGCTCAATGATCGCTACCGGCGTTTTGTCTGGCGAGCCGGCGCGGGCTGACTGGATGCGCTCTGCCGCATATGCCTTGGCGGCTTGTGTTGCGCGTTCGGCGATGGCCAGGCCCTGAGTGCCAACGTGGACGCGGGCATCGTTCATCATCGTGAACATGGCGCGCAGGCCTTCGTTCTCATTGCCGACAAGTTCGCCAATGCATTCGCCCTCGTCGCCATAGCTCATCACGCATGTGGGAGATGAATGGATGCCCAGCTTCTCTTCGACGCTGACGACCCGCAAGTCGTTAGGCGTGCCTAGCGAGCCATCGTCATTGACGTGATACTTGGGCACGATGAACAGCGATATGCCCCGTGATCCGGCAGGCGCATCGGGTGTGCGGGCCAGCAGCAGATGAATGATATTCTCTGAAAGCTCGTGTTCGCCCCAGGTGATGAAAATCTTGGTGCCGGAGATCAGGTATTTCCCGGCGTGAGGGCCTTCGGTGATCCGAGTGGCGCTAGTTCGCAGTGCGCCCACGTCGCTTCCGGCTTGCGGCTCGGTAAGGTTCATCGTGCCGCACCATTCGCCGCTGACGAGGCGGGCGAGATACTTGGCCTTCTGTTCCTCGCTGCCATGGTGATTCAGTGCAGCGATCGCGCCGAACGTCAACATGGGATTGAGCGAGAGCCCCAGGTTGGCTGAAGCGATCGTTTCCAGCACACAAACGGCCAGCGTCATCGGCAGAGCCTGCCCGCCATAGGCCTCGGGACCGTAGATGCTGTTCCATCCGCCTTCCACAAAGGCGTGATAAGCCTCGGCAAAGCCATCTGGCACGCGGACCTTGCCGTTTACGACCTTTGAGCCTTCTTTGTCGCCAATGCGGTTCAGCGGTGCCCATTCGCCTTCAGCCAGATCGGCAATGCCGCCAATGATGGCTTGCACCAGATCGGGAGTGGCGGCTGAGAAGCGATCAGTTGCCGATAGCCCGTCAATCCCCGCACAGACCTGCATTGCCAGGAGTTGATCTTCAGTTGGTGCTTTGAAGCTCATGTCATGGTTTTCCTTGGCAACTGGACCGGGCGGTCTATAGCGCCGCACCATGACCGGCGCCAGCCAACAGAACCTGCTTCCCGCTGATGCTCAGGCGATTGCCCGCGCTGCTGAAGTGCTGCGTGATGGGGGCCTTGTCGCGGTACCAACGGAGACGGTCTATGGCCTTGCTGCGCGTGCTGATAGCGAAGCAGCGGTGCGCAAGATCTTTACCGCAAAAGGCCGCCCGTCGTTCAACCCGCTGATCGTTCACGTGGTCGATGTGGAGATGGCGGCTTGTCTGGGTCGGCTGGATGAGCGGGCAGAGCGGCTTGCCGCGCGCTTCTGGCCGGGTGCATTGACCATGGTTCTGCCCTTGCGAGAGGATGCGGGCATAGCCGCGCCCGTTACGGCCGGACTGCCAACGCTGGCACTGCGGTGCCCCGATCATCCCGTAATGCGGGACCTGCTCTCGGTTTGCGGCCTGCCACTGGCGGCGCCCTCGGCAAACCGCAGCGGAGCCGTCAGCCCGACTACGCCGCAGCATGTGGCGGATTCGCTGGGTGATAGGGTGGATATCATCCTTGATGGAGGGCCCTGCCGCCTCGGCCTGGAATCGACGATTGTTGCCCTGCGTGAAGATGGCACATGGCAGGTGCTGCGTCCGGGGCCGATCGGTGAAGCGGAGCTCGAAGCGGTCATCGGGAAAGGCGCCACGTCCGGTATGACTAGTGCAAAGATTGAAGCGCCGGGGCAGCTATCCAGCCACTATTCGCCTGGAAAGCCTGTGCGGCTTGATGTCGTGGAGGCGCATGATAACGAGTTTCACATCGGGTTTGGTGGTGTCCCGGGTGATGTGAACTTGTCGCCGGTGGGCAATCCGGACGAAGCGGCCGCGAAACTTTACGCCGTTCTTCACGAAGCGAGGGTATCGGCCAAGCCAGCAATCGCGGTGGCGCCTATCCCAGAAGATGGCGTTGGCGGGGCACTGCGTGACAGGTTGCAGCGCGCGGCGGCGGATCAGTAGGCCGAGGCTTCCAACTCCTGGATTTCAGCATAGTCTTTGCGGGCCTTTTCACAGGCCTTGCGATTGCCTCTATCACAGTCACGACGGTTGTTATCGTAGGATCGGCCGAGCTTGCCGAGCCGTTCTTCGTGCTTGCGCATGGCGCGGCCCCGCTTTTCATCAGCTTCTGACTGGCTGGTGGTCCCCATGTCCACCACTTTTCTGGTGACGCGGACGGGAGCGGTCACGATATGAGCAGCCGTTCGGGCGATGCAGCCGGACAAGGCAGCGCTCAACGCCACGATGCAAAGGGCAGGTACTGCGCGGTTCATGGCGACAGGCGTGCTCTAATAGAAATTGCCACTTGCTGAACAGCCTATACAAAGAAGCCGCCAAGAAGGCGGCTTCTTCTATATTTGCGACGAATTGCGATCAGGCAGATTCTGCGCTTTCGTAATACTTGGGAGCATGCTCATTAAGAATCGCGAGGATTTTCTGAAGTGCAGTAGGCTCGTCAGTCTTTTCCATGGCTGCCAGCTCACGTGCGAGACGCGAAGATGCTGCTTCGAAAATCTGGCGTTCCGAATAGCTTTGCTCGGGCTGGTCGTCGGCGCGGAACAGGTCGCGGGTGACTTCCGCGATCGAAACCAGATCGCCGGAGTTGATCTTCGCTTCATATTCCTGAGCGCGGCGCGACCACATGGTGCGCTTGACCTTCGGCTTTTGCGTAAGAGTGTCGAGAGCTTCCTTCAGCGTCTTGTCTGAAGAAAGCTTGCGCATGCCGATCGATTCGACTTTGTTTACCGGCACACGGAGCGTCATCCGCTCCTTTTCAAATCGCAGAACGTAGAGCTCGAGCTGCATTCCCGCGATTTCTTCATTCTGCAATTCTATTACGCGGCCAACACCGTGCTTGGGATAAACGACGTAGTCTCCAACATCGAAGGCATTTGCCTTGACTGTCATGTATCGTCCTTTCGCCTGCAGGGTTCTGTCCGACCGAGTACGTTGCATTTGGCGTTATGGCCATGCTTTTCCCGGACGGTCAGGTGATTGTTACCAACCAGCCAACCGATCGTTTCGCCCTGCCTCTCAATGAATCCGCTGCCGATGCGGCCAGAATGGCCGGGCAGTCAGACTATTATATAGCATAGGTATAGCAAAATTGCCAGAGGCAGGAATCCTTATGGAATCCCGCCCGTCTGGACAAATTTTGAGGCAGCGCAAATGCGCGAGGCTTGGTTAGTCGCCGTCGCCAGGCTCAGCCGAGAAGTACTTATCAAACTTGCCGTCTTCACCCTTGAATTCGTCGGCGTCAGGCGGCGTGTCCTTCTTCGTGGTCAGGTTCGGCCACTCAGCGGAATACTTGGTATTCAGCTCAAGCCACTGTTCGATGTTGCTTTCGGTGTCGGGCAGAATTGCTTCTGCGGGGCATTCCGGTTCGCAAACGCCGCAGTCAATGCATTCGCTAGGGTTGATGACCAGCATATTCTCGCCTTCGTAGAAGCAGTCCACCGGGCATACTTCGACGCAGTCCATATATTTGCAGCGGATGCACGCATCCGTGACGACGTATGTCATAGCTGCAAATCCCTTTCTAATGCTCGTTACGGTTGGAAGCTGCTATGGAACAATTTCCGGTTTCGTCAAGCACCCGGTAGCAGCTTTGTGCTTCGCTGGGGGGGCCGCGACGATCCGGCAGGTGCACAAGTTCTATGATTTGCACGCCGTTTGGCAGTGGAAGCGTCAGGATGTCGCCTGCCGATACTTTTTGATGCAGTTTGTCGACGCGCTTCCCATTAATCCTGAGGTGCCCTTCTTCCGCCATGCTTTGCGCGCGTGTCCGGGACTTGGCAAAGCGCAGAAACCAGAGCAGCCGGTCAATTCTCACTATCGCACCAATTCGGCAAGCGCGGCAAATGCGCTTCCCTCTCTTGCCTGGACCGGGCGAGGCGGCTCTGCAGAGCGACGCGTGGGACGCCATCGCCAGCGTGAAGGGGCGGGCGGCCCATGAGCGCCCTTCGGCAATGCTTTGGGGACGACGGAGCGAAATCCACCCTGTCTCAACAATTGGGCCAGCGTTTCGGGTTGAATACCCATCGAAATCGGCTTGGAAGGGTCGAGAGCGAACGGCTGGCCGGGATGGGCCAGACGCACACCATGAGCTTCCCGCAGAATCTTTTCCGCTATGTCGATCCGAACGGCCTGTTCACGAACGCGCCGATAACCGGCCGGGGGCCTTGAGCCTGCAAGGGCAAGTGCGGGGGGGATCAATGGATCGGTGCTCATCGGCGGGGCGGAAATGCCGGACACGGTTGTCAGTACAAACCAGGCTTTTAAGGCGCGCGGCCGCAGCATTGCCGGTACGAAAATATCGAGCGCGCCCACGCGCACGCCCATCTTTGCAAGGGCATTCCGTTGTGTCTTGTTAAGCCGTTCAAGTCCTGAAACTTCCCGGTCTATCATCCCGCCGAATTCCACCAGCCGGATCAAAAGTGCGCGTAGTTCAGGGCCGCCCTGTTGGGATTGGCTTGCTGATTCGAGAACGCGAAGTGGATCAAGGGGCTCAAGCTGCTGCGCCAGCCACCCCTCCAATGCGGTCTCAAGCTGCCTCCGCGCAGGCTCGGCCAAATGGGCGATCGATGCGTCCACTTCGATTCGGGGCTGCAGAATGGTCCTTCCCGGGGCGAGTGTTGCCAGCGCGGTATCCTGCCAGCGAACAGCATTGCCTTTAAGCTCAAGATCGGCCGATCCCGCTGCGATGTCACCGGCCAACCGGATGGCGCGCTGTTCCAGCAAAGGCGGAACATGCTTTTCCGCTGCGGCAAGAAGCAGCTTGCGATCAGCGTGGCGAGCCTGCGGATCGACTTTGAAGTTCAGCCCCGCAAGGCTGCCGATCGCTTCGCCTTCCACCAGCACGTCGCCATCTTCCACGCCGACCTTCAGCAAGCCGGAATCGGCGCCAAGCTTTCGCATGAGGACGGACGTGCGCCGATTGACAAACCGCTCGGTCAGCCGCGCGTGCAATGCATCGGAAAGCCGCGCTTCTACTGCGCGGGCGCGGGCGGCCATTTCCTCCTTCGCTCTCACCCAATCGGGACGCTGAGTGATGTAAGCCCAACTGCGCACCGCCGAGATGCGGCCCTGCAAGGTGTCGATATCGCCGGATGGATTGTCCAACTGGGCAATCGATTGGGCAACATAGTCCACGCCAAGTTCCCCGCCGCGCAGATCCTTCCACAAGCGGGCGACAAAGCGCGAATGCGTTTCCGCACCCTGTTGGCGGAAATCGGGGAGCGAGCAAGCCTGCCAGAACCGCTCGACCCGAGCGGGGGTATTCGCCTGAGCCGCGATTTCCGGATCCTCGGCCAGTCGTTTCAATACTTTGAGGTCAATCGCTTCCGGAGCCGGAGCAAGCCCTTCCTCGTTCGGAGGAGCCTCAAGATCGGCGATCAGGGTGGCAAGGCTGTCAAACCTCGGCTCGGCCTCTCGCCAGAACAGCTTGGAGAGCGGGGCAAAGCGGTGTTCCTCGATCGCGTAGACTTCTTCGTCGGTGAATAGAGCATCGTGGCGGCCTGTGCCTGCCAGCGTCCCGAATGTTCCATCCCGCTGGTGGCGTCCGGCTCGGCCTGCAATCTGCGCCATTTCTGCCATGGAGAGCCGCCGCTGCCGCACGCCATCGAACTTGGAGAGCCCGGCAAAGGCAACATGATCGATATCGAGGTTGAGGCCCATGCCAATGGCATCCGTGGCCACAAGGTAATCGACTTCGCCAGATTGGTAGAGTTCAACCTGCGCGTTACGTGTCTGGGGTGAAAGCGCACCCATAACCACCGCTGCGCCGCCACGAAAACGCCGCAACATTTCGGCAATGGCGTAAACCTGCTCCGCCGAGAACGCGACGATCGCACTGCGAGGGGGGACTCGTGAAAGCTTCCGCGCACCCGCATGGCTGAGGGTCGAAAAGCGCGGGCGGGTAATAATTTCCGCTTCGGGCACCAGCTTCCTGACCATCGGTTCCAGCGCTGCGGAGCCGAGGATCATCGTTTCATCGCGTCCACGAGCGTGGAGCAGCCTGTCTGTAAAGATATGGCCGCGTTCCCGGTCTGCGGAAAGCTGCGCCTCGTCCAGTGCGACAAAAGCCAGATCGGCCTGTACCGGCATCGCTTCGGCGGTGCACAGCAGCCAGCGAGCATCCTTGGGTTCGATTCGCTCTTCACCGGTAATCAGAGCAACTTGCTTCTCCCCCTTGATGGCGCAGACCCGGTCATAGACCTCGCGCGCAAGCAGCCGCAGGGGAAAGCCGATGGCACCGCTGGAATGGGCGCAGAGCCTTTCAATGGCGAGATGCGTCTTGCCAGTGTTCGTCGGCCCAAGAACGGCTTTGATAGCCGTGGAGCGGTTGGTCTGGCTACCGGTCGGGAAATGCACACCCATCTCGCTGGGAATGTGGCATCGGTGCTTGCCGCTCGCAAGGCCCGGCTGGTCCTATAAGGCACGGTCTATCCACAATTAGGCAGGAATTAACCTTGAGGGCGCATGAGCAGTCTGGAATTCGCAGCGAGTTTCGGACACCAGGCGGGATCATACGCATTGCATCAGCGGCACAAAAATGGGGAGCCAACTTTCGGACGTCGGCGCGCCGGGCCTGTGGATGTCGCTCATGAGCAGGCTCCACAGTTGGAAGTGCGGGAGGAAGCTGCAGGGCCGGGATCGCGCGTTTTGCACCAGCTCGCCAGACTGAAGAATCAAATTGAAACGCGGTGTCATACGGTCGATCTTGCTCCCGATCTGGCGCAGGATATCGGCAGCGGAAGATGGTTCCGCGGTTTGGGCACCATGCTGGGCCTGGGGGTTGTGGCGATCTCGTTCTGGCCGGATATCACGGCCGTGGAAGCAGCTACGGCGCCACACGTCGATCAGCCGGTGCGTGACGAATTTCGAAGCCAGATGATCATGCCGCTTGCGTTGGGTTCCGATAGTGGACGCCACATGGGACCAACCGCGCTCGTTCAGCCGCTCAGGTCTGCGCCGGAGCGCCCCACGCTGCAGCTTGTCGCCACATTGGGGCGAGGGGACAGCTTCGCCCGGGTGCTGCAACGGGCCGGCGTGGGCGCCAGCGATGCTGCACGGGTCGTCCAGCTGGTAGGAAATGTAATACCGGCGGGAGAGCTCGCGGCCGGCACCCAGTTCGACATTGCGTTGGGCAAGCGTGAACAGCCCGATGCGCCGCGCCCTCTGGAAGCTCTGGCATTTCGTGCGCGTTTCGATTTGGACCTTGCCGTGACACGTGAGAAGGGCATGCTCACGCTGGAACACAAGCCAATTGCAGTGGACGCCACACCGCTGCGAATACGAGGGAGCGTCGGTTCCAGCATCTATCGTTCAGCGCGGTCAGCTGGCGCTCCGCTCAAGGCCGTGCAGCAATACCTCAGGGCGATAGACGAATACGTAAGCCTGGAAAGCGGCATCGATCCCAACGATCAGTTCGATATCGTGATTGCTTACAAACGCTCCGCCAAGGGAGAGCGTGAGGCGGGCGAGTTGCTTTACGCGGGCCTCGAACGGGGAGGCAAACCCCGGCTGCAACTGGTGCGCTGGGGCAGCAACGGCCAGTTCTTTGAAGCGTCGGGATTTGGTCGGCAGACGTCCCGCTATTTTCAGCCGGTCGCCGGACGGATGAGTTCGCAATTCGGTGTGCGTCGTCATCCGATACTTGGCTATCGCCGGTTGCATGCGGGTGTAGATTATGCTGCGCGACATGGAACGCCGATCATGGCGGTCAGTGACGGTGTGGTCACTTATTCGGGAAGGCATGGCGGTCACGGCAACTATGTGCGCATCGACCATGGGGGCAGGCTTGGATCGGGCTATGCACACATGAGCAGCATTGCCGTCAGCAGCGGCACCCGTGTGCGCGCAGGACAGGTTATCGGCTATGTTGGCTCAACCGGCCTTTCGACCGGACCGCACCTGCACTTCGAAGTCTATCAGGGCGGCCGCGCGGTCAATCCGACTTCGGTGCAGTTCGTTTCGCGCCCACAGGTCTCGGACGAGCAGCTTGCTCAATTTCGGGCGCGGCTGAAGCAACTGAGGGCTGTGCCGGTGGGCGCTGCGCTGGCTGACTTGAATCGGCCCAAGGTGCAGGGCCAAACCCCGGTGCGAGAGATTGATCGCGTCGCGGCCCAGCAACCCGCCTTTGCCCCCGGGCAGGCCGTTGCCGCACCGAAACTGGCTAGCCGTAGCGATGGTACCTCTCGCAACTGAACGCCTTGGGCATTGATGCCCTCGCGCTTTTGCGGCAGGCACTTCGATCATGATCGGACAATACCCTTACACCAGACTGCGCCGCACCCGCGCGACTGTCTGGAGCCGCGCGATGCATCGCGAAAACCAGCTTCAGCCTTCGGACCTGATCTGGCCACTGTTCGTCACCGATGGAACGGGCATTGAGGAGCCTGTGCCAACTCTGCCGGGCGTATCCCGCTGGTCCGCCGATCTAATCGCAGATCGCGCGCGGGAAGCCGTGGAGCTTGGCATTCCCTGCGTCGCGCTGTTTCCGCATACTCAGGCAGATCGCCGCACCGAAAATGGAGAGGAAGCGCTCAATCCCGATAACCTGATGTGCCGGGCGATCCGGACGATCCGCGACGCTTGCGGCGATTCCTTGGGCATCCTCACCGATGTGGCTCTCGATCCTTATACCAGCCACGGGCAAGACGGGATCATCGACGACGCGGGATACGTGCTTAACGAGGCAACGATCGAGGTGCTGGTGGGGCAGTCGCTCAATCAGGCGGCGGCGGGGGCGGACATTGTTGCGCCTTCGGACATGATGGACGGCCGGGTGGGCAAAATCCGTGCCGCGCTTGAGACTGACGGGCACGTCAATGTCCAGATCATGAGTTATGCCGCCAAGTACGCATCTGCCTTTTACGGGCCATTTCGGGATGCTGTCGGCTCGCGCGGAATCCTGAAGGGTGACAAGAAGAGCTACCAGATGGACCCGGCCAATGCTCTGGAAGCACTGCGCGAGGTGGAGCTGGACATCGCCGAGGGTGCAGACAGCGTGATGGTGAAGCCGGGCCTTCCCTATCTCGATATCGTGCGCGCGGTGAAAGATGCCTTTTCTGTGCCGGTTTTCGCCTATCAGGTGAGCGGCGAATACGCGATGATCGAGGCGGCTGTTGCAGCTGGCGTGGGTGAGCGTGAGGCGTTGGTGCTGGAAACGCTTATGGCGTTCAAGCGGGCAGGCTGTTCGGGAGTACTCACTTATCATGCAGACTACGCAGCACGTTTGCTCCGGGGCTGAGGCCGCGCTTCAGGCTGCGAGTATTGATCCTCTTGCGAAGCAGCGATGCGATGCCCCATGGAGGAAGCCGATATCCGCAAGAACAAAATGCTAGGTACACCATGACTGCGCCACGCCCTGACGTCACGATTGTCGCCATCAATGGCAAGACGCCCCAAATCCATCCCAGCGCCTTCATCGCACCGGGCTGCCGCATCATTGGCGATGTGGAAATCGGTGCCGATGCCAGCATCTGGTACAACTGCGTGCTGCGCGGAGATGTGAACCGCATCGTCGTAGGCGCGCGCACCAATATTCAGGACGGCACAGTGGTCCACTGCGACAGCCCCAAGCCCGGTGTTCGGGAAGGCTATCCCACCATCATTGGTGAGGACGTGCTGATCGGCCACATGGCGATGATCCACGGCTGCACGCTTGAAGATGGCGCTTTCATCGGCCTCGGCACCATCGTCATGGATGGCTGCGTGATTGAAGGCGGCGGAATGCTGGGAGCTGGCGCGATGCTCACGCCCAACAAGCGTATTGCGGCGGGGCAGCTGTGGATCGGTCGCCCGGCCAAATTTGCCCGCGATCTGGACGAAGCGACTATCGCCGGAAACCGGATGGGGGCCGCGCATTATGTCAAGAACGGCCAGACTCATAAAGCGGCGCTCGGCTTGGCGGACTGACTGTGGCTCGCCACAAAGCTGCCTTGCCAGATGAAGACGCAGTGCGGGCACTTGTGGATGCTGAAGGTCGGCTGGCAGTACGGGTGACGCCGGGCGCAAGGGTCGAAGTGCTGGAGATCACAGAGGGCAGGCTACACGCCAAAGTCCGCGCCAAGCCGGAAGACGGCAAGGCGAACGCGGCTGTCCTGAAGCTGCTGGCAAGCGCGCTTGATATGGCGCCTTCGCGGCTGGAACTGATTAGCGGCGCAACATCGCGTGAAAAGCGGTTTCAGGTGGATTGAGCAGGTCTTGTGCGCTCAACCCACAGGGCGCCCAGGAACAGGCAAACGGCAAGGATCACAGCCAGCCAAGCGGCGAACGATGGCATCCGTATCGAGGCAAGCGTGCCGCTTGCCGCTCCAATGGCGAGGCTGAACCACAATGCCGCGTTGGCAGCCCAGGCGGGCAGGGTTCGACCTTGCAGCCATGCAGCGATTCCTTGGCCGAACCGGACAAGCGCGCCGGTCATATAGGTCACGCCAACGGATACTTCGCCATCACGACGATAGGTGTTGTTAAGAACGCCCATGGCGAACAATAGGCAGCCCACGAATACGGTGTTCGACCCGATGCTTTGTGCAATTGCCCCTGCGCCAATGAGCGCGGCCGAAACGCCGGTTACAGCCGCCTTTCGGAAGTTGCCCGCGATATCGGCGACTAGCGCACCGCACGCTACTGCGATCACGAACCCCAGGATCAGGAATGCGGGAATATAGGCGCGGACTGTATTGGTTACGATGTCGACGCCCAACCGGGTGGTGTTGCCGGACATGAAGGACACGAAATACCTGTCGGCCGCCAGATAGCCCATGGCATCGACGAAACCTGCAAATCCGGCGATGGAAAATGCCAATATGCGCCGGGGCCGATCATATCGCTGCATGATGGGATTGTTGCGCTTTGGCTATTTGATTTTCAATCCCTGATTAGCGCGCGCAGTGTTGCGATCAGGTCGGCCTCATGAGCAGGTTTATCTGTTCGGATTCGGCTGATGCGGGGAAATCGCATCGCAACGCCTGACTTGTGCCGCTTGCTTTCGTGAACCGAATCGAAGGCGACTTCAAAGACCAAGCTCTTGTCTGTTTCGCGCACTGGGCCAAAACGATTGACGGTATGATTGCGAATATAGCGGTCCAGCCATTTCAACTCCTCGTCAGTGAAGCCAAAATAGGCTTTGCCAACCGGCAGCAGTTCCGCGCCTAAGTCTGGATCGCCATCCCAGCAGCCGAAAGTGTAGTCCGAATAAAACGAGCTGCGTTTGCCCGATCCGCGCTGGGCATACATCAGCACGCAATCGACCAATAGCGGATCGCGCTTCCACTTGTACCAGAGGCCGGTCTTGCGACCCGCGACGTAGGGGCTGTCGCGCCGTTTGAGCATCACACCCTCAATGGCTTCATCGCGCGCGGTCGCTCGCAAGGCTGCCAGGGCGTCGAAGTCCGCCGCGTCGATAAGTTCGGATAGATCGAAACGATCAGGATCGAGGCGCGGCATCAGCATTTCCAACTGCTGGCGGCGTGTGCTCCACGGACGGGCGCGCAGATCCTCACCGCCCGCAAGCAGCACGTCGTAAAGCCGCACGAAGGCAGGATAGTCGGCCAACATCTTTTTCGCGACAGTCTTACGTCCCAGCCTTTGCTGCAAAGCGTTAAAGCTGGCTGCGCCGCCGCGCTCTCCACCCTGATGGGAACCGCGTACTAACAGTTCGCCATCCAGCACGGCCGGAAAAGACAGTGCTTCGGTGATCTCGGGAAACGTGTGCGAGATGTTCTCGCCCGATCGGGAATAGACGCGTGTTTCGCCCGCCGTATGAACGATCTGAACGCGGATCCCATCCCATTTCCATTCCGCGACAAAGTCGGCCAGATTGACCCGACTCTCTTCCAGTGGATGGGCGAGCATAAAAGGGCGGAACAGTGGCACATGTTCGCCCGATGGTGCTTCGCCGCCTTTGGCCGCCCAGTCGAACAGGGCAGCGTAGGGAGGAGTTTGCCCGTGCCAGTATTCCTCAACATCCTCTATCGCGACATCGAAGGCTTGCGCGAACGCCAGCTTGGCAAGGCGTGCGGAAATCCCGATGCGCATGGCCCCGGTTGCCAGCTTGATAATCGCGAAACGGCCATTGGCGTCTAGTCGGTCCAACAGGTGGGGAAGTTCATTCATCACCGAAACGCGCGTCATCGCCTGAAGGGCATTCACCGCTTCGTCCAGGGTTGGCTCTGGTTCTGTGGGGCCACCTTGGGGTTCGGGCCAGAGCAAGCTTGCTGTTTCTGCGGTGTCGCCCACGTAGTCGCGCGAGAGGGCATAGAGCACGGGATCGACGCGCTCCGTCATCAGGTTGCGAATGGTGGAGCTTTTGACCGCAGCGAAATCCAGTTCGCCTGTAAGCGCGGCCAGCGCCCATCCGCGATCCGGATCGGGCGTGGCCTGTAGATAATCGGCGATCAGCTTCAGCTTCGCATTGCGCGATCCGGTATAGACGAGGGAATCGACCAGTTGGCTGAAGGCGCGCACTTCAGTCGTCCTCGTCCTCAAAGCCCACTAAGGCAAGGGCGCGCGCAGGTCGCTGGTGAAGTTGGCACCAGCGTAGCACAGCTTCTTCCCGCCCGTGGGTGATCCATGTCTCTCCGGGATTTACATCCTCGATCGTGCGGGTGAGTTCGTCCCAGTCGGCATGATCAGAAATAATGAGCGGTAGTTCGACATTGCGCTGCCGCGCCCGCTGCCGCACTCGCATCCATCCTGACGCCATGGCCGTCAAAGGATCAGGCAAGCGGCGCGACCAGCGATCATTTAGCGCCGATGGAGGGCTTAGAACCACATGCCCCACAAGCGCGTCCTTCTTTACGTCTGTGACCAGACGCAAGTCTCCCAGATCGACACCGAGTTCTTCGTAAAGGCGGCACATTCGCTCAAGCGCGCCGTGTAGATAGATCGGCTGGGTGTGTCCCGCCGCGCGGAGCTCAGCGATCACGCGCTGCGCCTTACCCAGAGCATAGGCGCCCACCAGAACGCAGCGGTCAAGGTTCGCTTCCAGCGCCCGCAGGAGCTTGCTGATCTCATCCTGAACGGGTGGATGGCGGAACACGGGCAGGCCAAAGGTCGCCTCGGTAATCAGCACGTCGCAATGGGTCACTTCAAAAGGCGCGCAGGTTGGATCGGGCCGCCGCTT
The DNA here is from genome assembly GCA_045629505.1 of Novosphingobium sp. GTDB lineage: Bacteria > Pseudomonadota > Alphaproteobacteria > Sphingomonadales > Sphingomonadaceae > Novosphingobium. The sequence goes on from JAZQRJ010000087.1 coordinate 14,160, forward strand.
GTAATCGCCCGTCACGATTACTCGTTCGCCGGCATGTTCTAGCAGGATCTGTGCAGAGCCAAGAACGTGACCAGCAGGCAGCCAAGTGGCGTCGACGCCACCGGGCAGGCGGATCGTTTCGCCATAATTGATCGGAACCGCGCCGTCCTCTGTGGCATAGCGAAGCCGCATGATCGCCAGCGTTTCACGCGTCGCGTAAGTTTGGCCATGGCCGCCGCGTGCATGATCAGCGTGACCATGGGTGATGAGCGCATGATCGACGGGGCGGGCCGGATCGATCCAGCAATCTGCCGGAACGACGTGTATGCCCCACGGCGCGGGCCGGATCCATGAGTGTGGGGCGATTGAGGCCATAACGACAAAATGGGGCGGAACCGCAGTGGTTCCACCCCATCGGTTACGTCAGACCGCGATGAGCAGCCGACGTCGGTTTCCGGTACTTATTCGCCGTCGGTGTTGTCCGGGCTTTTGTCCGCACTGGCTTCAGGGTTTTTGGCCGCCGCCTTCTTGGTGGCGGTCTTCTTCTTTTCCTTTACCGCCTTGGGCGGTGCGGGCGTCAGTTCGAAGGACAACACGCCCTCCTTGACAGAGACATGGACTTCGCCGCCTTGCGCCAGCTTACCGAACAGCAGTTCCTCGGCCAGCGGTTGCTTGACCTTCTCCTGGATCAGCCGTGCCATCGGACGGGCGCCATAAAGACGATCATATCCGCGCTCACCCAGCCATTCACGCGCATCGCTGGCGAACTGGATATGAACGTTCTGTTCGGCCAATTGCAGCTCCAGCTGGAGGATGAACTTGTCGACCACACGGCTGACCGTTTCCTTGCCCAGATAGTTGAAGGGAACAATGGCATCGAGACGGTTGCGGAACTCCGGTGAAAACATCTGCTTCACCGCCTCTTCGCTTGCATCTTCCTTCGATACGTCACCAAAGCCGATGCCTTGACGCGCCATGTCGGATGCGCCCGCGTTGGTTGTCATGATCAGCACGACGTTGCGGAAATCCACGGTTTTGCCGTGGTGGTCCGTCAGGCGGCCGTTATCCATCACCTGAAGCAGGATGTTGAACAGGTCCGGGTGGGCCTTCTCAATCTCGTCCAGCAGCAGCACGGAATGCGGTTGCTGATCGACGGCATCCGTGAGCAGACCGCCCTGATCATAGCCAACGTAACCCGGAGGCGCACCGATCAGGCGGCTTACCGAGTGGCGTTCCATGTATTCCGACATGTCAAAGCGCTGGATCGGAATGCCCATGATTGAGGCAAGCTGCTTGGCGACTTCGGTCTTGCCGACGCCTGTGGGGCCGGAAAACAGGAAGCTGCCGATGGGCTTGTCCGGATCGCGGAGGCCCGCGCGGCTCAGCTTCATCGCCGTGGAGAGCAGGTCGATCGCCCTGTCCTGACCGAACACGACACGCTTCAGGTCTTTCTCAAGACTGCCAAGGGCCTTTTTGTCGTCAGAGCTGACGGACTTTGGCGGGATGCGGGCCATCGTCGAGATTACCTGCTCGATCTCACGCGCAGTGATTGTCTTCTTGCGGCGGCTGGGTGGCACCAGCATCTGCATCGCGCCCACTTCATCGATCACATCGATGGCTTTATCCGGCAATTTGCGATCATTGATGTAGCGTGCAGACAGTTCCACCGCCGTCTTGATTGCTTCCGGAGTGTAGCGAACCTTGTGATGTTCCTCAAACGCCGTGCGCAAACCTTTGAGGATCTTGATGGTGTCCTCAACGGTGGGTTCGTTCACGTCGATTTTCTGGAACCGGCGCAGCAGCGCGCGATCCTTTTCGAAGTGGTTGCGAAACTCCTTGTAGGTGGTGGAACCGATGCAGCGGATCGTTCCGCCAGAAAGGGCGGGCTTTAGCAGGTTTGACGCATCCATCGCGCCGCCGGACGTTGCGCCAGCGCCGATCACCGTGTGGATTTCATCGATGAACAGGATCGCGTGCGGCATCTTCTCCAGTTCGGAAACGACCTGCTTCAGCCGTTCTTCGAAATCGCCGCGATAGCGCGTGCCGGCCAGCAACGATCCCATGTCGAGCGAGTAGATAACGGCTTCGGCCAGCACTTCCGGAACGTCACCTTCCACGATCTTGCGTGCAAGACCTTCGGCGATGGCTGTCTTGCCAACGCCGGGATCGCCCACATAGAGCGGGTTGTTCTTGGAACGGCGGCACAGAATCTGAATCGTACGGTCTACTTCAGGGCCGCGGCCGATCAGCGGGTCAACCTTGCCGGCAAGGGCCTTTTCATTGAGGTTGACCGTGAACTGGTCGAGTGCCGAATCCTTCTTGTTCTTGGGCTCGGCTTTCTCTTCCGCGTGCGGGGCCTGCTCTTCAGCGCCCTTCGCCGCGCGATCGTCAGTACGACGACCACCCTTGCCAATGCCGTGGCTGATGAAGCTCACCGCGTCCAACCGGCTCATATCCTGTTGCTGCAGGAAATAGACGGCGTAGCTGTCACGTTCGGAAAAGAGCGCAACCAGTACGTTGGCGCCGGTAACCGTATCCTTGCCAGAGGACTGGACATGCAGGATCGCGCGCTGGATCACGCGCTGGAATCCGGCCGTAGGCGCGGGATCGCCTTTGTCCTCGGTTTTGAGCGACTGATACTCTTGATCGAGGTATTGGCGCACCACGTTTCCGAGATCGCCAAGATCCACGCCGCATGCTTGCATGACTTGGGCGGCATCGCTGTCGTCGATCAAAGCAAGCAGCAAGTGTTCCAGCGTAGCATATTCATGGCTACGCTCCGACGCGTGGCTGAGCGCCGCGTGTAGGGTCTTTTCCAGGCTTTGTGCGAAACTTGGCATTTACGTAACTTTCGCTGGGGGAATTTGGTCGGGGAGGAGGATGTTAGAGGGAAGGAGGATTAACGATACTGCCAATATAGGGCGCCCGCCCCCGTTTTCGAGATGCTGGCTCCGAGCCATCATCGCGCAGACCTGAACAGGTCTTGCGCTGCGCGCATGTGAGCGGCCGCTTTGGTGCGATGTTCGCGGATCCGCTTTATTTCATTTTCAAGGAGCGCGACGCGCGCGTCCAACTCATCCAGCGAATAGCTATCAAGGCTTTCGCTAGCCAAAACACTCGCAGCTCCGAAGCTACCTTCGGGCAATCGCGGTTTCGGTCGATCTTCATCGTCCATTCCCGGCAACATCCAACGGTAACGGCTTGCTGTCAAGCATAGGGAGGTTTAGTTCGTGATCCCATTGGTGGGGCGGCAAAATCGAGATCCGGATGGATAACACACTGACTGGCGAAATGATTGCAATCGACTTCGCTCAGCCCGGCGGTGCTGATGTGCTTAAACCCGTTGCACGACCTGTGCCGCAACCTGGCGAGGGCGAAGTCCTCATCAGGGTGGCGTTTGCGGGTGTAAATCGTCCGGACGTGATGCAGCGCAAGGGGCTTTATCCGCCGCCGCCAGGCGCGTCGCCCATTCCCGGTCTGGAAGTCGCGGGCGAAATTGTCGGGCTGGGCAGCGGGGCGCCCGAACACCTGCTCGGCCAGAAAGTCTGCGCGTTGGTGACAGGCGGTGGATATGCTCAATATTGCGTCGCCAATGCCGAACATTGCCTGCCGGTCCCCGTCGGTCTTGATCTTGCTGAAGCGGCAGCGATACCTGAAACGCTCTTCACCGTGTGGCACAATGTGTTTGAGCGCGGCTGGGCGTGCGAGGGTGAAACGCTGCTGCTCCATGGTGGCACCAGCGGGATCGGTACGATGGCTATCATGCTATGCAAGCTGTTCGGCGTGAAGACCATCGTAACATGCGGCAGCGATGATAAATGTGCTCGTGCGCTGGAAATCGGTGCAAACCACGCCATCAATTATCGCACGGCCGACTTCGTTGAAGCAGTGAAGGGGATCACTCGCGGCAAGGGCGTCGAGCTGGTGCTTGATATGATCGCGGGGGACTATTTGCCGCGTAACCTGAAATGTCTGGCAGAGGATGGGCGGCATGTGACTATCGCAGTGCAGGGAGGGGCGAAGGCGGAACTCAACCTCGCGGTTGTGATGACCCGGCGTTTCACTCTTACCGGCTCAACCTTGCGGCCGCGATCGATTGAATTTAAAAGCCTGCTGGCACAAGAGATCGCGGCGAATGCGTGGCCATTTGTGGAATCCGGCCAGTTGCGCCCCGTCATGGACAGGGTTTTTCCGCTGGCTGAGGCGGCAGCCGCACATGCCCGGATGGAAGCGGGCGATCACATCGGCAAAATCGTGCTCGACGCCAGATGAGTCGAATCAGATGAATCAGGAGCGAATCCTTGCCCCATGGCGCGGATTGTCCTACATTGTGCTTCAATACGGCCGTCCCGGTGAGGGGCGGCCCTTGTTATTTTTGCGCCGGAGAATTCTATAATGAAACAGCCAACTCCGCTCATGCCCCATGCAACCGCGTCGTGGCTCGTGGACAACACGGCTCTCAGCTTTGAACAGATTGCCGAATTCTGTGGCCTTCACATTCTTGAAGTGCAGGCGATGGCGGATGATCTCGCCAGCAGCAAGTACACGGGGCGCGATCCTGTGCACGCTGGCGAACTGACCAGCGAAGAGATCGAACGAGGCCAGGCTGATCCGACGTATAAGCTGAAGATGCAAAAGGCGCCGCTCACTGTCAGCCGCACCAAGGGCCCGCGCTATACGCCGGTGTCAAAACGGCAGGACAAGCCCGACGGCATTGCCTGGATCTTGCGTCATCATCCGGAAGTGTCGGATGCGCAAATCGGCAAGCTGATCGGCACGACCCGCACCACGATTGCCGCGATCCGCGACCGCACGCACTGGAACATTTCCAACATTCAGCCCAAAGATCCGGTCACGCTGGGCTTGTGTTCGCAGCGTGAACTTGACGCCATCGTTGCCAAAGCGGCGAAGAAGGCCGGTTTCACGGACGAGGATGCAGCTCCAGTAGATCTGGGTAGCGATCGTGACGCCTTGATCGAGGAACTGCGAGCAGAGCGTCAAGCTGCGGCCAAGGCTGCGAGCCAAGCGGCGCAGGAAGCCGAAGCCGCGGCCTGGATTGAGGCAAAGCGCGCGTCTGAAGCGCAAGACCGCCAGTCGTAACTTTATAAAAATGCGGCAAATCGCCGCTTGCCGATGGATAGGGCGCACGCCAGATTGAAGGGATGCAGAGGAAAGGCCCCGATATCTGGCGTACACGCTACGCTCATCCATGTGCATGGCAGCAGGAGTTCCCGCCGCTTTCCATGCCGGACTTGCTGGCGCAAAGCGTAGAAACCCATGGCGGGAGTCCGCTGCTCGATTTCATGGGCAGGACTTACACTTATCGCGAAATCTGGGATGAGGCACATCGCTTCGCTAAGGGCGTGCAAAACGCGGGCTTGCAGAAGGGGGACCGGGTTGGCCTCTATCTGCCCAATGTGCCCGCCTATCTTGCTGGATATTTAGGTACGTTGATCGCCGGCGACACGGTCGTCAATTTCTCTCCCCTCTACACAGCAGAAGAGCTTGCCCACCAAGTCGCGGATTCAGGCACCACGCTTATGGTGACGCTGGATGTGCCCGCGCTGCTGCCTACTGCGCTGGAAGTGCTGCGCGGGTCGGCTCTGAAATCATTGGTGGTGAGCAGCCTTGCCGCCCAGTTGCCGCTTCTGAAGGGCATCGGCCTGCGGCTGTTCAAACCCAGCGATAGAACTCCGATTCCGCATGCCGAAGGGGTTATCCCGTGGCGGCACTTCGCGGCCGATGGCAATCCAGAGCCGGTGGCCATCGATGCTGAGCGAGATATTGCCATGCTGCAATATACCGGGGGGACCACCGGTACGCCCAAGGGTGCCATGCTCACGCATCAGAACATGACCGCCAATGCCCGCCAGATCGTGCAGATCGATCCCGCCAAGGGGCGGCGGGATGTGATCCTGGGCGTGCTGCCGTTCTTCCACGTGTTTGCGAACGCCAGCGTCCTCAATCGCACGATTGCAAACCAGGGCTGCATCGCCATGCTTCCGCGCTTTCAGCCGGGGCTGACCTTGCGAACCTTGGAAAGAGTGCAGGCGACTACCATGCCCGGCGTGCCGACGATGTATCAGGCGCTGCTGGATCACAGGCGAGTTGGCGAGACGGATTTTTCCAGCCTTCGCACCTGTATTTCGGGGGGCGCAGCGCTCTCTCTGCCTTTGAAAACCCGCTTCGAAGAGGTTTCAGACGCTCGTCTGATTGAGGGATACGGCCTCACCGAAAGTTCCGGCGTGGTTGCAACCAATCCTTTCGGCGGGGGAGATCGCACGGGCACTATCGGCCATCCACTGCCGGGCACGGACGTGCGTTTGCTGGACAAGGACGATCCGACGCGCGACGCCCCGCCGGGCGAGCCAGGCGAACTTGCTGCACACGGCCCGCAGATTATGTTGGGGTATTGGAACCGACCCGATGCCGCGGCTCAGGTATTCGCGGAGATCGACGGTAAGCGCTGGCTGCGTACGGGAGACATCGCGGTGATCGATGACGATGGCTTTATCCGCATCGTCGATCGCAGCAAGGACATGATTGCAGTGGGAGGCTTCAAGGTCTTCCCCAGTCAGGTGGAAGCCGTTCTGCTGCAAAATCCGGACGTCAAGGAGGCGGTAGTACTGGGCGTGCCCGATGCTTACCGCGGAGAGATGCCGCGCGCTTTTGCGACGCTTCAGCCCGGTTCACAATCAACCGCCGAGGCGCTGGCTGATTGGCTGAACGCGCACGTGGGCAAGCACGAGCGTGTGGACAAGGTTGTTGTGCGCGATGAATTGCCCAAGACGATGGTGGGTAAGCTGGACCGTAAGGCTCTGCGCGCGGAGATTGCCGCAGAGACCTAAGTGCGGTCCGGAACGCTATTAATCCACGTCGGCGGTAACTTCGGCCGGCGCATGGTCGGCGACCGGGGAGGGCCGGGCAGCCGAATCGGGTCCACGCGGCGTAAGCCGCCCCTCGATCATCGCGCCCTGTTCGATAGTCAGCGAATCGTAGCTGACATCGCCGTCTATACGCGCGGTCTTCAGCACCACGAGTGCGCCGCAGGCAATCGATCCATTGATCTTGCCGGAGAGGCGAGCGCTTCGAGCGACAATCGCTCCGGTAATTTCACTGGTTTCGCCTTGTACGAGGCTGGTGCAGTTGATGTCACCCTCAACACGACCGTCAATATGGAGGTCGGCCGTCGCATTGATGTTGCCCTTAACTGCCAGATCGGCAGAGAGCGTGGACGACGATGCGCCAGGTGGTGTGCGGCTACCAGTCATGAAATCAGGCTCCGCTTCGCTTTTCTTGCTGCTGAACATTCAACGCCTTCTCAAGGAAAGGTCTGGGATTAACAGCACGCTCGTGCACGCGCACCTCAAAATGAAGGTGCGGCCCGGTCGATCGTCCGGTGTTGCCGATGGCGCCGATAACCTGCCCAGCCTCAATCCGCTCGCCCGCCTTGATGCGGAACCGCGACAAGTGAGCATAGCGCGTGGTCAGGCCATTGCCATGGTCAATTTCGACGATGTTGCCGTAACCCTGTTTTTGCCCGGCAAAGCTGATCTTGCCGTCGGCTGCGGCATAAACCGGCGCGCCAATCGGGCCTGCAAAGTCGAGCCCCGAATGGAAAGCTGCGTGCCGGTGGAAAGGATCGGAGCGGTAGCCGAATCGGGAGGAGATGAAATCCGCATTCGCCGGATGGACTTGCGGGATGCCTTCAAGGCTGCGCTGCAGAGCTTCCATGCGCGAAAGGCTGGCCGCCAATCGTTCAATGCTCGGGTCGAGAGAACGGGCCCGTCCGTCCAGAGCCTTGATATAGGGGCCGCCCTGTCCCCCGCTGCGATTAGCTGAAGCCAGCAAAACTGATGGGTTGAGGCCAAGCTCGCGAATCTTGCGTGCCGCTGCCTCTGCGCGTTGATCTGCATAGCGTGCCAGCCGTTCAACAAACGCCACTTGCCGGGCTTCAGCCCGTGCTAGACCAGCGGCTTCGGGCAATACCGCGCTGACCTTTTCAATAGTACGCTGCCCTTTGTCTGGACCTTTGGCCGCCGTCGTCGAAACCGATCCCTCATCGGGCAATTCACCCAGATGCGTCTCGATCAGGTCTTCAATGACATCTTGCCGTTGGTTGAGCTCCGCAGAAACCGCAGCGAGATCCTCGCGATATTGGATCAGTCGGCTCTCAGCACTTTCAACCTTGGCCTCGCGGTTCTGAAGACCGATGCGATCCTGGTTGGCCCTGACACTGGCTGCAGACAGCGCGATAGTTGCCGCGAGCCAGATCAATAACAGGCAGCAAGTAATGCCAACTGCCAGAATTTGAAAACGACTAGTAAGTTTGATGAAGCGAACTTTGCCTTGGGATCGCATGATTAGCTCGCGATCGGGGAACATTGCTTTCATACGACCAGAATTGATAATGCCGGTGAAGATTTTGACTGCCTTTCTGCCCCGCCATGAATCGATTTCCGACCCGGGACGGGCGGCTAGCAGCCACACCCCTTACTAGCGAGTCCGATGCACAGCCACTTCACCCGGAATCGGGTTGAATGGAGATTGCGATGGGGTGAAACGTTGCTTAACCAGGAACCGATTCCGATATGTGCATTAGCATACACACTTGATCGGCTGGTGGGTCACGTGCGTCGATGACATTACCACGGACGTTTGCTAGGCACCCTGCATGGCTGTTGAAACACAAATCGCCGAAACGTCGGTTGAACCCGTCGCCGACTTGATTGCGCGCATCGGCACCGCGGGCCGCGCTGCTCAAAGACAGCTTGCGAAGCTGTCAGATGCAGAGAAGGCTGCTGCTCTGCGCGCTGCCGCTTCAGCCATTCGTGCGGCCGAGGCCGATATCCTTTCGGCCAACCAACTCGACGTCGCGGCGGGCGAAGCCAACGGGCTTAGCCCGGCCATGCTCGATCGATTGCGGCTCGATCCCGCGCGCCTTGCCGGAATTGCCGATGCGATCGATCAGGTGGCCAATTTGCCTGACCCGGTGGGGCAGGTGATCGACACGGCGACGCGGCCCAACGGGCTGCAGCTGTCGCGCGTGCGCGTTCCCATTGGCCTGATCGGAATCATCTATGAAAGCCGCCCGAATGTAACAGCGGATGCGGCGGCGCTTTGTCTGCGTTCGGGTAACGCTGTGCTGCTCCGTGGTGGTAGTGAGGCGGTGCATTCCAACCGCGCATTGCATGCGGCATTTGCAGCCGGGCTTGAGCAGGCGGGGGTGCCTGTCGATTCCGTCCAAATAGTCCCAACGCAGGATCGCGCTGCAGTTGGTGCAATGCTGTCTGCAGCCGGATTGATCGACATGATCGTGCCGCGGGGTGGCAAGGGGCTGGTCGCGCGGGTTCAGGCTGATGCGCGGGTGCCGGTGTTGGCTCACCTTGATGGCATTTGCCACACTTACATTCACGAATCTGCTGATCCTGAGATGGCGCGTGCCGTGTCGCTCAACGCCAAGATGCGGCGTACCGGCATCTGCGGGGCTATGGAAACCTTGCTGATCGATACACGCTTTGCAGGCGCGAAAGATGTTGTGGGCGCGCTGCTGGATTCAGGTTGTGAGCTGCGGGGCGACGCGCGGGCGCAATCGATCGATAGCCGTATTCTGCCTGCCGCTGACGAGGATTGGGATACCGAATATCTCGATGCGGTCCTTTCCGTGGCGGTGGTCGATGGCATAGACGCCGCGCTGGATCACATCGCTCGTCACAGTTCGGGACACACCGATGCGATCATCGCCAGTGATGCCACGGTGGCCGAACGGTTCCTTGCCGAAGTCGATAGCGCGATCGTCATGGTCAACGCGTCGAGCCAGTTTGCCGACGGTGGCGAGTTTGGCCTTGGTGCGGAAATCGGGATTGCGACGGGACGGCTTCATGCTCGTGGTCCGGTCGCGCTGGAAGGGCTGACGACATACAAATGGCAGGTCCGGGGCACGGGCCAGATGCGCCCCTGAACAGCGCGACAACCGTGACAAACGTCGGTTCCCGGCGACGAGGCCGCATCGGTCTGCTGGGAGGCAGCTTTAACCCCGCGCACGGTGGCCATCGCCGGATCTCGCTATTTGCGCGGGATGCGCTGCACCTGGATGAGCTGTGGTGGCTTGTCTCACCCGGCAATCCACTCAAGCAGGCAGAGGGCATGGCACCATTGCCCGCCCGTTTCGCTTCGGCTGTCAGGCAGGCCCGGCGCGCGCCGATCCGGGTGAGCGCGATGGAGCGGGAAATGGCCACGCGCTACACTGTCGATACGTTGCGTGCGATCCGCCTTCGCTGGCCCAAGCGTCAATTTGTCTGGATCATGGGCGCCGATAATCTGGCGCAGTTCCACCGGTGGAAACACTGGCGCAAGGTCGCTGCACTCATGCCGATTGCGGTAATCGCCCGTCCGGGTTATGATGGTGCCGCTCTCGCGAGCCCCGCGATGGCTTGGCTCAGGCGATTCCGGAAACCTGTGACCAGCATGATCGGACCGGACAGATGGAGCGCGCCAGCTCTGGTGATTTTGCGTTTTGACCCCGATAAGCGATCTGCCACGGCTATCCGCCGGGCCGATCCGGAGTGGTCCAGCCGCTTTTCAACCAGTGTGTTGCGGGACGGTGTGACACGCCGTCTTATCGGCAAGCGTTCCTTGACCGGGCGTGCAGGATGATGGGAACTGCAAGTTTCCTTTTCATCGGTGCGCTTTTTCCATCGCAAGATTGTTTCAGGCATGGTGGATTACCATTGATCCATTATGGCTTTATCGCTCCAGGAAAGAACAAGACTTAATGAATCAGGCGCAAACACAGCCGGCATCAGCCGTCGCCGCCGCTAATATTGATCGGGATCGTGAGCCGCTGCTGGCCATGGTGCTGGATTCGCTTGATGAAGATCAGGCGCAAGAGATCGTCACTATTGAGCTGCGCGGAAAAACGAGCGTGGCGGATCACATGGTGATCGCGTCTGGCCGTTCTTCTCGGCAAGTGACGGCTATCGCCCAGCATCTTGCTCAGCGCATCAAGGAAACGGGCCAGGGTTCGCCCCGCATCGAAGGTCTGCCTGCGGCTGACTGGGTGCTCGTGGACGCCGGGGATGTTGTTATCCACCTGTTCCGACCAGAAGTGCGCATGTTCTATAATCTGGAACGGATGTGGGAATTTGGGGATGGTCGCTCCGGCGCCGCCTAAAAGGTGCTTCAGGTAAATAGCGGGTCCGTCATGATTGCGGTTCGATAAGGATCGCCCGAATGATGCTGTTGCACATCATCGCAAGGGGGAAGATCGGTCGCTCACCAGAGGCCGAACTTCTGTATCGCTATACCCGCCGTTTGACCTGGCCGTTTCGTCACACCGAAATGCCGGATACAGGCGGCCGGTTGCCCCCGGTGCAAACTCCGTCACGCACTGTCTGCCTGGATGAGCGTGGCAAATCCTATTCGTCGGAAGATTTCGCGGCGCTGCTTGGTCGGTGGCGCGACGAAGGCGTGCGTGAAACGCGCTTTCTGCTGGGAGCAGCCGACGGACATGACACGCAGACGCGCGACGAAGCCGATGTGCTGTTGAGCTTCGGCGCCGCAACATGGCCACATATGCTTGCGCGGGCGATGCTGGCCGAACAACTCTGGCGGGCGACGAGTATCTTGGCGGGCCACCCCTATCATCGTTCTGGTTAATCCGGCGCGTGCTAAAACGCGGATTTCCGCGGCAGCAGTAGTTAAGGGTCTGGTTCCGATGCCGTGCAAAGGCTAAGGCCCGAACGATGACGCGGAAGGCATCCCCGCTCCTGTTTGTCGCTATCGCTGCGGTCGCCTTTGCGGGCTCTGTGGCCGTGGCGCAGACGGCGCTTGTGCCTCAGGATGTATCCGAAGCACGAGGCGCGCTGACGCAAGCGCGCAAAGAAGGCGAAGTTGCGCGGCGCCGGGCTGAAAAGCTTGAAGCGGCTGCGCGGCTAGTGACGGAGAGAGCCGATCGTGCCGCCCGCGAAACCGCTGCAGTGGCTGCTCGCATCCAGGAGACCGAGGCAGAAATCGCTGAGCGGCGCGCCCAACTGCAGTTGCTGGCTGAGCAGCGAGATCAGTTGCGCGCCCGGTTGGCGGAGCGCCAAGTGCCGCTGGTCCGGCTATCCGGCGCGTTGCAGCGGCTGTCGCGTCGTCCACCGGTTCTGGGCCTGCTGCGTCCGGGGTCGCTGAGTGAGACCGTGTACCTGCGCGCCTTGCTTGATACCATGTTGCCGCAAGTTGAAGCCCGAACCGCAGCTTTACGGTCAGAGATTGAAAAGGCCCGCGCGATTGAACGTCAGCAGATGGCGGCGGCCCGCAATGTGGAAGCAAGCAAGGGGACGCTGGCGAAACGCCAGCAGCAGCTGGCAGCGTTGGAGAGCCGCGAACGCCTGGCATCTCGTGAAGCAGCCGGAATCGCGGCGCGTGAAAGCGAACGCGCGCTCGCACTGGCGGAGAAGGCTGAAGATTTGAGCGATCTGGTCAAGGTTGTGGGGCAGCAAGGCAAGTTGCGGGCGGAACTGGCTGCTATGCAAGGTCCGATAATGCGTCCGCTCAGCCCTGAAAGCTCACAGGTGATAGAGCCGGAACATTTCAATTCCCCGCCGCGCGGACTGACTACCTATATTCTGCCCGTTACTGGCAAGCTGGTTGCCGGATACGGCGCAGAAGTGGACGGTCGGACTCCTTCACGCGGAATTGTTCTGGCGCCGCAAGGAGGAGCGCAGGCGGTTGCTCCGGCTGCCGGGCGCGTGGCCTTTGCCGATCGCTATCGCGGATATGGGCAAATCGTGATTCTGGAACATGCCAGTGGCTGGACATCTCTGGTGGCTGGTCTGGCGCGCCTAAATGTTCAGGTCGGGGACCAATTGGTTGCCGGATCCCCGCTGGGTACGGTCGCTCCGGCAGGCGGAGTGGTCACCCTGGAGTTGCGGCAGAACGGAGAGCCGGTAAATCCGCTGCAATATCTGCGATCTCTGTGACTTCGATGCTCAGCCATATGGCATTTAGCGGCCATCTGGCGTTAAGAGGTGCTGCACTATAGATTGCCTGCGCATAGGAAAGGCATAACCGCCGTATGAAAATTGTCTCGTTCGCCCGTGCCGCAATGCTTGTATCCGCTGTGGCGCTGTTGCCGACCGCTACGGCAGGGCTTGCTGCCGTGGACGGGCAGACCAGCGCGCAGTTTGGAAAACTCGTTTCGATCTATCGCCTGATCAAGGACAACTACGTCGACAAGGTCGATGATGATAAGCTGTTCAAGGGTGCCATCAATGGCATGCTTGCCAGCCTTGATCCCCACTCGTCCTACCTTGACGGATCATCGCTTCAGCGGCTGGAAACGATGATCGACGGTTCCTATTCGGGGCTGGGCCTTTCGGTCGTGATGGACGAAGGCGCAGTTAAAGTGATTTCGCCTTTTAAGGGTAGCCCGGCTGAAAAAGCAGGCGTGAAAGCTGGCGATTACATCACCCATCTCGACGGCGTCCTCTATTTTGAGCGGGATCTGGATGAAGCAGTCGCCAGGATGCGCGGTGCGGCGGGAACGACCATCCGGCTGACGATCTTCCGACCGGGCCGGGACGATGCGTTCGACGTGACGGTTACGCGCGGCGTGATAGAACTTGAGCCGGTAACCTATGAGTTGAAGGATACGATCGGCATCGTCAGCATCAACGAATTCTCACGGGACGTTGGCAAGGACGTGCAGGCTGCGGTGCGGGCCTTGCGCAAGCAGTCGAACAATGGCCTGACCGGGCTGGTGCTTGATCTGCGTTCCAACCCCGGCGGTTCTCTGGACGAAGCCGTTGCCCTTTCCGACTTGTTCCTGGTGAAGGGAGACATTGTTTCGCAGCGTGGACGTGTCGCAAGTGAGAACCAATTCTATCGCGCTGAATCGATGTTCGAGGGCGATATCGTTGCCGACCTTCCTATCGTGGTGCTGATCGATGCAGGCAGCGCCTCTGCCTCCGAGATCGTCGCCGGCGCTTTGCAGGATCAGAAGCGCGCCGTGGTTATGGGCGAGCGCAGCTTTGGCAAGGGTAGTGTTCAGTCGCTGATCGGGCTTGACCGCAATAGCGCCATCAAGCTGACGACGGCACGCTATTATACCCCTGCCGGGCATTCAGTTCAGGAAGGTGGGATCGAACCTGATATTCGGGTTCCGCAACTCTCTGATCCGGACGCTCGCAAGCGTGCTGAACGGGCGATCCGTGAATCCGATCTGCGTGGCCACCTGATCAACGAGGTCTCGCTCGACGACAAGGAACTGGAAACCGACAAGCAGGATGATCCCCGCTTTTCCGCTACTGCAGAGGAGTTGAAGAAGCAGGGGATTGAAGACTTCCAGCTCCATTATGCGATTCAAACGCTAAAGCGGACGGGCGGCGTCGGTGTTGCGGCAAAGCGCAAGTAATTTGGCACTGGCCAGATCTGCAGATCAACTGGCGCGATATATTGCGCTTGGTCTGCCCGTGGCATTGCTGGCGGGAGCATACGTGTTCCAATATGTCGTGGGCTTGCCGCCCTGCGAAATGTGCTGGTGGCAACGCTATCCGCTCTTCATTGCCGCTGCCTTTGCCCTGGTTGCGTTTATCCGACCGCCGGGGCGGCCGTTTGTATGGCTTGCCGCTTTGGCCATTGCGGTTTCCGGTGTCATTGGGGCTTTCCATGCTGGGGTTGAGTATGGATGGTGGGAAGGGGTGACATCCTGCACGGTCACGACTCTAGCCAGTTCTGCCGACCCGCTGGAAGCGATAATGAATGCGCCGCTGGTGCGTTGTGACGTTGCCCCGTGGAGCCTTATGGGCATATCGCTGGCGGGTTGGAATTTCCTTTTCTCGGGCGCCGGCGCGCTGACAATCGCACTGCTACTAACCCGCAAGGCAAAGGTACTGCTATGACCAAGAACGCAACCAGCCGGATGCTCCGCGTGGATCAGGCGGGCGAGTATGGCGCCAGCCGGATTTATGCAGGTCAGATTGCCGTGATGGGTAATCGGGCGCCGCATGCCGCCAAAATCGCGGCAATGGCGGCTCAGGAAGATGCGCACCGCGAGAAGTTTGATGCGCTTTTGACGCAGCGGGGCGTGCGCCCCACCATGCTGCAACCCGTGTGGTCCGTTGCGGGATATGCGCTTGGCGCGGCAACGGCGCTGATCGGGCCAGAGGCGGCGATGGCGTGCACCGCTGCTATCGAGGAAGAGATCGACCGCCACTATACGGCACAGCTCGAGACACTGGAGTCCGGTCCGGATACGGAGCTAACCGCCTTGGTGCGAGAGTTTCGAGATGATGAGCGTGAGCATCGGCAGACTGCGCTTGATGCCGGAGCGGAGAGGGCTCCGGCTTATCCCCTGCTTTCCGGCGCAATTCGATTGGGTTGCCGCCTTGCTATCCGTCTGTCAGAACGCATCTGACGCACCTTCAGCTATCATTCACTGTTGCGGGGGCTTATATGTTCATCGACAACATATACTGTTGAGGAGTCTTGGTACCGTGCAGCGCATTCACTTTGCCGCCCTTGCTGCTTCGCTGGCTTTTCTGGCGACGGTCGCTCCCGCAGCCGCGCAGGTGCCCGCGCCTTCCGGCGAAGACCGGATCAACACATTGATAATCTATGGCGACGATCCTTGCCCCGTTTCAACCGAGCAAGAGATCACGGTCTGCGCACGCAAAGATGAAGCTGAGCGGTATCGGATTCCTGAGATCCTCCGGGGATCGATATCGGTTCAGAACGATGCTTGGAACAACCGTGTCCTGGCTTACGAAGCGGTACTGAATCAAGGTACGCTGAGTTGTTCCCCCACGGGCGCCGGTGGTTGGACCGGTTGCACGGAGAAGCTGATCGAGCAAGCTTATGCCGAAAAGCAAACGGACGCCACTGTTCGGTTCAGCCTTTTGATCGAGGAAGAGCGGGCGAAGCGCCTTTCAACCATCGACGATACGGCAGCTACACAACAGCAAGAGGTTGAAGCTGCTGAGCGCGAGTATTTCGATAAACGCGAGGGTGGTGCTCAAAGTGGGGCTGAGACGCCCAAGCCTTGATTTGGCGAACTTGGGCGTAAGTCTATATTCGCCCAAGCGGTTGATAATAATCAGATACTGAATTTGATATATGCCAGTCGCCAGTGCGAACAGATCGCACCAATGTGCTGTATTCTGTTCCGGCGTACCAAAGTTAACGGCTCCGTTCTGTAGTCCGCGGAGCTGGACGCCGTGTTTATCTGCCCAACTTGGCGGATGCAGACAAAGCCCGCGTTCCGCCAATGGTATAAGGCCCCTAAAATAATAAGCGGGCTAAGCGTGCATTCTGCAAAAATATGTTAATAATTTCGCAGTTTGCAAATAACTTGCTGTGTAATTCGGTCGGACCTGGGGAACCTGCCGAGGTTGCGCGAAGATATGTTAAGTCCGAGAAAAGGCCCATGGGCACACGCCGCGTTCCGCACCAAGGCATGCCCGTGCTTTAGTGGCTCAAACGTAGATGCTTAATTCGCCGAACTAACATCATCATGGCATCGATTTTTCTCGCTTATTTCTGGGCGCTAAGTCAATTAACACACTTATGTAACCCCATTAGGGACACCAGCGTTGAACGAAGTAACAGATCCGCACCTGCCGCTTTCAACCGCCGGATTGACAGGGCATTTCACTACGTTTTGTGCGTTTGTGGGTCTGATGGTTCCTCTTTCGGCGATCGCTGCGGATGGCGGACAGCCCAATCGCGGCCCGGTTGCTGAAGTAGCCCGCACAGAAGCAACAGAACACGCAAACGAAGCGATTCCGCAAGATTTGTCGCCGTTCAGTGCGGCTGTCGCCTGGCGCAATGCCGTCGTTTCGCCGGACGCATCGTATGGTCCGGTTGTCCCGAAAAGCCGAAATGGTGCGGTTCCTGTTGTTGACTGGACGGAGCCGGGGCCCATGATTCCGCCGGCGCTGGATCAGGCAGTCACGCTTGTAACCAAGAACTACCCATCTGCACTTTCGGCACGTACGTCTCTGCAGGCTGCCGCATCGGATGTTAAATCCGCCCAGTGGCTGCGGCTTCCCTCGTTCTCGGGCAACATGGTCTATCTTAACGACGACAGGGGGGTGATTCCGCAAGTTGTCGTGGAAGCGCCCGTCTGGACGGGCGGAAGAATTACTTCCAATATTCGCAGGGCGCAGGCCCAGGAAGATGTGAGTTCCGCTCGATATGTGGAAACTGTGCAGGATCTGGCGCTGACCACCGCTCAAGTCTATTTTGAAATTGCCAGGCTGACTGAGCGAGAACGCCTTCTGGAAAGCGGGCTGAAGGAGCATCTCGCGCTGGTCGAAACGATGCAGCGGCGCGTTGCGCAAGAAGTCAGCCCTCAAGCCGACCTTGAACTTGTTCAGTCTCGTGCGGCGCAAATTGAGCAGGATTACACCACTGCAGCGGCACAGCGCAGGGCGACCCTTCGTATGCTTGCAGAGCTGATTGGCGATCCGACATACGATTTTGGCCCGCTGCCGAACTACGATCCGGAATTGACGCTTTCCAATCGTGACGCCCTGGAACAGCAGGCGATAGTCTATTCGCCGGAGTTGAAGCGTCTCAATGGCGAGGTTGACGTCGCTCGCGCCGAACGGGATGGCCGAAAAGCGCAGCTGCTTCCCCAAGTAGGCGCACAGTACAGTTATGATGATGTTTTTGGGCATCGCGTCGGCGTGGTAGTGCGCGCTCAAAACAATGGTGTGCTCAGCGAACTTGCCGATGTGAACAGCGCCAGTTTGCGTATGGAGGCCGTGCTTGAATCCATTCGCGCTTCGGAACGGCAATTGCGAAGCGACGTTGGATCTACGCTCATCCAGTATGACGCGGCAAAGCGCCGGGCCTCCATTGCGCAGAAAGCGTCAATAACGGCTGCGCGGGTCAGCGACAGCTATACGCGCCAGTTCATTGCTGGGCGGCGGTCTTGGCTCGATGTGATGAACGCGTTGCGGGAGGCTGTGAACGCTGAGATCAGCCGGACCGATGCTGAAGTGGCTGTAATGGCCGCAGCGACCGAACTATTGTTGTTAAGCGGGCGCTGGCGCCCGATCTTCGGCAGCGATGCGAACTTCTGACGAGAGCGGGAAAAACAGTGTCAAACGAAGTCCTCTCTGCAATTGCCGATCTAGCGCGATTGCGCCGGATTGACCTGCGCCCTGAATGGGCGGACGCGGCCTCTTCAATAAAGCGCCACGATGAAGCCGCGATCGAAGAGATCTGCCAGGCACTGGGCTGGCCGCGCGCGCAACATTACGAGGATGATCCCCGAGCGCACGAATTTCCGCTGCTCATTTATCATGATCGGTATGGCTGGGGCGTCGTTGAGCGGGTGGAGGAAACCAACCGCCTCCAGGTTGTAAAGAACGGGCTTGCCACGGTCTGGGAAGATGTCGGGCAAGCACGTGTCTATGATCTTGTGATCCCGCTTCCCGCCGGGCAGCAGCAGTTCGAAAATGCATTCGATGTGTTCAAGACCGCGCTTAAACGGCGCAAGAATGCTTTCGTGCTCGCCATCATGGCGACGCTCGTTGTCAATATCATTGCCCTCATCACCTCCGTCTTCACCATGCAGGTCTATGACAGGGTGGTGCCGCGAGGGGCGTTCTCCACCCTTTTCGTGCTTTCGCTTGGCGTACTCGTCGCGATTCTGTTCGATTTCGCGCTGCGGGTGGTTCGAACCAATCTGCTGGAGAAAGAAGCCACGCACATTGACGACGAGGTTTCCGAATTCTTCTTCTCGCGCGCAGCTAATTCCCGGCTTGATGCCAGGCCTCCCGGTGTGGGAACGATGGCGGCGCAGCTGCGCAGCCTTGAGCAAGTTCGCCAGAGCATGTCTTCTGCCGCTGTTTTTGCGTTTGCGGACCTTCCCTTCGCGCTGCTGTTCATTTTTGTGATCATGCAGTTGGGCGGCCCGATCGCTCTGGTTATTGCAATTTCCTTTCCGATCGCGCTGGGGCTGGCGGTGCTCTTTTCCCGCATGATCCGCCGCGATACTGCGAAAGCACAAGTCAGCGGAAACAAGAAAAATGGTCTCCTTGTCGAAGCTTTCGATGCCGCTGAGACAATCAAAGCCAATCGCGGGCAGTGGTACATGCTGTCGCGCTGGAACAAGTTGCTGGACGAAGTCCACGACGCGGATCTGCCCGTTCGCAAATTGCAGGCGATTGCTGGCTCACTGTTCGGCACTATTCAACAGATCGCGTATATTTCGTTGATCGCATGGGGAGCGGTGCGGGTCTTCCATAACGACATGACTATTGGTGCCCTGATCGCCTGTTCAATCTTGGCTGGCAGGATCAATGGACCGCTTATCGCCCAGCTTCCCACCCTGCTCGTGCAGTGGAGTTACTCGCGTATCGCGCTCAATATGCTCGATTCCATTCTCAAACTTCCGCAGGATCGGCCAGTTGAAATCAATCAACTTCGGCCGGGGCGCCTTTCTGCCAACGTGACGTTCGACAACGTTGTTTTTGTCTACCCGGGAGGACGGTCCGGCGTCGCCGTTCCGCAGTTGCGGATCAACGCCGGTGAACGGATCGGCATTCTGGGCGGAGTTGGTTCCGGTAAGTCAACGCTTCTGAAACTGATGTCGGGTTTGTACCAACCACAGCAAGGCCAGATACTTATCGACCGATTGGACATGAACCTCGTTGCGGAAGACATCCTGCGGGGAACAATAGGATATCTCCCGCAGGACTACCGGCTTGTGAACGGATCGCTGCGCGACAACCTCACTCTAGGCATTCCCGATCCGGGCGATGACGCCATCATGGAGGCAGCCGCCAAAACGGGACTGGTGAACCTGATTACCGATCATCCACGCGGACTGGATCTCGAAATCAGCGAAGGTGGCCGCGGCCTTTCAGGCGGTCAGCGTGTTTTGACCGGATTGACCAGGCTGTTTTTAGCCCGGCCAAAGCTATTGCTGCTGGATGAGCCGACGTCGAACCTCGATGGTGAAACCGAAGCGTTGGTTCTACGCTCTCTGAATGATTGGCTGACGCCGGACATGACGCTGGTGGTTGTCACTCACAAGGTACAACTAGCGAACATAGTTAGCCGGCTGTTGATTGTCGCGAAGGGCCAGATTGCAGTCGATGGTCCCACTGCGGATGTAATCAAGACTTTGCAGCGCCCGCAGGTGAGTACACCGGCCCCGGCGGTGCAAGGCGTTGCGAGAAAGAAGGGCATCACAACGAAAGTAGGAGTTCGCCCACAATGATCAGCGCTCGCATCAGGAGCCGCTGGCTCAACCACTCAGCGATTGTCATCTATGCGATGATCGGGTTTTTTCTGCTCGCGCTGATCTGGTCGTTCTGGGCTGAACTTGATCAGGTCAGCCGCGCACCCGGCCAAGTGATACCCACGGGCCGCATCCAGGTGATTCAAAGCAATGAAGGAGGGCAGATTCAGCAGATTTATGTGCGCGAAGGCGACACGGTAAAGAAGGGCCAGCTTCTGGTGAAGCTGGATGACGTCAAGCTCCGCGCCTCCGTGGCAGAGGCGGAAGGCAAGGTGGCGTCACTCAAGTCCACCATGGCGCGTATCAACGCAGAGCTGTTCGATCGCCCGCTGAGTTTCCCGGACGACGTGCGAAACTGGCCGGAATTCGTCAGTAACCAGACCCTATTGTACCAGAAACGGCGCCAAGCCTTTCAGGATCAGCTGCGCTCGCTTCGGGAGATGCACAAACTGATCCGCGAAGAGCTGGACATGAACATGCCTCTCCTCAAGCAGGGCGACGTCGCCAGGTCGGACATCCTGCGCATGCAGCGCGGAGTTTCGGATATCGAGGGGCAGATGGTGAATGTGCGAAACTCGTATCTGCAGGATCTTCAGGCGGAATACGCCAAGACGGAGGAAGAGCTGGTGACCGCGCGTGAGATCCTCGCCCAACGTCGCGATTCACTGAAGGATACCGAGATTCGTGCACCAGTGGACGGGATCGTGAAGAACGTGCGTCTGACGACGGTCGGCGGCGTGCTGCGCCCTGGCGATGAAGTCCTCAGCATTGTCCCCACCGGAGATGAATTGATCGTAGAGGCCAAAATGCCGCCCAGCGATATCGCCTATGTCCGGGTGGGCCAGCCTGCTTCGGTTAAGTTCGACGCTTATGATGCGTCAATCTACGGGTCGGCTGATGGCCGGGTAACCTATATCAGTCCAGACACGCTCGAAGAAGAGACACCTCAAGGCGCAAGTGTTTTCTACCGGGTGCACATCAAGGTGAATACGGCGCGGATGAAGCCGCATCTCGAGGGCGAAAAGATCGAAATTCAGCCCGGTATGACGGCAACGGCCGAGATTCAGACGGGCAAGAACACGGTCTGGAAGTATCTCACCAAACCGATCAACAAGACTTTCAGCGAGGCGTTGACGGAGAGGTGAGGGCACGCCCGGGGGATATATCGCACGCCGGAATGGCTCTGTCTTTCAAGCTCTCTTGTAGTCATCACAACATAAAGCCCGGCAGTGCATCAACGCTGCCGGGCTTTTCTGATGCCTGACGGGAAAGTTCGGAGGCTTTAACTCAACGCGATATCCGGCGCGTCTTCCTGCTTCATGCCAACAAGATGATACCCCGCGTCCACATGGTGGATTTCGCCGGTGACACCGGATGCCAGGTCGGACAGCAGGTAGAGGCCCGCCCCGCCCACGTCTTCGATGGTTACGTTGCGGCGCAGCGGCGAATTAAGCTCGTTCCATTTCAGGATGTAGCGGAAGTCGCCAATGCCGCTTGCCGCCAACGTCTTGATTGGACCTGCCGACAAGCCGTTGACCCGGATGCCATCGGGGCCAAGATCATTTGCGAGGTAGCGCACGCTGGCTTCCAGCGCGGCTTTGGCCACGCCCATGACGTTATAATGTGGCACGACTTTTTCAGCGCCATAATATGTCAGCGTAATGATCGACCCACCATTGGGCATCATCGCAGAGGCGCGATTGGCAACGGCGACAAGACTGTAAGCTGAAATGTTCATCGTCAGCAGGAAATTATCAAGCGTGGTATCGGCATACCTGCCGCGAAGCTCGTTCTTGTCTGAATAGCCAATGGCGTGAACGACAAAATCGATTGTGGGCCAGCGATCGCGAAGTTGTGCGAAAGCCTTGTCCAGCGCATCCATGCTGGAAACGTCGCACTCGATCAGAAAATCGCTGCCAAGGCTGGCTGCAAGCGGCCGCACGCGCTTTTCGAGAGCTTCCCCCTGGAAGGAAAAGGCCAGTTCCGCCCCACTTTCGGCCAGCTTTTGGGCGATCCCCCATGCCAGCGACTTGTCGTTTGCGAGCCCCATGATGAGCCCGCGCTTTCCCTTCATCAAATCGCTCATTCGCTCACTTCCATGTTGCCCCTGCGAACGGTCTCCGCACCCCCGTCCGTGAGCTCTTGCTCCTCAGGCGGGACAGCCAAAGCGGCATTAAGTGCGGTGCCTACTATTACCCCTAAGCCAACTAGCCAGAAAAAGAAAAGTGTGATCATCACGCCAGCAAGGCTGCCGTAGGTGAGATCGTAGGAGAAGAATGTCCGCAGGATGGGAGGCAGCCCCAGGATCAGCGCTACCCACCAGCACGTGACAAATAGTGCGCCCGGCCATTTAGGGTAACGTCGCGCCTGATATCGGCTTGGCGTCAGCGTGGCGAAGAGAAGGTAGATCGCCATGAACAGCGCAGCCGCGGAGATCAGACGAGAGAAAAGCAAACCGTTGAAAACGGCGTCGAGCTGCGGGAAAAATGCATAGATGAACTCTTCTATCGCGGAGATTGCTACTTGGGCGCCCAATGCAATTAGCAGTAGGAAGACGGAGCCAACGACAACCCCCATCGAAACCAGTCGATACTCCCAAAATGCGCGGGTAGGTTGGGTGCCGTAGGATCGGTGGAGAATGTCGCGAAGCGTTTCGATCAGGCTGCTTGCCGTCCACATGCCGAAAACGCCGCCCACCCACAAAAGCCAGCCTTCTCGCGCTGAGACCACGTCGCGTGCGACGGGGCCGATCGCATTGCCGACAGATGGCGGAAGGGCCATCAACACGGCATCGATGGAGGCTTCCCGCTGGCTTGGCTCTCCGATTACGGAAAAGATCGCGGCCGCAGCGATGAAAAAGGGAAATAGCGACAGCAGGGACATGTAGGCGAAGTTGCCCGCATGGATGAAGCCATCGTTCCAAACGCCAGCCCAGACGCGTTTGAGCACGATGAATGCACGCGTGCCCGGCCCCGCATTCTTAAGAATCTGCTTCTGCAATTTGCTCTGCAAGCTGATTGCGTGCTGGCGGCGGCTCTCCGGTGAAAGATCGCGGGCGCAAAGGCTTTGTGCGTCGTCATCACCTGCCACAATCGCCAACTCCCGTGCTGTCTTGGTGTTCTCAATTAGAGATGCCGTTACCGAAAAAGGAACCGACGCAGCCTGGCAAGGCTTGCTTCGTTTCCTTTTTCAACACTGCTCTTTGTGGATACGGGTGCCCGGCCAAAAAGGCCTCCCGGCCATCATCCCAGGCGGGCGCGGACGTCGCGAGTATCGCGCCAACCTTCCAGCCGCTGTGCAAGATCCTCGTCCGCTTCCGGCAGGGAGATTTGCAGATTAACGAGCTGATCACCGCGCGAACCATCCTTACGGCTGAAGCCCTTGCCTTTAAGGCGCAGCACTTTGCCCGAACTGCTGTTGGATGGAACCGAAAGCATCACCGCCCCGCTTGCCGTCGGGACTTTCACCTTTGCGCCGTTCAGCGCTTCGTCCAGCGTGATCGGCAGATCGATTCGCAAATCGTCGCCTGATCGTGTGAAGAAGGGGTGCGGTTGAACATGGATCGTCACCAGTCCATCGCCCGGTCCGCCGGGGCCAGGTTGGCCTTTGCCGGAAAGGCGCATCTGGGTGCCATCCTCAACGCCTTTGGGTAGTTTCAGATCAATGGTTTTGCCGTCGGCCAGCGTGATCCGCTGATCGGCCAGAGTCGCGGCATCTGTAAGCGAGATTGAGAGCCGATATTGCACATTGGCACCGCGTGGGGCCGCCCGACTGCGAGTCCGGCCGCCCATGCCGCCCATGCCGCCAGGACCAGCGCCGCCGCGTCCGCCAAATAAGCCTTCGAAGATGTCGCCAAGATCAACGCCCTCGGTGCCGCCAAAGCCTTCGAATCCGTCTGCACGAAAACCGCGCTGCCCGCCGCCCGGTGCGCCCCCAAAGCCAAAGCCCATGGGGTTGCCGTCCATGTCAATCTCGCCTCGATCGAACTGGGCGCGCTTGTCCTTGTCGGACAGCAGGTCATAGGCCGACGTGACTTCGCTGAAGCGGTCTCCCGCCTTCGGGTTGTCCTGGTTCGCGTCGGGGTGAAGCTCTTTCGCAAGCTTGCGATAGGCGGACTTGATTTCCTTTTCGCTTGCCCCCCGCGAAACGCCCAGAATGGAATACGGATCTTTTGCCATGCCACTAAGCTAGGTCGCCCCGTTCGATTGGACAAGGCACGTTTCAAGACAGCGGCTTGGAGCCGTCCCGCAAAGTGATTATGGCAGGTTTGTTTCCATCCTCTTCCGGTGCCATCAATATGTCCGATCTTGCTTCTGTTAGCCTTGACCACGGCGGTGATCCGTTCCCCGTGTTCGACCGTTGGTTCGCGGAAGCGCGCGAGTCGGAGCCTAATGATGCCAATGCCATGGCGCTTGCGACAGCCACTGGGCAGGGTGCGCCCTCTGTTCGCATGGTGCTGCTGAAAGGGCACGGACCGGAAGGGTTCGTATTTTATACAAATTCCCACAGTCGCAAGGGTCGTGAAATCGCGGAAAATCCGCAGGCCGCCCTACTGTTCCACTGGAAGAGTTTGCGCCGCCAGATACGCATCGAAGGGCGGCTGGAGCAGGTCGACGACGCGACCGCCGATGCCTACTTCGCATCCCGCACACGTGATTCACAGCTTGGCGCGGTGGCGTCCGATCAATCAGCGCCTCTACCCAGTCGCGAGGTGTTCATTGAGCGTTTTGAAGAGGCAGAACGCCGTTTTGAAGGCGTGGACGTGGTTCGGCCGCGGCACTGGACGGGTTTCCGCCTAGTGCCCGATGCGCTGGAATTCTGGATCGACCGGCCCAATCGCCTGCATGAACGCCATCGTTTCGTGCGCGAAGGTTCCGGCTGGACCAGTACTCTGCTCTATCCATGATGCGTGATGCTACTCTGCGGCGCAGCGCTGCGCTGGCGAGCACAGCCGTTGCCCTGTTCCTGCTGGGGTTGAAGGGCTGGGCGGTATTGCAGACCGGTTCCAGCGCCATGGTGGGCAGTCTGGCCGATACACTGCTTGATCTGGCTGCCAGCGCGGCCACTTTGGTTGGAGTATGGGTAGCGGCCCAGCCGGCCGACGAAGGGCACCGCTTTGGACACGGCAAGGCCGAGGCCATCGCTGCACTATTCCAGGTGGTGCTGATCTCCATATCGGCGCTGGTGATTGCAGCACATTCG
Source organism: Novosphingobium sp. (assembly GCA_045629505.1). Lineage (GTDB taxonomy): Bacteria > Pseudomonadota > Alphaproteobacteria > Sphingomonadales > Sphingomonadaceae > Novosphingobium. The sequence goes on from JAZQRJ010000087.1 coordinate 39,580, forward strand.
GCGGAACAGCTTATCGCCGGATCGCGGGTTCAAGCAGCCGGGGAGGGAATTGCCGTATCATTGGCGGCGATGGCTGCCACCCTCATGCTGCTTGCTTGGCAGAAATACGTCATCCGGCATACGTCGAGCATCGCGATAGCCACCGATCACGCACATTATCAGTCCGACCTCCTGCTCAATTTTGGGGTGATTGCGGCCTTGGCGCTTGACCAATATGCGGGCGTGAAGGGCGCTGATCCGCTGTTCGGAATCGCTATCGGTTTATGGCTGGGCTGGAATGCGTGGAAAGCTTCCCGCAAAGCCGTGACCCAGTTGATGGACCGCGAATGGCCGGAGGAAAAGCGGAAGCGATTGCTGGAACTGACGGCGCGGGAGCCGGAACTCGTCGGCGTGCATGATCTGCGCACCCGGACATCGGGCAACCGCGATTTCGCGCAGTTCCATGTCTGGGTTGATCCAGAGATGACGGTTCGCGATGCTCACAAGGTCATGGATGCAATCGAACGGCGGGTGAAGCGTGAATTTCCTGACGTGGAAATGCTGATCCATCCTGATCCCGAAGGTCTGGTGGACGAAGAGGGAATCGCCGCCGAAGATATTCTCCCCCACGTGGAGAAAGGCGCATGATGCCTGTCCCGTATTGGCATGTCGATGCCTTCGCTTCCCGGCCATTCACAGGCAATCCGGCGGCAGTGATGATCCTGGATTCCTGGCCAGAGGATGCAGTTCTGCAGGCCATAGGCGAGGAGAACAACTTTGCCGAAACCGCCTTTCTGGTGCGAGATGAAAGCGGGGTGGCAGATTGGGAACTGCGCTGGTTCACGCCGACCGTTGAGATCCGATTGTGCGGCCATGCCACACTGGCGTCGGGGCATGTCCTGCTGGGTCGCGAGCCGGAGCAAGATTCCGTTCGGTTCCGCACCCGCAAGGCAGGCATTCTTGAAGTGCGCCGCAGTGCCGATCGCTATGAATTGGCCCTGCCCGCCATTCGCACACAGCCCGGCGAATATCCGGAAGCGGTGCAGGCGCTAGGGCATCAGCCCCTGGAGATCTGGCGCAATCCCGATGGTTACAACATCTTCCTTTACAGCAGCGAGGAAGACGTCCGCTCCATCCAGCCTGATTTCCGCGCTCTTGCCACGCTGGGTATCGATAGCTTCACCGTCACTGCGCGGGGGGCGGAAACCGATGTCGTCAGTCGCGTTTTTGTGCCCGGAGCAGGGGTGGACGAAGACCCGGTGACTGGTTCCGCCCATGCGGTACTGGCACCATTCTGGGCCGAGCGGCTGGAGCGAGACAGCTTCACCGCATATCAGGCTTCGCGGCGCGGTGGGCATCTCAGTTGCCGCATAGACGGAGAACGGGTCTGGCTTGGCGGCAATTGTGTGACGGTGGTCGAAGGTCAGTTCTACTTTTGACGGCCCGGAAATAGGGCGATCAGATCTCCCAGTCGCTGGCGCAGGGCTTCTGCTCTTTCTTCAGTAGTATGGCCGAGCCGGACCACGGTGAGCTTCTGTTCGCGTGAGCCGAACACATACTGTCCAAGCTGACCGACGCATCCGAATGCGGATTCCGGCGCCCTGCCGGGAAATAGGGCGATGCTGCCGTCCTTCTGAGGCCGGTTCAGCCAGACCTGAGCGCCATAGCCGGGGCTTTGTGGTGGTGCGGACAGCATGAAATCTATCCAGCGGCGCGGAACGATCTGCGCACCTTTCACAGATCCGCCGTTGCGGAGAAATTCACCTAGCTTGGCCCAGTCTCGCGCATTCGCGCTCATCATGGTGGAGCCGATCATCGTGCCCGCCGCATCAAATTCCGGTGTGAACGAGGTCATCCCGGCAGGATCGAGCAGCCGGGTGCGCAAATACGTTCCCATCGCCGTTCGCCGCACTTCGGGGCTGGAACTTGTGGTCACCGCACGGGTGGCGAGGTCTGACAGGATAACCTCGGTCGCGGACGAATAGTTGAAAGCTTTGCCCGGTTCGGATTCGAGCGGTTGCGCCTCGGCAAAACGGGCCATGTTGTCCCGCCCGTCCAGAAACAGCATTCTCGTTGTGTCGGACAGGTGGACCGGATCGGAAGTTTCCTTGTGCCGTAAGCCGGATCGCATCTGCAGTAATTGGCGAAGCGTGATTTCGCCGCGCGGATCACCAGATCGGCGCCATGCGGGCACCGGGGCCGATTCGTCGCGGCGTAGTCGGCCATCGGCGACCAGTTGGCCGATAATGAGACCGGTCAGGCAGGAGGAGGCTGACCAGCCGAGCAGGCGTGTCTGCGGCCCGTATCCCTCACCATAGCGCTCAGCCACGATGAGGCCGCCGCGCATGACAACCAGCGCGCGCGTCTCACCAACCGTATCTTCATCGAACAGCCCATCAATCGCGTGGGCGAGCGCGGTGCGATCAACGCCCGGATCGCTAGTGATTGCCTTTACGGACACCTCGCTGGGTGGCGGCGGCAGTGAAGCCTGCCCATCGTTTCCACAAGCCATGAGGGTTGGCAGCGCCAGCAAGGGCAGGATAAGGGGCAATCGGCGCAGGAGCATTGCGCGCGTCAATGCGCGGCTGCGCGGGGGATAGCAACAGTCCGGATGAGAAACAGCGTCGACATGTCATATCGGCCACCTGGCCGTGCATCATTGGGTGCTGCGCGGTGGCGCTGGCGGGTAGTGCTGCTCATCGTCATGGCGGCAATGGCCGCTGCCGTATGGTACTGGAGCCCCCTTAACGCCCGTGCGCAAGCAGGCGTTTCCTATTCGGCGCGAATCGCTTGTTCATGTCGCCACATCGGCGGCCGAGAGTTGTCTGACTGTCGCAAGGATCTGCCCCCCGGCATGAGCATGGTTATGCTGGGCGAAGACGAGGGCGAGAAAAGCGTGACTGCGCGACTTTTTCCGGTCGCCAGCCAGACTGCCTTTTATCGGGAAGGGCAGGGCTGCATGCTGCAGCCGTATGACCGCTGATCAGCCCGCAGGGTAAGGCTCTGTCGAATCGATCCAGCCGCCGCCAACCATGCGGTCGCCCGCGTAAATCACTGCTGCCTGTCCCGGCGCGACGCCGTATTCCGGCACTGCAAAGCGTATCGTGGTTGTTGCGCCATTGCCGAGCGGGCCTTCGAGCGTGATCGGCACTGGTTTTGCCAGGGAACGCACTTTGGCAAATAGTGGGGCATCGGGTAACGGGCCAACGCGGTTCGTTTCGATGATCGTGGCTGCACCCACCGCAAGCATTGCCTTTGGCCCGACATGGACTTGCCGCGACGCCGCATCCACTCGAATAACATAGAGCGGTTCTGGCTGGCCGCCGATTTCAAGGCCCCGCCGCTGACCTACGGTATAGTGAATGATTCCGCGATGCTCGCCCAGTACGGCGCCTGTGGCGGCATGGACAATCTCGCCCCCCAGCGCGCCTTCGGGCCGCAGAGAGGTGACGACTTTCGCATAATCGCCATCGGGTACGAAACAGATGTCCTGGCTGTCAGGCTTATCCGCCACGTGCAGCTTTACTTCGTCCGCGATGCGGCGCGTTTCTGTTTTGGGCAGGCCGCCAAGCGGGAAACGCAGGAAGTCGAGCTGTTCCTCGGTTGTCCCATACAGGAAATAGCTCTGATCTCGTGCCGGATCGGTTGCCTTGTAGATGTGCGGACCTTCCGGTGTCATCACACGGCGGACGTAATGGCCCGTGGCAAGGCAATCCGCGCCCAGATCGCGTGCCATGGCCAGCAGATCGGTAAATTTGGGCCCCATGTTGCAGCGAACACAGGGGATGGGCGTGCGTCCGGCAAGGTAATCGTTAGCAAACCGGTCAACCACATCCTCGCGGAAGCGGGTTTCGTGATCGAATACGTAATGGGCGATGCCCAGCCTATCCGCCACTGCGCGAGCATCACGAATGTCGTCACCCGCACAGCACGCGCCCTTTCGGCCGGTAGCAGCGCCATAGTCATAGAGTTGCAAGGTGACGCCAATCACCTCTGCCCCGCTGCGGGCCGCCATGGCGGCCACGACCGAACTATCTACACCGCCAGACATGGCGACGACTATGCGCCGTGAGGAAAGCGGACCCGACAGATCGAAATGATTTTCGCTGACAGGCGTCGAAATGTTGAAGGTTTCAGCCATTGTGACCGCCCATATAGGCCACAAACCACCATTCCAACAGTCCGCAGAAAATTAACGATCCTGAATGAAAAGTAAATTCGGCCTTTACCACCTTTTGACCAAAGCCCCCCTATAGACAGTTCATGGATGTCGCATTCGAGAAACGAAGCTGGATGATCGAGCACGCGCTGGCGGAAGTCAGCGACGTGCGCAGACACTCCCCGTGGTCTCACCCGGACTGGCTGGTCCTGCGTGCGCGCATGAGGGCCGCTCGGGAGGCATGGCAGGTGTTGCGCGAAACTCAGGGTGCAGCACGCCGTTGCGGCAGCTTTGACAGGGGATCGGCTTGGCAGCTCAGCGCCCTTAAGACGGACTCAATGGGCGTTAACCAAAAAGCTTCAGGCAATGGCAAGCGGGGGCAGCACAAACACGGGGTCGCTGGCATAACT
>JAZQRJ010000088.1:0-36989 GCA_045629505.1 Novosphingobium sp.
TGGAACAACAAGATCAGCATGGAACGCCCGATCCTGGTCAAGGGTGATGGCCCGATCCTGGCCTATCGCCGCAACTATGACCAATACTTCGATTTCCAGCCCGATCCGACCCCGGAAACCGTCGCAGCATAAACCGTCGCAGCTTAAGTGCGACGATGCTGACAGAATAAGCGCCCCCCTCGCGAGGGGGCGTTGTGGGAATGGGAGAGAGGCGGCCTGCCTGAATAAGGTAGGCCGCCAAGCCGTCCACGGAATCAATTCAGCGTTTCAATTTGGGCATGTTCCAGCTAGCCAGCGAGTTAATGCCGGTTGGCATTCGTAGCCCTCTCACTAAAGAGGTGTTCTGGCGGGCTGCTAGTTTCCCACCCCGTTCCCGAGCCTAGTTCAGATTAACATCCGAAATGGCCTATTTCGATCAGATTAACGCAACCTTCAGGTTGCTCGCTTACAAAAGCTTCACGGTAACTGGATAAATTCAGTCTCCCGGCCGGAGTTCGTCTGACGCGTGTTACGTTTACAGAACCTAATTCTTGAGATGGTGGCGAAGGGTGAAGACCTAAACGTCACGGCCAATCGACTCTGCGAGGAGATCGAGAAAATTTTGCCCGACGTGGTCTGCTCCCTCCTGACCGTGGATGAGGCTGGTCGCTTGCACCCCTTGGCCGCGCCCAGTCTGCCCGCATCCTATTCGGCAGTTCTGGATGGTTTGATGGCCGGCCCGCTGGCGGGGTCGTGCGGAACTGCGGCCTATCTTCGCGAAGATGTCTCGGTCACCGACATCGCTAATGATGAACGCTGGGCGCTATATCGTGAATATGTGCTGCCGCTCGGATTGAAGGCCTGCTGGTCTAGTCCGATCATTGATTCCAATGGCCGGGTGCTTGGGACTTTTGCATTTTATTACAAGCAATGTCGCGGCCCGGATAAGTTGGAAGAGGAACTCGTCGCAACTTCGCTGCATCTGTGCTCGATCGCGATCGAACGGCACGAGCGCTACACTGAACGACAGCGACTTGCGACGCTTGATGCCCTTACCGGCCTTGCAAATCGTTCTTGCTTCAATGCGACTATAAGCGCCCTCTCTTGCACAGAACCAGGTGCATGGGCACTGCTGTTGATTGACGTCGACAATCTCAAAACCATTAACGATACGTTCGGGCATCGCACGGGGGACGCGTTGATCCGCGAGGTCGCAACGCGGGTCGCAAAGGCATGCCATCCCCATCGCGCGTTTCGCGTCGGGGGGGACGAGTTCGCTGTCATCATTCAGGCGCAGAGTGAGCCTTACGGTATCGATGGTGTCGCCGAGCAGATTTTGAAAATTCTCGATGAACCTGCGGATTGCAACGGCCACCTCGTTCAACCGCAGGCAACGATTGGCGGGGCCGTCTTGTCCCGCGTTGACACTTTTGCCGAAAGCGTCCGGCAGAACGCTGATTTTGCCCTATATCACGCCAAGGAAACGTCGCGCGGCGGCTTTGTCCGGTACTGGCCCGGTCTTGGAACGGCGATTACTCACCGGCTCAATGCCATTCAGAACGTTCTGGCTGCGCTACGCGAAGATCGCATTGAAGCATTTTATCAGCCCATTGTTCGCATGGACGATCATCAGGTCGTCGGCGTGGAAGCGCTCTGCCGGATCCGCGCAGACGATGGAACCCTGATCCCGGCGGTGGAATTTTGCGAAGCGACCGCAGATGCCCATGTGGCAACGGGGCTTACTGCCAATATGCTGAAGCGCATCGCGCAGGACGTTCGGACGTGGTTGGACTTTGGTGTTGAACTTCAGCACGTCAGCTTCAACGTATCATCGGCAGATTTCCATATCGGGCGCCTGCACAAGCAGATTGCAGACACGTTCAGTGCGCACAACGTACCGCTTGAGATGCTGGTTGTTGAAGTGAACGAGGGAGTATACTTGGGCAAGCGCGACATGGTTGTGGCACGCGAGATCGATGCTCTACGCCGCGCTGGCCTCCGCGTGGCGCTTGATGATTTTGGAACGGGTTTCGCTTCACTCACCCATTTGCTTACAGTTCCTATCGACGTCATCAAGGTCGACAAAACTTTCATTGAACGGCTTTCCCCCAACGATCCCAGCAGTACGATCCTGGAAGGAGTATTCAATATTGCCCGAAAACTTGGCATTACGGTGATCGCTGAAGGAATTGAAACGGAACAGCAGGCGAATCAGTTGCTCGACCTCAAGTGTGCTTTGGGCCAGGGCTATTTCTTTGCACCGCCGCTGGGGCGGCTGGCAGCCCACGAAATGCTCTGCACCTCAACTGGATTGCGCGGAATAGTGGCTGCTTGAAATTGCTGCCAAAGCATTGAAACGTCTGGTCTGCACACTAGGCCGCGGATGGGCGGATTGTAGAAGGCTGGAGGGGCGAGGCCAGCCGCGTTGCCTTGCTGGCGCGGCTAACCGACGATACCCTTAACCTTCAGAGCAACCACCGTCTCCCAGTCAAAGCCGAGTTCCTCAAGTATGGCATCGCCATTTTCGTTGAACGCTGGCGCACGACGCGTGGGGGCTGGTTGGCCATCGTACTGCACCGGGGCGGCAACAAGCTGGAAGGGCACCCCTTGCGCCGTCTCGCACGGCTGAAGGTAGCCATTCGGCGCAACTTGCGGATCGCTCGCTACATCGCGCGCGGTCTGGACTACCGTCCACTGTCCCGGAAAGTCCGACAAGATCTGGCACCATTCCTCACGGGTGCGGCTGGCGAATTCCTCTCGCAGAGCGGCAATGGCATCCAGATGATTGGCCATCACCGACTGATGGTTACGGAAACGTTCGTCCTTGGCTAGATCGTCCCGTCCAATGTGCCGGGTGAGCAGGGGCCAGTAATACCCTGTCTGGAGACAGCAGAGCGCAATCATGCCGCCATCCTTCGTGGAGTAAACGCGGGAAAGGGGATTTGGCGGCTGTGGCGGCCAATTCCAGCCGGGGTCGTGCGTAGCTGCGGCAATCGCACCGCTCATCGCCCACATACCAGTTGCCAGCAGGGAGGCGTCCACAATCGGACTTTCTCCAGTGCGCTCGCGGTGAAACAGCGCACCCATAATCCCGCCGGCGATAAACATTGCCCCGGTGAAATCCCCAAATCCGGGAGCGGGTAGGAATGGCGGGCCGTCGGTTCCCGCCACCGACTGTGATGCTCCGGATCGGTGCCAGTAAGTCAGCAGGTCATAGCCGCCGCGATTTGCCTCAGGTCCGCATTCGCCTTGCCCAACGCCGCGCACGTAAATGATGCGAGGGCTGCGCGCGCGGATGTCGTCCACATCGATCTGCAACTTCTGTCGGACGCGTGACACCTTGTTGGTCAGGAATACGTCCGCCGTTTCGACGAGCTTATAAAGGATTTCGCGCCCCTCGCTCGATGCCAGATCGAGTGCAAGGCTGCGTTTGCCGCGATTGGCATTCTCGAACAGCAGGTTCACCTCTGCCGTGCCGGTGGTTGTTACTCCCCGACCGGCATCGCCGCGTTCAACTGGCTCGATCTTGATGACATCTGCCCCCCAGTCAGCCAGCAAGGCCCCTGCCGCCGGGCCAAAAGCGTGCTCCGCCACCTCTATAATGCGTACACCCTTCATGACGGCGGTCATGCGGCGTTCTCCCTACCTTACGCGGCTCCAGACCTGTGATTTGCATATTATCCCCCCTGCCAAACAGCCTTTGCCTTTCAACCGCCCGTCTTTCAATTGGGTGACGATGCCTGAAAAGGTTTTGCCGATGTAGGGGACGAACACTTTGCCGCGCCACTGGCCGTTGTTTTCTCGCACGAAACCCCGAAAGAGGATCAGCCCTTCCAGTTCCTTGGTGCCACCGCGCCGGGCCTCCTCTTTGGCTTTGGCATTTGCCCAGACGACAACGCCGCACATGCGTTCGCCGCAGGGTTGGCCGCGAACATGAACACTGTTCTGCGGGTCTCTCCATATTCCAAAGGAGGAGCTGGGCGTATCTCCATTGGCCGTGCCAGACATTGCACCAAATATTGATGCGGCAAGAACGATCTCGGTTTTCATTGAACCTCCCGTCGCAGACCGGCGATTAGGAGCCATCATATCACACGTGGTTGATCTGTCAGGACAAAACGACGCTGCACCCAAGCACGGCCCAAGGAACGAATTTCTATCCGTCTACTAAAGGTTTGTCTGGGGCCGGCTGCCATCTTTTCTTGGCGACGGACAAACCGGCCGGACTCTGTAGGGAGCGCCCGGCCGGTTAATCGATGTTATCTTACCGAACTGCGTTGCGAACTACCGACGCGATCATGTTGTTGCTCAAACGTACCAACAGTGCATCGCGACCAGATTGGACCCAGCGGTAGCCCTTCGGAGCGGGCTGCAGCCTGTAAACGCGGGGGTTGTTGATCACCCGGTAATTCGTCGCCTGTACTCTGTGGAAGCGTTCGCCGCGCTTGAACTGATAGGCCTTGTACTTCGGCGGGGCCTTCACCTTCGGGGGGGCAGGGCGATACTGATTGGGCTGCTTTTGGTTGATGTGCTGCTTCGAGCCAACATTGGGTTTGCTGGGTTGGTGGTGCGGACCGGGCTGGGCGAACAACGGGGTGGCAATCAACGACGAAGCTGCAATGGCGAGAATGATCTTTTTCATGATGCGTCTCCTTGAAACCTTTTCAACACCGCTTTGGCGTTAAGGAGAAAATGCATCATGCCTGTCGCCAGAGTTTGTCCGCTAGCAAGGAAAGTTGTAGCGAATTGTCGTCAGGGATGATCAGGCTGGCAAAATGATCGTTGCGGCCAGCCCGCCCTTCGTCGGATCGGCGCGCTCCAGCCTTAATTCTCCGCCATGATTTTCCGCAACGCCGCGCGCAATCGCCAGGCCCAGGCCAGCGCCGCCCGTGTCACGGTTGCGGGAACCTTCAATCCGGTAGAAAGGCTCAAGTACACTTGCGAGTTGCTCTTCAGGGATACCCGGCCCTTCGTCGGCTACTCGTATCTCAACATGGCCGTCTGCCTGAGTGACGGACACAGTCGCGCTGCCCGCATACTTGACTGCATTGTCCAGAAGATTCGTTACCGCGCGGCGCAGCAGATCAGGTTGCACGTCTGCAACAACGCGGGCGTGGCTGATCATTTCAACTTCGCGGCCCAGTTCCTGCTGTTCGTCCACCAGTGTCTCGACCAGTGCCGCCACGTCCATGCGCTTTACCGATCCGCGCACCCGGCCTGAGCGCGCCAGCACCAGAATTTCGTCAACCATGTTGGACATTTCGCTGATCTTGGCGATCGCTGCATCCCGGTCTTCAGGCGGTTCCATGCTTTCGATGCGGATCCGCAGGGATGCAAGCGGGGTGCGCAGATCGTGCCCCAGCGCCCCCAGCATCCGGTCTTTCTCGTCCAGCAGGGCCACAACCCGGTGGTTCATGGCGTTGAAGGCCTCGATCGCGTGGCGAAGGTCTTCTGGTCCGGAAGGCGTTACGGTTAAAGGTGTGTCCCTTCCCCTGAAGGCGTTTGCCGCACGGGTCAGATCGCGCAACGGTCGGGCAACCCGCAAGGCTGCCCAGATGCTCACCCCCAGGACGATTACGTAAAGTGCCACGGTTGCCACCGCCAGGCGCCAAACGAGGTATTCGTCGCGGGGCGGGACGAACATGGTACCGATAAGCCATGTTCCGTCAGGTTGCTGGACAGAAAGGATCAGACGGCGCGGAGGCGGCCCCGATGGTGTGCCCGGCCCACGTGCGGAAGGTCCAATCCGCGGAGCAAAGCCCGCGCGCACCGTCCTGGCCTTAAGATTCTGTGCAGCAAGGGCGTTGGCCAGCCGTTCTTCAATTTCGGCTTCTCGTGTCGCATCGGCAACGCCGCTTTCTGTGTCCAGTCTGAAACGTGCGCCACGTTGCGATGCGTCGGCTAGAAATTCGTCGCGCAAGGAAGGCACGGCCGTGTCAAAATCCCCGGCCACATGCACGTATCGCGTGATTGCCGGAACTTCGGCCTGTGCAAGGCTCAGCTTCTCCCTCTCATTCAGGATAAGCGCGAAATTGACGAGCTGCGCCACCAGTAGCGCCAGCCCGAGAATGACCAGCATCTGTGCGGCTAGGCTGCGGGGTAAGAAGCGCCTCATATCCGCCGCACGTCCGAGGCAAAGACATAGCCTCCCCCCCAGACCGTCTTGATAAACTTGGGCTCCGATGCATCGGCCTCGATCTTGCGCCGCAATCGGCTGACATGATTGTCGATGCTGCGGTCAAAAGCCGCTTGTTCTCGTCCTTGAGTGAGGTCGAGCAACTGATCGCGCGTCAACACCTTGTGGGGATGCGTAATGAACGCCAACAGCAGGTTATACTCGCCGGTCGATAGCGGGACGCTGACACCATCTGCATCGACCAGCTCCCGGTCGCGGGTGCGCAGCACCCATGACCCAAAGGCATAGCCTTCCGAATCTGGTGCATGGACCGTGTCGATCGATGCGGAGCGGCGCAGCACCGCTTTGATGCGTGCCAGCAACTCTCGCGGGCTGAAAGGTTTGGTCACGTAATCATCCGCGCCAATTTCAAGGCCGAGGATGCGGTCCATCTCCTCGGCTTTCGCGGTGAGCAGGATGATGGGGGTCTTGGTTGTTGCCCGGATGAACCCTGCCAGTGACAGTCCGTCTTCTCCCGGCATCATGATGTCCAGCAAGACAAGGTCGATAGCGTGAACGGCAAGGATTGACCGCGCGACTGCCGCGTCTTCCGCTTTCGTTACGCGCATCCCGTTCTTGGAAAGATATTGGGCAAGAGGATCGCGGATGTCGCGTTCGTCATCAATGAGAAGGATATGGGGTTCGCGGTTCATCGCTTCTGGATAGGGCTGTGTCAGACAAAGGGAAAGGCCCGGAGGGGTAAACTCCGGGCCTTGATTTTATCGCCCTTAGCGAATGATGTTGGCGATCACCGAGGCGATCACGCCGCTTGCAATTCCGACCAGAACGGCGTCACTGCCCGACTGGACCCAGCGATAGCCGCGGGGTGCTTCGTGAAGCCGGTAATTGCGTGGGTTATTGATGACCCGATAATTGGCAGCACGGCGACTTTCGAAGCGATCGCCCTTGTTCCAGCGATGGGACTTGGCGGGAGCCTTGACCACTCGATGATGCACGCTACGGTCGACAATGCGCGGAGCGTAACGGCCGCGGTCATTCATTTCTATCCGGCCGCGATCATTGTTCTGATGGTGCGTGGGAGCGGCCAGAACCGGCGTTGCAATCAATGAACTGGCGACGGCTGCAACAATCAACATTTTCATCGTCATTCTCCTGAATTCGTTTCGCCTCGTTTGGCGTTAAGGAGAAATTGCATCATGCTTGTCGCGCAAGTTTGTGCGGTTGGCTGGAAAATTGTCGCAATTTGTCGGCAGGTGCGGGAATCGGCCGCTCTCAAATAGCTGTGATTGGACAACCAAGTGCGCGGACGATCAGGTTTCGTTGGGATTCGACCTCAGCCCCACCAAAGCGCCCCAGCAATCAGCGCACAACCAGCGAACAGCGAGCCAGCAATCAGTCGCAGTTCATCGCGCAAACTTGGCACAGAGGAGTTCCCTGCCTCTGGACTATTGCCTTCCAACCGCCGCACAGCCGCACGGATCAGGCGAGGAGCATCGTCGCCAATCTTGATAAGCTCCCATGCCACAGCCTGAGCAATCGGACTCCAATGGCCAGGCGAAAGCCGGTCCTGAAAGATCCGGAATGGCGAACGACGGATGGCATCAGTCAGATTGAAGTCCGGCTGCACATTGGACAGTACGCCGTCCATCGTCACCAGCGCTTTGAATATCAGCAGCAGATCGGGGGGCATGGTCATGCGCTGTTCCCGCATGAGCGTGAAAAAGTCTGCCACCATGGCGCTCAGCACCAAACTTCCGCTGCCGTGCCGTTCGATCAGCCGTTCCGAGGAGGCAAGCACGCGCTTGGCGGAAACATCGCTTTCGGCGGACCAGCTCATCAGCACGTCAGCAAGCTGCGTGGGATTGCCATTCCCCAGCGCGTGAACGAAGCTGATGAACTCTTCCCGCCGTCGCGGCGAGACATAGCCAACCATGCCCAGATCGAGCAGGGCAAGACGATCGCCTGTCAGGCATAGCAAATTGCCGGGGTGGGGATCGGCATGAAAGCGCCCGTTCACCAGCACCATTTCCAGCACCATGTCGGCGGCCAGATTGGCGATGCGGTCCGGATCGATCCCGGCATCGCGCAGCACCTGCCCGTCGCGCGGCTGCACCCCCGCGATGAAATCCATCACCAGCAGCGTCTCCGAGGTCCATTCCCAGTGGATGGTCGGCACGATCACGCGCGGGTTATTCGCAAAGTCTGAGCGCAGCAGATCAGCGTTGCGCCCCTCGGTGGTGAAGTCCAGTTCCTTCAGCATGGCATCGGCCAGTTGGCGGACCATCTTGACCGGAGCGAAGCGGCGCACTTCAGTGCTGGCCCGTTCAGAAAGGGCGGCCAAGTGGGCGATAAGGCGCAAGTCTGCTTCTACCCGTGACCGAATGCCGGGGCGGCGGATTTTCAGCACGACGGCGCGACCGTTCAGCAGAACGGCGCGGTGAACTTGGGCCATCGATGCGGCTGCGAGGGGCGTCTCGTCGATACTGGCGAAGGCGTCTTCGGGGTCTTGGCCCAAAGCTTCGGCAATTTGCGGGCGCAATTCTGAAAAGGGCAACGTGGGGGCCTGACTGTGCAGTGTTTCAAGCTCTGCAATCCAGTCGGGAGGTAGAATGTCGTTACGCGTCGCCAGGATCTGGCCCAGCTTTACGAATGTCGGTCCCAGTTCTTCCAGCGCAAGACGGGTGCGGCGAGGCAAGCTTTGCGAGCCTGTGTCACTATCGGGTGAAGGGCGTTCCAAACCCAGTTTGGCCAGCAGCACGCCCAGGCCAAAGCGAGAAGTTACGCCGATGATTTCCTCAAGGCGGTGCCGATCCCGGCCAGCAATGCGGAGCGTTTTCAACATGCTATAAATGTGTTCCTTCGCGCCAACCGAACATTCAGAACGCGGCTTGGCAATTTTGGATGCAGCGCTGCATTGCAATACTGAAAGCTTGGTATCTGTTGATGTTGACGCGGACTCTGGTTTTGACGTCAGTCCCCCATAGGCGATAATCTGATATTGGGATAATTTGCACGTGGGCGCTCTGGACGACGCAACGCGGAATCCTAATGTGCGTTTCGACACATATGTTTCAAAGGCCTTATCATTATCGAGACGACGCCGCAGCGTGCGGAATCCACAGTCAGGAATATCATAATGGTGATACCGCCCTGTTTCCATGTGCCGAGGATGAGCAAGTTCGCAACGATCACCGGGTGTTCAGCCTCGCTTGTGGATCAGGGTGTCGCCAGCCTAAGGGCGGCTCGCCTATTGGGATCATTTGACGTGTGCAATATATGCTGGGCGGTGGCCGCATGACGATGAAGGCAAAGCCGGTTTTTCTCGGGTTGCTGGCGTTGGCTTTGCTGGTCGGGGTCGGTTATTGGTTCCTGACCCCGCGTGATAAAGAAGCTGCTACGATCCTCGTAGAGAAAGCGCCAGCCGAGCGCCTGCTGGCGGTGAATGGCAGGGTGCGGCCAAGGTTGCAGGTCGACATTCGCCCGGCGGTCGGCGGGGAAGTTGTTTCTTTGCCATTCGATGTGGGCGACCGGGTGACTGCGGGGCAGGTGCTCGCGCGGATTGATGATGCGCCCGAAACGGCGGCGATTGCCGAGGCAGAAGCTGCTGTCGAGACACAGCAGGCAACCCTTGCTCAAGCGCGGCGTGACCTTGCGCGCTTCGAAGCACTGGGAGAGTTCGCGACGAAACGCGAAGTGGAGGAGCGGCGCCTGGCGGTGGTGGAAGGCGAACGCGAACTGAGCCGTCGGCGGGCCAGTGTGCTGCAAGCGCGTGAGTTGCGAGACCGGCGGGTGCTCCGTGCTCCGTTTGCCGGAGTCATTCTGGATCGCCCCGTCGATCCCGGCCAGACGGTAGGCCTCGATAGCGTCATTTACCGACTGGCGGATTTAGCCAACCCGCAGGTTACGGTCGAAGTGGACGAGGTCTATGCCGCTGAAATCAGCCCGGGAATGGCGGCTCTGGTCAGCTTGCCGGGGCAGAAGGGCGATATCCGCGCAGTGGTGGAGCATATCGAGCCGCGAGTTGACCCGGCTACAGGCGCGCGCGATGTCCGCCTAAATCTCGGCGATGCAGTGATTGATGCGCCGTCCGGGCTCACCGTGACCGTCAACCTTGTTGTCGAGCGGCGCGAAGGCGCAATCAGCATACCTCGCAGTGCCATTATTCGTTCCGACGGCGATGCTTATGTACGGATCGTCACGCGCGATGGCGTCGTCGCGGATCGGCGGATCAGTTTCATAGACTGGCCGGCTGAAAGCGTAATCGTGACCACCGGCCTGAAAGCGGGTGAACGGATTTTGGCCGCTCCCGATGCGTTCAAGCCCGGTGAGAAGGTCAAGGTGCGGCAAGCCAAGTAGGATGAGCCCTTATGCGGTAAAACTCGCCATTCGGCATCTGTTGTCCCATCCGGGGCAAACGGCGCTGCTGATGTCGGGCGTTGCGCTGGGTGTGGGCGTGTTCATTTTCATGAGCGCCCTGATTGGCGGCCTTGCCACGCTGCTGACCCTGCGAACCGTGGGCAGCATACCCCATATAGTCGTGGAGATGGCCGATCGGGATCCCACAGTTCTGGCGCCGCAATTGGGCGCGCAGGTCGTGCGGCAAAAAGATCTCAGTCGGCGCGAACAGATTGCCATCTGGCAACCGGCCGTCTCCATCATTGAAGCTGAGCCGGGGGCCACCGCTGTTTCCCCGCAGATTCGTGGTTCTGCTTATGTGGAACGCGGTCAGGCCCTGGCGCCGGTGGGGGTGATCGGGGTCATGCCGGGCAAGCTGTCGGACATTGCCGATATCGATGGGGCAATAGTTGATGGCAGCAGCAACCTGCCAACCGACGGCGTGCTGATTGGCAGCAGACTTGCGGCCGATCTGGGGCTGCGTGTTGGCCAAGTGGTGCGTCTGACATCGGAGCGGGGCCGGGCGCGCAGCTTCAGGATCGGCGGAATATTCACGCTCGGCATTGCCAGTGCAGATCGCCAAACAGTGTACATGGACTTCACCACTGCCCGCGCGTTGTTCGATCTTCCGACTGGCATCTCCCGAATAGAGGTCAAGGTTGCGTCCGTCACCGATGCGGCAGCCATCGCGGACCGCCTGAGTCGCGCCACCGGCCTTAAGGCCACCGCATGGACAGAGGAAAACAGCCAGCTGTTCGAAGGCCTTGATGCGCAGGCTCGCACCGGCATCATCATCAAGGCTTTTGCACTCGTCACCATCGTGGTCGGTATCGCAAGCGCCATGCTGCTGTCGATTGTGCGCAGGCAATCCGAGATTGGCATCATGCGCGCAATGGGGGCCAGTAAGCGACTGGTCGTGTCCATCTTCGTACTGGAGGGCACACTTATTGGCTTTATTGGCGCGATAATCGGCGCGGGGCTGGCGTGGCTTGTCCTTCTTCCCCTTCCGCCGGTGAGTGAGGTGGAGAGCGGGGGGCTCCCCATCGACCGCGCACAGGGTGACTTCCTGATGGCGATCACCCTCACCACCCTGGCCGCGATGCTTGCCTCGATCCTCCCAGCCCGCAGGGCGGCGCGGATCGACCCCGTGGAGGCTATCGGATCATGACCGGGGAGCAGATCCTGAGCGTGAGCGGACTTACCAAGGTCTTTGGTGAGGGAGAGGCTAAAACCATCGTTCTGAAGGGCGTGGACTTGTCCATGCAGTCTGGTGAAATGGCCGCGCTGCTCGGTCCATCGGGCTCAGGCAAGAGCACGTTACTGAACATCCTGGGCACCCTGATGCGTGCCAGCGGTGGCAGCCACGAAATGCTGGACGTCGACCTGATGCAGGCGACCGAGGCGAAACGAACCGAGTTTCGCAGCAAGCACCTTGGTTTCGTGTTCCAGTTCCATCACCTTCTGCCGGACCTCACGGCTCTGGAAAACGTGATGATGCCCGCAGCTTCTGCCGCCGGGCGCGAAACGCGGCCCATGCGGGAGCGAGCCGCCGAATTACTTGACGCGGTGGGCCTTGCGGATCGCAGGGATTATCGTCCCACCGCGATGTCCGGCGGTCAGCGCCAGCGCGTAGCGGTCGCCCGTGCGCTCATTAACAATCCCGCCCTGGTTCTGGCAGACGAGCCAACAGGGAACCTTGATCGGGAATCGGCCGATCAAGTTATGGATCTGATCCGCTCTATCAATCAGACAATGGCAACCAGCTTCCTGATTTCCACCCACGATGAACATATCGCCGCGCAATGCCCGCGCCGTATCGAATTGTCCGATGGCCGTATCGCCCGGTCATGAAAAGAATTGCCGAAGGATCGCCTGCTGCCTGCACCAACGGTCAATCGCGCATCTAATCCACCATCACGGCAATGGTGCTTCGCCCCGGCGCGGCGGGGGTTACTTCGATCTTCACCGGGATGCGTTCCTTCAGGTCTTCCACATGGCTGATTACGCCCACGCGGCGGCCCGTGGCGTGCAGGTGTTCCAGCACGGCGATGGCATCGCCAAGGCTTTTGGGATCGAGCGCGCCAAAGCCTTCATCGATGAACAGGCTTTCGATACGCACGCCCTTGTTCGTGGACATTTCCGCAAGGCCCAGCGCCAGCGATAGGCTGACGAGAAAACGCTCTCCACCCGAAAGGTTGTGCAGGCCTCGCACATCGCCGGCCATATCGTTGTCGATCACCTGGATCAGCATGTCTCCACCGGGAGCGCGTTCCAGCGTAAAGCGGGGTTTCAGGTCCACAAGCCGAGCGTTGGCGTGCTCCAGCAGGCGATCCAGCGTCAGCCCTTGGGCGAATTTTCGGAACTTGTTGCCTGTGGCATCGCCGATCAGATCGTTGAGGCGCAGCCACACATCGGCGGCGGCTTCAGCCCGGGAGAGGCGATCGCGCAAATCCTCGGTCTGGGCACGAACCTGATCGTCCATGCGCAGGCGCAGCGCGATTTCGTTGCAGTGGGCGGCGGCTTTGGCGCGGGCCTGTTCGGCTTCGGCCAGCGCAAGGGCCAGTTCCGCACCGCCCAAGGCGGGGGCGTCGCTGGCTTCGTGGCGGGCCAAGTCCTCCTGACACTTGGCCAGAACGGCGCGACCTTCGGCAAGGGTGCTGTCCAATCCGGCAAGGGCATCGGCCTCGGCATCCAGAGCGGCTTGCCCGACTTCAGCCACGCGGCGTACGTCCTCTTCGGCCAGATGCGCGGCTTTCAGCGCGAGGGCAAAAGCATCGCGGGCCAGTTCCAGCGAGTGGTGCTGATCGCCCAGTAATTGGCGGTCCTTGGTGAGCGCGGTCTGGGCGGCGACGATGGCTTCTTTTGCGTTGTTGCGGGCCTGCGTGGCGGTTGCCAGCGCAGTTTCAGCAGCGGCGATCGCCTGATTGATCCGACCTTCTACATCGGCCACCGGCTCACCATCCAGCACGCCTTGCCGCTGGGTGAGGAGTGCGGCGTGATCCTCCCGCGCCTTTGCGGCGGCTTCGGCGCTGTCGTGCGCGCGGCTCTGGCTGACGGAAAGATCGCTGGCGGTCTGGTTAAGCGCGTCGCCAAGGCGGGCGACTTCATCGCTGGCGACAGCGCGGCCCGCATCGTGCGTGGCCCATGCCTGCAACTGCGCAGTCAGCCATGCAGCGGCATCGGCCAGCGTGCGCCAATCTGCCAGCGGGGCCAGCGCGGCATCGATCAGGGCGGCGGTCTGCGCGATTGTGCCAGTGAGGGACTTTGCCTCGCTGGTGATTTCATCTGCCACGCGGTTGCGATGGGTGAGGGCGTCCTGCGCCTTGCTGTGGGCGTCCCGCGCCTTGTCCAGCGCAGAGCGGGCGGTTGCTTCCGCCTTGCGGGCCTTTTCCACCTGCGTTTGTGCGTCTGTCAGCGCGGCCAAGTCCTGATCCGCCTGCTGTGTTCGCTGGTTGAGGGCGGGGGGAAGATCGTCCGCACTGCCCGGCAGGCCCAGCGCGGCGGCCTGAGACGAGATGGCGGCGGCAAGACGCTCCGCCTCGGCAGTCAGGCTGGCCAGTTGCGGTTCGAGCCGGGCCAATTCCTTGGCTTGGGTGGCGGCCTGCGCTTCCGCCACTTTCAGATCTCCGGCCATTTCTCCGCGCCGGGCGGTGATCGCGTCCAGTTGGCTGGTTAATTCCGAAAGGCGCGCGCGCAACTCGTTCAAGTGATCGCCCAGCACGGCATCCAGCGCGCTCAAATGATGCTCCGTCGCGCCGCAGACGGGGCAGGGTTCCCCCTCCACAAGCTGTTCGCGCATGGCTTGCGCCGCCTGTTCTCCGGCAGCGGCAGCCAGAGCGGCAGAGCGGGCCGCTTCATCGCGGCGGGCCCGCAATGCTGGAAGCTGGGCGGCAAGCGCTGCATCCTCATCCCGCGCGGCAGAGGCGGCAGCAAGGGCCTGCTCGTGGCCGGCACGGGCCAGCGATAGCGCCTCAACCACTTCCTGTGCTGACCTCGACGTGCGCTGCTGGTTCGCAACGGCAGAGGCGAAGGCGCGCAGATCATCGCGCAGTTGGGTGATTTCGCCAAGGCGGGAAGGATCGGGCAAGTTCGCCTCAATCGCTTCCAGCGCGGCCTTGGCATCGCCGTGCGTGGCGGTCGCAACTTCCAGTGCCTCGCCCGCATCGTTCCATTTGGCAAGCGCGGTAAGGCGGCCTTGCTCAGCCTCCTGCGCCTTTGCGCTCAGGGAGGCCAAGCGTGCGTTATCCCGGGCATGGGTCGCAAGTGCGTTCAGCAGCTCATCCTGCCGTGACGTGAGCGGGGCAAGGGCGGCGTGCGCGTCAAGCCACCGCGCATGATCATCCCACCGTTGCTGCGCCCGATCAAATGCCTTCCGGGCTTTGCCTTCCGATTGCTGCTTGCCCGCTAGCGCCTTGGCATGGTCGCCAGCAACCTTATCCGCTTCGTCAAGGCGGCGTGCGGCATCGCCAATCCGCAGATCAAGTTCGCGCGCCCTTGCGAGATCGGGGGCGGCAGCCTGCATCGCCTTGCGTTTTTCGGCCAAGGCATTCTGCGCGGCCTGTTCATTCTGCGCCGCCTGCTGCTCTGCCCCAGTAGTCCGGGCAAGAAGTTCCTCCCCTTTGGCAATGCTGTCCTGCGTCGCGCCAATCGCGTCGTTGGCCTTGTCCCGGTCAGCCAGTTTGGCGGCCAGCGCCATCGCCTTGCGATCCCGCGCCAATGCTTCGCGGCGGGGCGCGGCGTGCTCCACCGCGGTTTCTGCCTGAGCCTTGGCCTGCGTGGCGAGAGTGAGCTGCTCCGCCAGTTCGGCAGCGCGACTTTCCCACTTCCGCCCGGCATCCAACAGCGCAAAATGCTGCGCAGCATTTTCTTCCGCGATGCGGGCTTCGGCAAGGTCATCCTCGGCTTGCTTACGGCTTGCATCGTCAAGCCCGTTCTGGCTGTCAATCTGGGTGCGCAGGGCATCCATGCCCCGGCGAAGTTCCTGCGCTTTCTCATAAGCTTTGCGGCCAAGGCGAGCGTAAATCTCCGATCCGGTAAGCTTTTCCAGCAGCAGAGCCCGTTCATCGGGTTTGGCGCGGATGAAGGCTTCAAACTCCCCCTGCGCCAGCAGGACGGCGCGGCCAAACTGATCAGCGGACAGGCCCACCACTTCGCGGATCGCCGCCAGCGTTTCCGTCTTTTTGCCGCCCAGCACTTCGCCGGTATCGAGCCGCAGGAAAGTTTGCTGTACGGCTTGCAGCTTGCCGGTGGGCAGATCGCGGGCGCGGCGCACTTTCCACGTAGCGCGATAACGCGCGCCGCCTGCCGTGGCGAAATCGACCTCGGCAAAGCCTTCGCCCGCCCCGTGGCGCAGGATCAGGCGCGGATCGCCTGCGGTGATCCCCTCGTCCTGCCCGTCAGACGCAATGCGCACGCCCGAAGGCGCGGCGGAAAGGCGCGGGATCTCATCAAACAGCGCAAGGCTTACGGCATCGAGCAGGGTGGACTTGCCCGCCCCGGTCGGTCCGGTGATGGCGAAGATGCCCGCATCGGCCAGCGGCTCTGCCTCGAAATCCACCTCGAAATCACCAGCAAGGCTGGCCAGGTTGCGGCCCCGGATCGCTAGAACGCGCATCAGTTGTCCTCTGCTTCGTTGCAGGCGATCAGCAGTTGTTCAAACGCGCGCGCCAGATCCTCGGCGGGTGCGCCGCCATGCGCGGCCTCATGCAACTGGGCGAACACGGTATCGGCGGAAAGCTCTGACAGGTCGGCCCCGGTGTCTGCCAAGCCCACTGCCGTGCCGGTTCCCTTGCTGGAACGCACCACCCGGGTCAGCCGCACGGCCTTGCCATCCAGCGCTGCCATGATCCGCGATTGCAGATGCGGTTCTGGCCCGTCGACCAGCACGGAGACCTCCACGAACGGGCGCAGCGCAGGGGGCAGATCGGCATCGCATTCCAACGCGGTGAGCAGCGCCTCCACCTCTGCCAGCGGAGCAGCGCCATTTGCAGGCACGGCCAGGAATGGCACGGCGCGGGGGATTTCCTCCTCCCGCACATCAACCGCACCGCCCGCAAAGCACACCACGCTGATCGAGTGGCGATAATCGCGCTCTGCGGAAGACAACGGAATGGGCGAACCGGAATAGCGGATTGGCACTGGCCCGCTGATCGTCTGCGCACGGTGCAGGTGGCCCAGCGCTACGTAGGCGGCGCGTTCATCAAACAAGCTGGCCGCCTGCGCTTCCTCTCCGCCAATGGTGATGCGCCGTTCGGACATTTCGGAAACCGCTCCGCCCGCAACGTGCAAATGCCCGCTCACCACCAGCGGCAAGCCATTGGCCCGCGCGCTGCCGTGGTGCAGCACTTCATTATAAAGCGCCGCCAGAGAGCTTTGCCCCAGATCGCCCGCCCGGCAATAGGGCACTGCCGCCAGCCACGCCGCAACCGCGCCGCTCGCGCTTCGCAGCGGCACCAGCAAGCTATCGAGATCGAGCGTGCCCTCCCGCCGGGGCAGGGCACCGACCAGACGAACCCGCGTATCGTCCAGCAAGGCTTGCGGCAGGTTCACCCGGCCCGCACTGTCATGGTTGCCGCCCACGATCACCACTTGCAGGCCGGGTCGCCGCTTTCCCGCTTCGCGCAGGAAAGCGAATAGCCGCTGCATCGCGGCCACCGGGGGATTAGCCACGTCATACACATCGCCCGCAACCAGCAGCACGTCGGCGCTTTTCGCCTCTATCCGATCAAGCAGCCAGCGCAGGAATGCATCGTGCTCCGCCTCTCGCCCATGGCCGTGCAGTTCATGGCCGATGTGCCAGTCAGAGGTGTGGATCAGGGTGAGCGTAGACATCGGGGGGCGGTTCTCTCAATTGAGCAGCAGAGAGGACCTAGCGCTTGCGCCCGGAAAGGTCAGCACCCCCGCGGCCATACCTTCCACAACCGCGCGATGTTCCGATTTACGGCATATTCTGACCGGCCGCAGCTTCGCGAGCATTATCGGCCGCTGCGACGACCTGGTTCTGTTGATGAGCGGCGACAAGCTGGGACGCGTCTTCGGCCAGTAGCTTGGCAACGTCGCGGCTGTTGCGAATTGCCACTTCGAAAACCTGGACCATGGAGGGATCGCTTTCGCTGGGCGTAAACTTTGTCATCATCACAAACCCGCATTTGCTTGCTTCTGTGAGCCTCCCGATCAATTCGCTCGGATCTCGTTCGGCATAATCCGTGCACCTGCTGTACTCGGAACTACCGGCTTCAAGGCGCTGATTGTTGGATGAGAGAACGATGCGCGGTGCGTTCTTGTCAGGGCCTACACCACTTTTGGTCTCGCCCCTTTCCTTAGCGGAAAGCCACCGCACCGGAAAATCGAGACTACCGTATTTGTTGGTCAATTCTTTCCGTAGCGCTTCGCTGGTCGGGCCAGTGGTCCCGGAATATTCGGTCCGGCGATCGAGACCCCACACTCGTTCGGCGCCATTCAAACCGGCAAGGGAAACCGTCACCCGATCAATTCCCGTATCGGCAACAAGCGTAATGGTGCTGATCTTCTGCCGATTGTTTGAGTTACCCTCAGCCGGATAGAACTCTCCCTCTCGTTCCTCTCGCGAGAACAGATATTCGTCGTTGGCACAGACGAGCGCAATTATCGCTTCTGGCTCGGACATGCCGATTTTCACGCCAAGCACGTTGTCCCTCCCATCGGTGGAAGGGCAACTGGCGCGCCTTTGCTGCTCGGCCGCTTCCGCAGCGGTAGCCGCAGTGACTGCCGCAAGCGAGGCGGCATCGGCTAACCTGTCGGCCTCGCTATCGCCTTTTTCGCAGGCTGCCAGAGTAAGTGCGCTGAGAGCAACTGCAATGGAACCCTGCCTGATTAGACGCTTCATATTATGAGTCCCTGTCTATTACAAAGATGGCGCGGGCGCGGCCTCCATTGCCTTACGGGGCGCTGTTTCAAGAGGTGGCCGAAGAGGAGACGAGCTGAAATGCGAAATAGTTCGATGCTGTGGCCTGCTCTTTCAATTGCGGCGGACACCGCATCATCGTCTATCGGAGCAGGCGCTGCCTCGCCCTGGGCGGAGCCTGAACCTCCTGCTAGCGCCGGGGCAAAAACAACAGATATAGAATGCGCATGAATGTGTCGCATGGTCGCGGCCACCCCGGAGTTGGCTGTGCCAAACAATGCAACCATCAAACCCCCCTCTCTCGCGGGATCAGGCGCGCACATGTCAATTTATCGTATTTACTACGACAAATTCGCCTAATCTCAGTTAGGCTTCGTAAACTATTATTGCTGATTGAAGTAAAATAGCAGATGAAGTCAACAGAATATTATTAACAGTATTGTGCTGTCGCAAGTGATGCTGCCGGCCGTTACCTGTGTAAGCTTCGAATCGGAAGCCCGCCATGCCGCGCGCCCTGCCATCGTCCGTTAAGGTGCGGCCGTCGCGGCCTGCGTTTGCTCATCCCGCGCTGCTTGTTGACCATATATCCGCGCAAGGACAGCGCACACGACCAGCTGGATCTGGTGAAAGATCATCAGCGGAAGGATAATCATGCCCACTTGGGCGGCCGGGAACAAGACGCCCGCCATTGGCACGCCGGAAGCCAGGCTTTTCTTCGATCCGCAGAATTGCAAAACGACCGCTTCCGCGCGTTGCAAGCCCAGCATGCGGGAGGCGAGCGCAGTTGCCAGCAGGACCACCGCCAAAAGCACGCAGCACAGCGCGATGATCATCACCAGCGAGGTGGGGGAAACCCGGTGCCATAATCCTGTGATCACTGCCGCGCTGAACGACGCATAGACAACGAGCAGGATCGATCCCCGATCGACCAGCGAGAGGATTTGCTTGTTGCGGGCTACGAAACCTCCAATCACAGGGCGCAACATGTGGCCCACGAAGAACGGCAACAGCAATTGCAGCAAGATTGTGCGCACAGCGGCCCACGACACGCCGCCGGAGCCGGTCGCCTCCGCCATCAGTAGCGCTACAAGCGCCGGGGTGATGAAAATGCCGATAAGGTTGGAGAAGGATGCACTGCAGACTGCGGCGGCAACATTACCGCGCGCAACCGCAGTGAATGCGATCGATGATTGCACCGTTGATGGCAGCAAAGTGAGGAACAGTAGGCCGACTGCAAGCGGTCCCAATCCCAGCGGCAAGCTGGAAAGGCCAAGTCCCAACAGGGGGAAAACCACATAAGTGAAGGCCAGCACGGCAATGTGCAGCTTTACGTTGCGTACACCGTCCCACAGCGCCTCTCGCGAAAGCTTCGCGCCGTGCAGAAAGAACAATAGGACGATGCCGATGTCAGCTGCGATCTCCACTGCGCCCGCAAACGGCCCACGTGCGGGCAGCAGGCTCGCAAGCGCCATCGTGCCCATCAGGGCGATAAGGAAGGGATCGAGAAGTCCCGCAAGGTGCTTATTCATCAATGTCTCCGCGGGACATCACTTGTTTGATCGCATTGCGTTAGAGCCATCGCGCAGCAACCCATCCGACTGATTGAAAGTCCATGATTCCTCTGATCATGCTTTCGGCATGGCTAGCCAGCACTACGACATGGTTCATGGGCGCCCTGTAGGGCGGAGCGGTTTCGATGTCATGTATTCCTTCGCGACAAGCGCAATCAGCCTTGAGCGTTTTGACCGAAGCTTCTCGCGCTCCGTGGCACGCCCGACCTTGCGGTCTGCAAACTGGGACCTGGTTGTTCGTAAGCCACGCCGATTCGTGTGAAATGACAGTCGCTGCTTCGCAATGCGACATAAAACGACGGCCGCTGTCCGAATACTGCATTCAGTGGCGGTTTAATTGAGCCAAGGCTTGCTTAGGCGATTCAATGGCATACTCAATTCGCGTCTTCGTCAACTCGCTGGGCGCGATGTTGCTTTGCTGGTTCGCGTCGCATCGTACGAATTTGCTGCTATGGGGGATTTATTCACAGGAACCCCGCAAATGGAAGCGGTTTGCGTTGAGCACGTTCCTGCACGTTTGGCCCCCCCAGGCTGGAGATTAAAGAGTGACCAGTTCTCGAGTAGCAAACCCCGCGCTGCAGTCGCGGATCGTAGACGCTGACGCTGCGGCGGCGCTGATCGCCCCCGGTTCGACCGTTGGCATGAGCGGCTTTACCGGGGCGGGTTATCCAAAGGCGGTGCCCACGGCTCTGGCACGCCGGATGGATGCTGCACACGCGGCGGGCGAACCATTTGCGATCAAGGTTTGGACGGGCGCTTCAACCGGGCCGGAGCTAGATGGTGCGCTCGCCCGCGCGAAGGGCATTGAATTTCGCCTGCCGTACAATTCCGATCCTATAGCACGCGAATTGATCAACACCGGCCAGATGAATTACTTTGACATGCACTTGAGCCAGGTTGCGCCGATGGCGTGGCAGGGGTTTCTGGGGCCGCTGGACACCGCCTTGGTCGAAGTTGCGGCGATCCTTCCTGATGGATCGCTGGTGCCGTCCTCATCGGTGGGCAACAACAAGACGTGGCTCGACCGTGCCAGCCAGATCATCCTTGAAGTGAACAGCTGGCAGAACCCGGCTCTGCTGGGAATGCACGATATCTACTACCGCACGGCCCTGCCGCCCAACCGCGTACCGATTCCGCTGGTCCGCCCCAATGAGCGGATTGGCCAGCCCACTTTCCGCTGCGATCCCGACAAGATTGTGGCTATTGTTGAAACAGACACGCCGGATCGTAACGCGCCTTTCAAGCCTGCCGACGACAACGCCCTGCGTATTGCTGGCCACCTGCTCGAATTCTTCAAGCACGAAGTTGCCAAGGGTCGCCTGCCGCAACAACTGCTGCCGCTGCAATCGGGCGTAGGCAACATCGCTAATGCCGTGCTGACCGGCCTGATAGACAGCCCCTTTGACCAGCTCACCGCCTATACCGAGGTGCTGCAGGATGGCATGCTCGACCTTCTCAACACCGGGAAACTGGTGACCGCTTCGTGCACGGCCTTCTCGCTGAGCCCCGAGGCGGCCGGCGTGCTTAACGAAAAGATGGAGGAATACCGCAACCGCATCCTCCTGCGACCCCAGGAGATCAGCAACCATCCCGAACTGATCCGGCGTCTTGGCGTATTGGCGATGAACGGTATGCTGGAGGCCGATATCTACGGCGCCGTAAATTCAACCCATGTCATGGGATCGCGCATCCAGAACGGTATCGGCGGATCAGGCGACTTTGCCCGTAATGCCTACGTGTCATTCTTCATGGCGCCGTCGACCGCAAAGGGCGGAGCGATTTCCACCATTGTGCCGCAGGTTAGCCATGTCGATCACATCAATCAGGACGTGCAGGTGATCATCACCGAGCAGGGACTAGCCGACCTTCGTGGACTTTCCCCAAAGCAGCGGGCGGTACTCATCATCGAAAACTGCGCTCATCCCGATTTCCGGCCCATGCTGAAAGACTATTTCGAACGAGCGAAGCGCGATGCCTACGGCCAACAATCGCCCAGCCTGCTGAACGAGGCGCTATCGTGGCACGAGCGGTTCGTCAGGACGGGAACAATGCGCCTGTCCTGACGGGATTTTGATGGTTGGGCAGGCGATCAACGCCTTTGCCCAACCTCAGCCGCTGCGATTGTCGTCAGGTTGAGGATGCCGCGAGCCGTCACGCCCGGTGTCAGCACATGGATTGGCTGGGCAAGGCCGATAAGCATCGGGCCGACAATGGGCGAGTTGGAGGTTGCCGACAGCGCAGTGAGAGAGATGTTGGCGGCGTCCAGGTTCGGCATAACCAGAACGTTGGCTGCGCCTTCAAACCGGCTGTCGGGGATCAGCCGTTCACGCATGGGCTGAGACAGCGCTGAATCGGCGTGCATTTCACCATCGACAAGGAGATCCGGCGCGCTTTCACGCAGGATATTCAACGCCGACCGCATCTTGCGTGCGCTGGGGCTGTGCGAAGCGCCAAAGCTGGAGTGCGATAGCAAAGCCACGCGCGGCTCAAGGCCGAACTTGCGAACTGCGGCTGAGGCCAGCAATGCCATTTCCGCCACTTGTTCCGGTGTCGGCTCCGGCACCATGTGCGTATCGGTGAGGAACAGCGTGCCGGCTTCGAGGATCAGGCCGGAAAGGGCATAGACCCTGCTGGTTTCCGGCACGCGATCGATGATCCGCAGTACGTATTCGATCTGGCCCCAATATTCCGAATTACCGCCGACCAGAGCTGCCTCGACATAGCCCGTGCGCAGCAGCATCGCAGCGGTAACGGTAGGGCGGCGATAGACGTGACGCCGGATTTCTGCCGCAGGCACGCCCTTGCGTGCCGCGACTTCCCGGTAAGCTTCAACCAATGGGGCCATCGCGTCATGATCGCTTTCGGGATCGATCACCTCTACGTCTTCGTCCAGTCGGAACCGGAGATCGAGGGATGGCAGGCGCTGTTCGAGGATTCTGCGCCGGGCCACGATCACGGGACGGACGATTCCGTCATCGAGCGCAGCCTGAATGGCGCGTAGCACTCGTTCGTCCTCACCTTCACCGTAGGCGATGCGAATGCGGGTGTGGCGCGCAGCTTCGAACACGGGCATCATTAGCTGAGCCGACCGCGTGTTCTGACGAGTGAGCGAGGTGCGATAGGCCTCGATATCGAGCTGGCGGCGCGCGACGCCGCTGTCCATCGCGGCCTTGGCGACGGCCGGCGCGATCTCGGCAATCAGACGGGGGTCGAACGGAGTCGGAATGATGTAGTCCGGCCCGAACATCAGCTTCTTGCCGCCATAAGCCTGCGCCACGCTTTCATGCGCGGGAAGGCGGGCGAGAGAAGCGATGGCCTCTGCCGCGGCGACTTTCATCGCCTCATTGATTGTCGTGGCCCGTGCGTCCAGTGCCCCGCGGAAAATGTAGGGGAAGCAAAGGACGTTGTTGACCTGATTGGGATAGTCCGACCGGCCCGTGGCAACGATCGCGTCCGGCCGTTCGGCGCGGGCGATTTCAGGACGGATTTCTGGCTCTGGATTGGCCAGCGCGAAGATGAGAGGCCGCTCTGCCAGCAAGGGCAACCATTCTGGCTTTAATACACCCGGTGCCGAAAGGCCGAGGAACACGTTTGCCCCCGGAAGCACTTCCGGCAAAGTGCGTGCATCGGTCTGGCGCGCATAGCGGGCCATGTTCTTCTCCATGCCCAAGCGACCGGAATGGACGACGCCGTCCTTGTCTGTCAGGGTCACGTTTTCAACCGGAAGCCCCATCGAAACGAGCAGGTCGACACAGGCCAGCGCTGCGGCGCCAGCGCCTGATGTGACCAAACGGGCTTCCGCCAGCGTTTTTCCCTGAAGGACCAGCGCGTTGCGCACCGCAGCCGCAACAACAATCGCCGTACCATGCTGATCGTCATGGAAGACCGGAATGTTCATCCGTTCTTTCAGCCTCGCTTCGATCTCAAAGCATTCAGGTGCGCGGATATCTTCCAGATTGATGCCGCCAAACGTGGGTTCCAGCAGGGCGACCGCTTCTACGAACTTGTCAGGGTCAGTCGTGTCAACTTCGATGTCAAACACGTCGATATCAGCGAACTTCTTGAAGAGGACGGCCTTGCCTTCCATCACTGGCTTGGACGCCAGCGCCCCAATGGCGCCAAGGCCAAGCACCGCCGTGCCATTGGTAATCACGGCCACCAGATTGCCGCGCGCGGTATATTCTTCCGCCATGCTGGGATCAGCGACGATCTCTTCGCAGGGATGTGCCACACCCGGTGAATAGGCAAGCGCCAGGTCGCGCTGGTTCACCATGCGCTTGGTTGCTTCCAGCCGCAATTTTCCGGGGCGGGGGAAACGGTGATATTCAAGCGCATCGCGCCGCAGCGTATCGTCCATAACAAGGCCTTGATGAATTCGAGGACGGATAAATGATGAGATGCCAGTCTGGCCGGCGGTGTCGATGCAGACGGATCTGCGGCGACTAATCCCCCCTAGCCGGAAATATCTGAAAAGCCGATAGGGATCGTCACTAGCGCAGACAGGCTGAGGCCGGAACACATTGCCCTGCAGGAACACCAAACCGATGCCGGCGCAAACGATCGTTCATTGCAGACCCGCTGGCATGAAACATGTTGCCACAAACCGCGTTTCCCCAAGGCTGTCTTTGACAATCTTTGGAAATTGATAATGCGGATCGCTCAAGTAGCTCCTCTAGCAGAAGCCGTGCCGCCAAAACTCTATGGAGGTACGGAACGGGTCGTATCCTGGTTGGTCGAAGCTCTTGTCAAATCAGGTCATGATGTGACGCTTTTTGCCAGCGGGGATTCGGAAACGACCGCTCGTCTGGTGCCCTGTGCGGAACAGGGATTACGCTTGATGGGAATCCAGGATCATTTGGCATATACCATGGTCATGCTGGAGCGTGTCCTGAGATGTGCAGACCAGTTCGACGTGATTCATTTTCATGTCGACATTCTTGGTGCGACGTTATTTCGCCATTTGGCCGGAAAGTGCGTTACGACGCTGCACGGCCGTCAGGATCTTCCCGATAGCTGGCCCATCTATCAGGCGTTCCCGGAAACGCGGCTGGTTTCCATTTCCAATGATCAGCGCCGTCCAATTTCCTATGCCGGGTTTGTTGGCACGGTGTATCATGGGCTTCCCACCGGCTTGATCCAACATGGCGCTGGCGACGGAGGATATCTTGCCTTTCTTGGCCGCATGTCTCCTGAAAAGCGGCCCGATCGTGCAATCGAAATTGCCAAACGCGCCGGTGTTCCGCTGAAGATGGCGGCCAAGATTGATGTCGTTGACAGGGCCTATTTCCAGGAGGAAATCCGCCCCTTGCTCGAACACCCCTTGATTGAGTTCATTGGCGAAATAGGCGAGGCCGAGAAAGCGGACTTCTTGGGCAATGCCCGCGCGCTGTTGTTCCCCATTGATTGGCCGGAACCATTCGGATTGGTCATGATCGAGGCGATGGCCGCCGGTACCCCCGTGATTGCGTGGGCGAATGGCTCCGTGCCTGAAATCATTGAGCCGGGACGCTCTGGCTATATAGTTGAATCCATCGACGCGGCCGTGCGCGCGGTCGATCTGGCGTCCCAGCTTCCTCGAAATGAGGTGAGGGCCGCATTTGAGGAGCGTTTCACCTCTGAACGTATGGCGCGCGATTATGTCGCCATGTACGAAAAGCTTCAATCAGCTTGGCAAACACCTCGCATTGGCTTGGGGCAGGTCCAGACATTATGAACGACGAGAATAACTCCAAGCCTTTTCAGCATTATATAGAGGCGACAACTTCGCTGGTTGATAAGCCGCTGCGAACCCTGAAAGACGAGGAGTTGTTCGCTGTCTTCGATCCGCAGGGCGATATGAATCCCTACGGGCCAGGGTCCGAAGGGCTGTATTACCTCGATACTCGGTTCCAATCCCGCCTCCACCTTCGCATCTGCGGAGTCAGGCCATTGCTCCTCGGCTCCACTGTGCTTGACGACAACGGCGCGCTGGTCAGCGAAATGACCAACCCTGATTTGCATGACAACGATACTGACGAAATCCGGCTTCGGAGAGACAGCGTCTTTATTAGTCGCTTAAAGATCCTGAATGCGCAAAGCTGTTTTGATCGCATAACGATACGGCGGTTCGAAACTATTGACCATCCGCTTGAGATTGAACTCGAATTTGATAGTGATTTTGCTGATCTGTTTGAAGTTCGCGGGGAAAAGCGGAAAAAAAGGGGAAAAACGTCCACGACCCGCATTGATGATCGCACTGTGCGTTTTTCTTATGAAGGGCTCGATGCGCAACAGCGGTGCACCACGATCCACTTCGATCCTGCTCCTGATAGTCTGACTACTCATTCTGCGTACTGGCAAATTGATTTGTCCAGTCGCGAGAAATGCTCAGTCATGGCTACCACCGTCTGTTCGATGGGGCTGCCGGTGGATGAGCCTGCTCCGACTCATGTGGCGGCCTTTCGCGCGCACCGAAGGGGGAAGCAGAAACGCCGCAGCCTTCTGGGCGGAGCTTCGAGTTCCAACGAACTTGCCAATCAAATCCTGGTGCGTGCCGAATCCGATATTATTATGTTGCTGACGCAGACGGAGCATGGACCGTATCCTTATGCAGGCGTGCCTTGGTACAGCACCGTGTTCGGCCGCGACGGCATCATTACGGCGATGGAGTTACTCTGGATAACTCCGGAAGTCGCCAAGGGCGTCCTGAAGGTCCTGGCCGCTACACAGGCGACGGAGTATGATGCAGGAGCCGATGCAGAGCCCGGCAAGATCATCCATGAAATGCGTTCGGGAGAAATGGCGGTACTGGGGGAAGTGCCGTTCCGCCGGTATTATGGCACTGTTGACGCTACTCCGCTGTTTATCTGGCTGGCCGGGGAGTACTTCAAGCGATCGGGTGATCTGGAAACGATCCGCGTTATCTGGCCGAATATCGAAGCTGCACTAAACTGGATTGACGTATCCGGTGATCGCGATGGGGACGGCTTTGTCGAGTATGATCGTCAGACAGACCATGGGCTTGCAAACCAAGGCTGGAAGGACAGCCACGATTCCATATTCCATGCTGACGGTCGCGATGCTCTGGGGCCAATCGCGCTGTGCGAGGTGCAGGCCTATGTTTATGCGGCAAAGCGGGCAGGCGCGGAACTCGCGTTGGCATTGGGGCATGTCGGTCGAGTAGAAGCGTTAAACCGATCCGCGGAGCAGCTTCGTGTGGCGTTTGAAGAGAAGTTCTGGCTGGAAGATCTGGGCACCTATGCACTGGCGCTGGATGGAGAAAAGCAACCGTGCCGGGTGCGGGCCTCCAACGCCGGTCATGCCTTGATGGCGGGCATCGTTTCGCCGGAACGGGCAGTGCGGGTTGCGGATTTGCTGACCGGCGACCGCTTCTTCACTGGCTGGGGCATCCGCACGCTGGCGATGGGCGAAGCGCGGTACAATCCGATGTCCTATCACAATGGATCTGTCTGGCCTCATGACAATGCAATGATCGCGATGGGCTTTGCTCGATACGGGTTGAACGCGCATGCCGCCAATATACTGGAAGGGGTGATGGCCGCCGCGACAGAGATGGAACTTTTCAGGTTGCCTGAGCTGTTCTGCGGATTTCAGCGACGGCGTGGGCGTGGCCCCACACCCTATCCGGTTGCCTGCGCCCCGCAGGCTTGGGCGGCTGGTGCTCCATTTGCACTGATACAGGCATCACTCGGGCTTCAGCTGCACCATGCGCAGGGCTGCGTTACGCTAAACAACCCGATCCTTCCGCCGAGCATAGAGGAAGCGGTGCTGCCCAATCTACAGATCGGGGACTCTGTCATGAAACTTGGCCTTTCCCGTTTCTCTGACGAGATAGTTGCAACAGTGCTGGAACGGCGTGGCCCGGCAAAGTTGGTGTTGACGCGCTGAAGGCACACTCCCAGTTCAGCCAAATGGATAGTTCTGCTGCTGTGCATTCTTGTTCCCAATGTTGGTTGACTTGTAGCCCGCCTATGGTGTCCACAAGAAGCAGGCACGAAGGGCAACAAGCCTGCTCACGTCGATCATGAGCACCGGCCAACGGTGCCGCAAGATTGTGGGGCACATTGGGAGAGGGGCGGAACATGTCTGCACAGGCAGTTTTGAGCGTTGATGAAGTTGTTGAGCATGCGCGCAAGGCCACAGGGTATGGCGATCGGCTGGATGCTGGGCTGATCGAGGGACTTGAACAGAGCCTCAAAGGGTTTGCCAATGCGCCGCTCACGCCCAAAGCGCGGGAGCAAGCCATCAATGGCGTGCTGAACAACCTCATCATGAGGATGCGTATCGAGGCTTATCTGGCTGAGCATCCCGAAATAGAAGAGCAGGAGATCAAGGGGCCGCTCTTCGTCACCGGCATACCCCGCACCGGCACTACTGCAACGATGGCGATGCTGGCGCTTGATCCTCGTTTCCGATTTACGCGCGCGTGGGAATTGCAAAGTCCGCTTCCTCCACCTGTGGCGGGCGAGGAGGATAACGATCCCCGCGTGCTGGCGGCTCGGGCGGCGGCTGGTGCGATGTCATCTTCCATTCATTTTTCCGAACCGGACGGGCCAGAGGAAGACCTTGTCTCAATGGCTGGGTATGACATGCGCCATTATTACGGTCGTTACCCGATGCCGGAAGACTATCTGGAATGGTACTTCGCTGACGATTTCAGCTCGCTCTACCGGTTTCATGAGCGGCTGTTGAAACTACTGCAATGGCGTCGCGGGCCCAATCACTGGTTGCTGAAGGCGCCGCCCCACTTGCGCCGATTTAAGGCGATTGTGAGACAGTACCCCAATGCTCGCATCGTGATGACGCATCGCGACCCGGTTAGCGCGGTGTGTTCCAACGCCAGCCTTTCCGCGATGCTGTATGAAAGCATCTGTCCACCCGGCGCCGTTTCCAAGGAATGGACGGGCCAGCGCGCGCTGGAGTTCTGGTCAAAGACGATGGAAGCGGCACTTCAGCAGCGTGAAGAGATTGGCGAAGAATATTTCATCGATCTCTATAACGCTGATCTGGTCGCCGATCCGATCGGTACATTCGAGAAGCTCTACGACCGGTTGGGTTTTACAATCGACGCCGATCTGCGCGCAAAGCTGGAAGACTTTCATGCTCGCAACGCCAAAGGCGCACACGGCAAACATAGTTATAGCGCCGAGGAATACGGTCTGGACCCGACGCAGATCCAGGCCGCTTTCAAGGGATATATCGAACGCTTCGGATTGTGAGGCGGAATCACGAACGATTTCTCCTCAACCTGCGGATGCGTCGGGAATAGTAATCGTGACCTTCAACCCACCTAGGGAGCTTGCGCCTAAAGAAAGTGTGCCGCCTTGCTCTGCAAGCGAGCGGTGAACGAACGCGAGGCCAAGTCCCGCACCTTGCTGGATGCAATCGGGCAGGGCTCCATTATCAGCCGCGCGCTTTCTTGGCCGGGGTAGCAGCTTGCGGAATGGCTGGATGGCATCTGCCCATTGTTCGGGCGGGATGCCGGGGCCATCGTCCTCTACGCTAATTTCCGCGGAGATTCCTTCCTGCCCGGAAAAACGGATTTCAATCCTGTCACCGTAATTGCGGGCATTCGCCACCAAGTTCTGAACCACGCGGATTAGCGTCGTGGGGCGTGCGTGTATCTCCAGGACTTCCGGCCCATACAATTCTATATTCGCTCCCTGATCGGCAGCATCGTCAACGATGGTGCTGAGTATTGCCGCAAGGTCAATCAGGCGAGGCTGTTCATCAAGCCCGCTGCGCACATAAGCCAACGTGCTGTCGATGAAGGTTTCCATTTCGGCCAAATCGTGCCCAATTGCGTCCACCACTTCAGGATCGTCAAGCAAGGATGCGCGCAACTTCAGGCGCTGGATAGGGGTGCGCAGATCGTGCGAGACGGCGATCATGGCCTGCGTGTTATCCTGCATTACCTCGATCAGCCGTGTGCGCATGGCATCGAATGAGTGCGCGAGCCGCTGCACTTCATACGGACCAGTGGCGGATATGGGCTGACTGTAATTTCGCCGGGTGCGGTCGGCTGCATCCGCCAGATCTCCAAGCGGGCGCACGAGAGAGCGCACGATCAGCATGGCAATGCCAAAGACGATCGCCAGCCATATCACGTGAAGGATGGTCGAAAGCCAGACCGGCGGCGGCGCCGGCAGGTATCCTTGGATACGGAATGATATGAAGCTGCCATCCGCGATGGCAAGTACGCCGATCAGGTCACGCTCGGCCTCCGATTTGCCCGGCATGAGGCTGAGACGTAGCTCCCGTCCTTTAAGGTTCGCGGCGGAGCGAAGCAACCGCTCGCGTGTTCGGGCAAGTTGAACCTGGGCGTCGCTGTGGTCGGTGATAACGGTGCTTGGAACCCAGTTAAGCGTCAGCTTCCCGTTATTCAGAGAATGCATCAGCTCGGCTCGGTCCGCAGGAGGAGCGCGCTCTGCGATTGTTACCGCATTTTCCAGCCGCCGGGCGATCTGACTCGGTTCTGAGGTGTCGAGCAGCTCGCGCTCTTGCCAGCGGTGCAGGGCCACAATGCCCGCCAGTTCGAACAGGATTGCCACCCCCAGAACCAGTGCAATGCGCGCTATCAAAGTCCTGGGCAGGCGCACGATGACTGGCAGATTCATGAAGTTTCCAGTTGAGCGATGAATGCATAGCCCACCCCGCGAACCGTGCGGATCAGCGGCATGCTTCTTCGCGCTCCGCCTAATTTGCCTCGTAGGCGGCTTACCAAAACATCGATGCTGCGATCACGCGAGTGGGGCAGGCGATTGCGGACCAGTTCCATCAGCCGTTCACGCCCAACGGTTCGCCCCGAATGCCGTAGCAGCACAAGCAATAGCTCGTGCTCTGCAGCAGTGAGTGAAACTTGTGCGCCGCTGGGGGAGAAAAGCTCTCGCCGCCGTGGATAGAATTTCCAGCCTTCAAACCTGTAGCATTCCGGCGTCACGCTTTCAGGAGCAATGCGGCTATCGCCTCCGCGGCGAAGT
The DNA here is from genome assembly GCA_045629505.1 of Novosphingobium sp. Classification (GTDB taxonomy): domain Bacteria; phylum Pseudomonadota; class Alphaproteobacteria; order Sphingomonadales; family Sphingomonadaceae; genus Novosphingobium. Next base: position 30,943 of record JAZQRJ010000088.1, read on the forward strand.
GCTGCGCGTATGCGGGCGAGAAGCTCTGGCCGGCTGAACGGCTTGGCAACATAGTCATCCGCGCCAACGTCCAGACCGGTGACGCGATCGGCTTCCTGCCCGCGCGCGCTCACCATGATAATGGGAACCTGGCTGGTTTCGCGAATTCGTCGGCACAAAGTGAGGCCATCGTCGCCGGGCAAGCCGATATCCAGAAGGATCAGGTCTATGGGCCGGTCACCGGGATGGGAGACGATTTGAAGCAGTTCCTCGCCATTAGCGACGCCGGTAGTTTCATACCCGTGTTCGCCCAGCAATCGTCCCAGCAGTGTGCGCAGCGGCGCATCGTCCTCAACTATGACGATATGGGCGGGTTTCACCAGGTCTCCTTTCCAGTTTGCGGAGTGGCCATTTAGCGCCGTGTTCTGTCCGCAGCCAGCCGCAGAAACGAGGAAATGTAACAAAGTGTTTCTGACGTTCCATCATGATTGACGCCCCCCTGCATCAGCGTAATGGGCATGTGCAAATGCAAACCATTCGCAATAACAGGGGCGAACATGAGAGACTTTGGAACGACTATCAGTAGCGTCCTGATGAGCGGGGCCGGTCTTCTCTCCCTCGGTCTCGCGCTCTCGCCCTCATCGGCTTTTGCCCAAGTGGTTGATACGGCCGGGGTAGATCCGCGCACGATTGTAGTTACGGCCGCCGGCTTTGAACAGAAGATCACCGATGCGCCTGCAAGCATCAGCGTGATCACCGCGGAAGACCTCGCGAACAAACCTTATATGACCTTGCTGGACGCTGTGCGCGATCTGGAAGGCGTGGACATTGGAGAAACCCGCGACAAGACCGGGCAGGGCACTGTCAGCATTCGCGGCATGGGTTCAGACTATACGCTGATCCTCATCAACGGGCGCCGTCAGAACAACCACGGCAACATCTATCCCAATTCCTTTGGCGGCAACCAGTTCAACCACATTCCACCGCGCGACTCGATTGAGCGGATTGAGGTAATTCGCGGGCCGGCCTCTACTCTCTATGGGGCAGACGCCATGGGCGGCGTCATCAATATCATCACCAAAAGGACGCTTGATCGGTGGAGTGGGTCGATCACCGCCGGGCACACCTTTGAAACGAAGAGCGACTATGGCGATGACTCTTCGATAGACGCTTATGTCAACGGCCCGATTGTTCGCGGCCTGCTTAACCTCAGCGCGCGGGGGAGCTGGTACAAGCGTAACGCTTCGAACCCCCGGTACAATGAAGTCACCGATCCCACCGGTTACACGCATATGCGTACGCTTGGCTTTGGCGGCGGCGGCAAGACGGTGGACAACACGAACTGGTCTAGCGGGCTAACGCTCTCTTTTACGCCGACCGAAAACCAGACGCTTATATTCGACTATGATGTCTCGCGCCAAAAGTACGATAACAAGATCAAGGTCAACGACGCTGGTGTGGAAGAATACCCCGTAGGCACCGTCGACAACATCAACAGCGTCTGGCGCGCGGCCAATTTTTGCAGAGGCGGCACCGGCACCAATGCTACTGGGTGCGCAAATTCCGGCGGCACTTGGTCGCGCCGGGCAGAGCCGCGGGTAGGTTATGCGCCGACGCAGAAGTTCACACGTGACAGTTGGTCACTTACGCATCAGGGCGAATGGGGTTTCGGCAACAGCATCGTATCGCTTGCACACGTTGCGACAGATAACAGGGGACGCACGATCCCGTTCAGCGTTGCCGAGCGCGTCCACCTGCTCGAGATGATTGACGGCACTGGTGCTTATGCAGGGCTAAGCCTGGATGAGCGCCGTGCCATAGCCGAAGACACCTTCCTGCCGCGTCCTGCACGCGCGCTGGAAAGCGCGCAATACACCCTGGACGCCAAGCTGGACATGCCGTTTGATCTGGGTGGACAACATGTGCTGGTTGTAGGCGGTCAGGTTATTCGCGGTGAGCTGAAAGACGGGGTGTTCGGCCTTGAAACCGGAACCCCAGGTGGGAAGCAAAAACACAACATGTGGTCCATCTTTGCCGAGGATACATGGAAAATTCTGGACCCCTTCGCGCTCACTGGTGGGGTTCGGTACGACCGGCACGAGATGTTCGGTGATCAGCTGAGCCCGCGTCTATACGGTGTGCTTGCGCTCAGCGATCGATGGACGATCAAGGGCGGTGTAAGTACCGGCTTCAAGACGCCGCAGACCAGCGACCTTTATGATGGCATCACCGGCTTTGGCGGGCAGGGCACCTCGCCTATGTTCGGCAACCCCGATTTGAAGCCTGAAACCAGCGTCAGCACTGAGCTTGCCGTTTATTGGCAGCATCCGGCGGGCCACAACTTCAACGTCACCGTGTTCCGCAACACCTTCGATGACAAGATCGATAGCCAACCGTGCGGCGCCGGAACCACTTTGGCCTGTTCCAGCACCGGCGAATATGCCGATCTGGGTTATAGCAGCGCAAACCGTTCCACCAACATAGACAAGGTTGTGATCCAGGGCGTGGAAATGTCTGGGCGCGTGCGGATTTTCGACGGCCTGAGCCTTCGCGGCAACTACACGTTCACTGACAGTGAGCAGAAGAGCGGAGCGGAGGCTGGCCTGCCATTGGGCAACAGCGCCCGGCATATGGCCAATGCTGCGCTGGACTGGGACGCGACGGACAAGCTGAGCTTTCTGCTTGCCGGTGAAATGCGGTCCAAGCGGTACCGCAACCTGCACAGCCTTACGGGCGAAAAGCTCTTTTATAAGAGTCACACTTCATTCAATCTGGGCGCGGCTTATGAGCTGACCGACTGGGTGACGATCAATGCCCGGGTGAACAACCTGCTCAATCGTGATTTCACTACTTATGATGCAGAATTCCGCGACCTTAACAGCGACGGCGATTTCCTGGATACAGATGAGGCCCTGTTCTTCGATCACTACAACAACAAGGACAAGGCGCGCAGCTTCTGGGTCAGTCTGAACGCACGCTTCTGATCCTGCGATCCGGATCCTGTGGGGGGATCCGGCAGGCGTTGTGCCTGTACTAGAAGGCACTTCCCTTACGGGTTATTCGGCTGCTTCCCGCTCGCAATGCGGGGCCTGTGCGTAAAAGCGTGAGTAGAACCGCCGATATTCCAGGATCGGTCCGTCATTCTTGATAAGCAGCGGCTTTTCCAGGTGACGCTTATGCGGCCAGACTTTGGCATCTTCCTCCAACTGGTCGCCCGTATTCTGGATGAGCTTACGCGTTACGTTGACCTTCTTTTCCTCCAGATCAGCCGGATGGAAATAACAGTGGCGAACGTGGCTGCGTCCACCGTCCAGCGGTGTTTGCATCTGCAGCATCAGCATGTCGGTGATACCCCAGAACCGCGTGAATGACAGGCCGGGGCCAATGGCGCGGACGTCAATCTTGCCTTCCACTTCGCCGCGGGAGGTGGGCAATTTGCTGGTGGCAGAGGAATAACGGAAATAGTCTTCAGTCCACATTTCCGGCAGCGGCGGGGCCTTCATGCCGTGCAACGCGGGGAAATGGGCTACGTCGGCGCTGTTTTCCGTTATTTCCTGAATGTGAATGTCGAAAATCCATTCGCGGAAGGATGCGAGAATCCAGCCCTCATCGGTGAGTTCGGTCACAGGCTTGATCTCGAACAGCGGTGCTTCCTGATCAGGATGCCACCATGCAAAGACGATCCCCATGTCCTCGTGGATCGGCAGCGATCGCTCGCGACAGGGCTTCGACAAGCTTAGCGGAATGCGATCCTGATATGGAATGGAGGCAACGCCGCCATCGCCATTCCATTGCCAGTGATGGAACGGGCAGCGGATATTGTTTTCGATAACCGTGCCGCCGTAGCCAAGGTGTGCGCCCAGATGTGGACAGATGGCGTCGAGCCCACGCACAATGCCGTCCCCGCCCCGCCAGATTACGAATTCCTCTCCGCAAAGTTGGATGGTCCGCACCTCGCCAAGTGTTAGTTCTTCAGTGCGCCCAACAGCAAACCACCCGAAAGGCAGGGGGAGATTGAAACGCTTTTCGCCGGTTAAGATGGGGGATCCCATGGCTATTCTCACAGGGCTGGCAGCAGCTTTACAGGCTCAACAGCATGTCATATTATGACACAATGTCTATCGGAATAGATACGTTATGAGGGGGGCCTATGGCTGTCAAGGCGAGCAGCACCGGTTCAAAGACCCTTGCTGTGCTTGATGCCGTCGCTCGCAATCAGCCGGTTGGTGTGAGCGAGCTTTCGCGTTTGCTGGACGAGGATAAGAGCATGGTGCAGCGCATGCTTGTCACTCTTTCAGAGGATGGCTGGATAAGGCCCGCTGCATCGCGCACCACCAAGTGGCAGGTTACGGATCGCCTGCGCGTGCTGGCCGATATCGCCTGTTCCTCCGCGAATTTTCGGGAAGCGGCGCGGGAAGCCATTGCGCGGTTATGCCATGAAACCGGCGAAACGGTGTCGCTGGTTGTGCGTGACGGCAGGCGCTTCATCGTCACCGATGTGGCCGAAAGCCGCGAAATTTTGCGCGTTGCCCCCAAGATTGGTGATGACGTGCCCGGCCCGATCAGTGCCTGTTCCCTTTCAGTCCTGCCTTATGTCTCAGCCGAAGATCGTAAGCTCATTCTTGGCAAAGACTGTGACGACGATCTGGTGAAGCAAATCGAGCTGGTGGGCCGCAATGGCTATTCCGTGATGGAACGAGAGCGCAGGGGTGGCACCGTGAACATCGCATCCGCCATCTTTGACAAGCTTGGCAGCCCACTGGCCGTGATAGTGCTTTCTGCGCCTGTCGGACGTCTTGGCCGGCGCGAGCGGGAGGCGGTTGGCGTGATGATACGCGACGCGGCGCGCAGCGTTTCGGAGCATTGAGCACAGCGGGGTCAATCGCAGATGAGATTGGCCTCAAGAAACACATAACTGGCGATGGGCTTGAACCATGCCATTTTCGGCTCATCCACAAAGCGCAGCTTGGGCAGTCTCAGCAGCTTGTCCAGAAAGGCCCGTGCTTCGGCCAGTGCAAGCTGAGCACCGGGGCAGCGGTGCGGCCCATCGCCAAAGCTCATGTAGCCTGCACCGGGAGTTCGCGTTGCTGCACGATGCGGATCGACCATGTGCGGGCAGGGGCCGGTCGCTGCTTCATCCGTGTTGGCCTTGCGGACATCGATCGTAAGAGAGGTTCCGGCTGGGACAGCTCCATAACCGGGCAGGTCCATCTCTTGCGGGGCAAAGCGGCGGATATAGCCTACGATTGGTTCAAGCCGCAGGATTTCATCGACAATCGCGAGTTGTGTTTGCATGTCGGCGTTGCAGTATTTGGAGTGAAGCTCCGGATTTTCGATCATGTACCAAGTGCACATCACGATCAACTCACGCGTCGTCACCATGCCTGCGATGGCATAGGATCGCACTTCGGTATGGATCAGTTCCGCCGAAGCTCCCGCGTCCAGCATTCGGGAAATCACGTCCTCACGCCGGTCGTCGTGGCGCAAAGCGATGGCGGGAAGCACGTCAGTTTCAAAGAAAGTGAGGATCGCTTGGTCCGAGGGTGCCTTGACGGGGCGATTGGTGGTCGGATCGCTGCTTAACGTGCTCTCGATCCGCCCCGCCAGTGCCGGAAGATCGGAATAGTCCAGTCCCAGCACTTCGGCGGCAACCGCGACGGCAAATCGGAAGGCAAGTCTGTCAAGGCGCACTGCTTGTGCTCTGGGGATTTCCCCCACAATCTGATCGGCCGTCGATTGCATGATCGGCTCATAACGCGTCTTGATTGTCCTGAGCGTGAAGAAGGGAGCAACCGCGGCTCGCCGCTTGCGATGTTTTTCCCCATCAAGATGAAAGAGCGACATCTTGTTTTCATCACGCTCATGGGATTCCGCCACGCCTGCGCCAGATTGCAGGACACTAGGGCTGCGGAGCAAAAGCCGTGAGGCGGAAAATGTCTTGATAGAGCGCGCAAGCGTTGCAGGTGTGACGGTTTCTACTGCGAGCGCCGCAGTCTTATGCCCGCCAATTACGCTAAGGGTTCGGGCGAAATCTTGCTGCTCGCTCATCAAACATCCTCTGGAATAGC
>JAZQRJ010000089.1:0-59508 GCA_045629505.1 Novosphingobium sp.
GAAAGCCTCGCCCAAGAATTGGACGGAAAGGTTCGCGACCATAAGCGTGAAGTCGACTGATGCCTTCACCATGCCGCTCTCGCGATGATAACGGCCGCGCGCTTCCTGGAGGATGTCGATCAGTGCGACATTGTTGAGGTGACAGTTCACGTCGAGATCGCTGTAACGCAGGTCTACTTCGCTGCGCATTGGATAGCGATCCGGTTCCAGCAGGTAGGCAGCGGGTTTAGACATGAATGTTGTTGATACGTGCCGGCCGCTACGTGCAGCTGATCCAATCAGCCCTTCTTGGTAGAAATCTTGCGGATTTCGTCTGCAACCAACCGTTCGACGATGGGTGGCAGATTGGTTTCCAGCCACTGCGCGAGTGCAGGGCGTAACAGTTCACGCACCATGCCTTCAAGAGAAGTTTCGTTGGATCGCACGATCCGCGGTTGTGCGCCGGGTTCGGCAAGCAGCGCCAGTGCCGCCAATGATTCACGCATGCTTGAGCGTGCCTCGTTGGTAAGCAGAGGCTCATCGCCCTCGGCCCCTTCGGCCTTGATCGCAGTTTCCGCCGAGTCGTCCAAATATTCAGCGCTTACCGACAGGTCCAGAATGTCGTCATGACCGCGGCGCGCGGCATTCTCGCCGATCGAAGCGCTCGCTACGCCCTCAGTTTCACGTTGGCGACGTACGTCAGCTGCGCCCACGCGATTGTCGCGCGCGATCACCTGCTTGATCGATTCGAGGATTTCCTCGACGCTGGGTTCACTCTGTTGACGCATCTTATTGTCCCCGTTGCGAATCAACGCTTGAAGCCTCGCCTCGCTGCACCGGTGTGTCAACGGTTCTCGTTGCCTGTGCCAGCGGCATCGGATCGGTATCCCAATCGAACCACTTGCCACGAACGCGATCGTAATTGTCCTGCGGATCGTACAGCGCCCCACCATCGAGACCAAGATCGCGCGCTTCGGCCCGGCCCATCGCGGCTAGCAGTGTAAATGCGGCGACATAGGTATCGCGGCGGGCCGTGAGCAGGCTGACCTGCGACAAGATCAGTTCCTGCTCGGCATCGAGGATGTCGAGAACCGTGCGATTGCCCACGGTATTTTCCGCTCGAACTCCTTCGAGGCTGAGGCTTGCCGCATCGACGGCTTCTTGCGAGGATTGGATGACCTTCTGAGAGGAAACCCAGGTTGCGAATGCGGACCGGGCCTGCGCGATGACGTCGCGCTCCGTCGCAATCTCGGTTTCAAGGGCCGCTGCTGTTTGAGCCTGTGCCTGCCGACGCAGAGCGGCCGGCCGACCGCCTTGAAACAGCGGTATGGAAACTTGCGCGCCTACTTGAGCAGACTTATCACGATCAGCAAATGTAATGCCGGGAATACCACCTGCAGTGCCGAAGTTATCGCTATATGCGCCCTGCCCGTACAGGCTCACCCTTGGCAGGCGCCCTGCCCCAGCCACTTCCACGTCATAGCGCGATGCTTCTGACCGTTGTTTGGCGGCGAGAATGTCGGGGTTGTTCTCCAGCGCGATCAAAACCGCTTGCTCTGCAGAGGCGGGAAGGTTGGGCAGAGGCGGCGGCGGATCAAGATCGCCGGGTGGCACGCCAACCAGCCTGATATAAGTTTCACGTGCACCAGCCAAATTGGCTTCCGCCGTTCGCGCGTCGCTTTCCGCCAGGGCCAGTCGCGCCCGGGATTGTGCCACGTCTGTGCGAGTGAGGTCACCAATCTCGAACCGATCGGATGTCGCCTGCAGGTTGACCCTGAGTACGTTGATCTGATTGTGCCGCACATTTACAACGGCTTCCAGCAGGATCACGTCCATGTAAGCCGCGACGACTTGCGAGAAAATTGCCGATTCGGTGCCGCGTAAATCAGCTTGCCCGGCAAATACTCGTGTTTTCGCGGCCTTGACGGAGTTTCTAACAGCGCCGCCCGAATAGACGGGAACGTTCAATTGCAGCTGGCCGTTCAGGGACCTGTCGGGCGAGGAGAAGCTGTTGCTGCCCTTTTCGAGGAATTCGGTGTAGCTGACGTCGGCATTTGCCGATGGCAGCCCCGCTGCCCGTTCGATGGGAACGCCTTCGTCTATCGCACGCTGTTGCGCACGCGCGGCGAGCAGCGTTGGATTGGTGGCATAGGCCCGGGCAAGCGCCTCCCGGAGCGAATCCGCACTTGCCGGCGCGGCCCCGGCAAGGACGGCGATCCCTATTCCAGCCAAAAGGCCGGCGCGCCGACACTTGCCGATCACGTTAGAAGCTCCAGCGTTTTGGAGCGGAAAATTCCGGAAGGATCGGAATGCCGATTTCGGCAACCGGAAGCAGCGCGATCTCTCCCCCGGCACGACGACCTACGGCAAGGCAGGTGACCCCGCGCTTTACCCAGCCCGTTACCAGGCGGCCGTGATCTGCAAGGCGGACGGCTAGATTTTCGGGAATTTCCTCAATCGCGCCATCGATCACGATCAGCGAATAGGTGCCCTCGCCCTCGCTATCACGCACAGTTTCCGGGGCAATTGCATCGAGTGAGCCCACCAACGGGCGCAGTAACGCGGCCAGATAACCCTCGGCATTGCCGATAAGCAGCGCGTTGTCCTTCTTGTTGGGCTCAGCTTCGGCGAGCATCTTCCCGTGAACGACCGGAGCAGCAAGCATCCGGCCATCGCCAAGAGCAATTGCCCGGTCGATATAGGCCGATTCGCGCATCGCGGGCGGTACGAAATCTTCTCGGGCCAAGCTTGCCATGGCTTCGAGAATCCACGGTTCATTCACGCCACTGGTGCGTAGCTGGCAATCAATCATGGAGCGGCGAGCAGAAGCGGAGAGGCTGCCGCTGCGGTCCTGTGTCATCGTCATTTGCGGCCTTTCCCTCTGAACCCGGCCTTCAAGATGGCGCGGACGGTCCAACCGGCGGCCTTCTAAGCCAAGTTACCATGGACGCCAAGCGCTTTGACGGCGGGCAAGCGCGTGCCTATTGCAGCGGCAAAATCATCTCTGCAAGGAGCGCCTATCTGTGGCCGACATGGTAATCATTCGCGAACAGGACTTGATCGACAGCGTGGCCGACGCGCTGCAATACATCAGCTATTATCACCCGATGGATTATATTCGCGCGCTGGGCGAAGCCTATGAGGCAGAACAAGCTCCTGCTGCAAAGGACGCGATCGCCCAGATCCTGACTAACAGCAGGATGTGTGCCGAAGGGCATCGCCCGATCTGTCAGGATACGGGGATCGTCAATGTCTTCATTAAGTGGGGGCAGAACTGCCGACTCGAATCGGACAAGTCTCTTCAGGAAGTGGTGGATGAAGGCGTGCGCCGCGCTTACAACCACCCCGAAAACAAGCTCCGTGCCTCAGTACTGGCCGATCCCGCTTTCACGCGCCGCAACACCCGCGATAACACGCCGAGCGTCCTTTCGGTTGAAATGGTGCCGGGCGACAAGGTTTCGGTGGACGTTGCAGCCAAGGGCGGCGGTTCTGAAAACAAGTCCAAGTTCAAAATGATGAACCCATCCGACAACATCGTTGAATGGGTTCTGGAGATGCTGCCTCAGATGGGCGCAGGGTGGTGCCCACCGGGTATGCTGGGCATCGGTATCGGCGGTACGGCTGAGCACTGCGTGAAGCTTGCAAAGCAGGCGCTGATGGACCCGATCGACATGGGCCAGCTGAAGGCGCGCGGTCCACAGAACGATATCGAGGCGCTCCGCATCGAGATTTTCGATAAGGTCAATGAACTCGGCATCGGGGCGCAGGGGCTGGGTGGCCTATCGACCATCCTTGACGTCAAGATCTTGGACTGGCCGTGTCACGCTGCCGGAAAGCCTGTAGCGATGATCCCCAACTGCGCGGCGACTCGCCACGCGCACTTTAATCTGGATGGCTCCGGGCCGAGCTATCTGGAAGCTCCGGATCTCAGCCAGTGGCCGCAGGTTCACTGGGCACCGGATGCGCAGGCCAAGCGCGTCGATCTTGATAACCTTACGGCAGAAGAAGTGCAGAGCTGGAAGCAGGGCGATCGTCTGCTGCTTAACGGCAAGATGCTCACCGGGCGCGATGCCGCGCACAAGCGGATAGCCGATATGCTAGCGAAGGGCGAAAAGCTGCCCGTCGATTTCACCGGCCGCGTGATCTACTATGTCGGTCCAGTCGATCCAGTGCGTGATGAAGTTGTTGGGCCCGCAGGTCCCACCACCGCGACTCGTATGGATTCGTTCTCAGACACAATGCTCGACCTCGGCCTGCTTGCCAGCGTCGGAAAGTCCGAGCGCGGCCCTGCTGCAACCCAGTCCATCGCCAATCACAAGTCCGCTTATCTGATGGCTGTGGGCGGCGCCGCCTATCTCGTCGCCCGTGCCATCAAGGAAGCGAAAGTCATTGCTTTCGAAGATCTTGGCATGGAGGCGATCTACGAGTTCACCGTCAAGGACATGCCGGTGACGGTCGCGGTCGATAGCGAGGGCAACAACGTGCACACGCTGGCGCCGAAGTTCTGGAAAGAAAAGATCGCGCGTGAGGGTCTGCTTCAGACTAGCTGATCCTGCTGGCGGAGGGGCCTGATTCGGTTTACAAATGCCGGATCATGGCCCTTCTGATGCTCTTCGCGCTAGGCGTCGCCAATTTCGCCATGCACAAGGCGGTGATGGAAAGCGGCCACCCCATGGTGGCGCGCAATTCTGCCTATTTCAGACTTGTCGGGGGCAGGCTCGGCCTTGCGCTTGAATTCATCGCCCTCGTCGGCGCCATGTTAATGGTCGATGCGGGAATGATCGGCTGGGCATGGGCCTATCTCATTTACAGCCTGTTCAACGGCCTATCCGCGTGGCTGATCCTTACGGGACGTATCTGAATCGGGAACTAGCTTCGGTCCCGCGCGTATCAGGGCCATGGCACAACAATCGATATGGCTGGTTCGCAACGAAGCGAGCGGTAGCAACGACGAAAATGCGCTGAGCAGCGTCAAGGACGCTCTTGCACAGGCTGGTTTCGTGCTCGCCGGCGAGACCTGCTTTCCCGATGAAAGCCCACCGGATGCCGCAAAACTGGATAGCTCCCGCATAGACATGCTGTGCGTATTTGGTGGCGACGGCACCATTCATTCAGTCGTGACCGACCTGTTCGGCTGGAAAGGGCGGGTCCTGGTATTGCCGGGTGGCACGATGAACTTGCTGTCGCGCCGCCTGCATGGTGAAGCGCGGCCCGCTGATATTATTGCCAAGGTCGGGATGGGCCAAAGCGAACTTGTTCGTCCGCCGATCCTATTCAACGGGCGAAGCTATGGCCTTACTGGCGCCCTCACTGGGCCGGGGGTGGCATGGAACGGCGTGCGCGAGGCGATGCGCCATACGGCGATTGCAGACATGGCGACTGCCGCCATTGATGCATTGGTTGAATCCCTGTCGGGTGATCGGGTTATCTGCGTTGGGCATGAAACGGAGAGGCCCGACGGTTATTTGGCGATTTCGGTCGTACCCAGAGAAAATGGCATTGTGGTGAGTGGCTATTTTGCAGAGGGGCCAGGCGATTTCTTGGGTCAGCTGAGAGCGTTATTACAAGGCAATTTTCGGGAGGGGCCGCACGATACTCTTGGTGCATTCGACCGTGTCGAGATCGTAAGCTCCGAAGGCACATCCATGGGGATGTTGATGGATGGGGAAGAAAAAGAGGCGCGCGCACGCGAAACATTTGCCTTGGAGACTTGCCAAGTCGATCTTGTTGCAACCGCCTATGGCATTGAAGACCCGGAGATAGCATAGGCGCTGGATGCGGATTTTTCACCTCAGCGATATTCATTTCGGCCTGGTCGATCGGCAGGCTTTGGACTGGGCGTGTCAATGCATTGCGCGAGAACAGCCCGATGCTGTGGCCATTACCGGCGACCTCACCATGCGTGCGCGCCACCGCGAATATGAAGAGGCGATCGGCTGGATCAGAGCATTAGACGTGCCGGTGACAGTGAACATCGGCAATCACGACATGCCTTATTTCAACCTGATTGAGCGTTTTTTTGCCCCTTATCGCAGATTTGGCGCGATCGAAGAGATGATTGAACGCAAAGTCGGACTGGAAGGCTTGGCAATCGTGCCTTTGAAGACCACCGCACGCGCGCAATGGCGGTTCAACTGGTCAAAGGGGCGGGTAACGCCTCCGGCGCTCGGAAAGACGCTGGATATGATTGATGCTCTGCCCGAAGGCACGCGCGTGATTGTCTCCGCACATCATCCCTTGGTTGAGACGGGCACGCACGGCACAGCGTTGACCCGCGGGGGCGCACATGCCTTGGAGGAACTTGCCCAGCGCAAGGTGCTGGCGGTGCTCTCCGGCCATGTCCATGATCCGTTTGATCTTGTGGAGGAAACTCCGTCAGGACCAGTCAGGATGATTGGAGCCGGAACGCTGTCCCAGCGGATTCGCTCTACACCGCCAAGCTTCAACGAGATCACTGTGGAGCCGCGTGGGCTATCTGTCCGCGTACGCAATATCGGGCACGTTCCAACGCCGGATATGCAGATCGACGATGTGCCGGCCGATGCTATGCCGCCGCGCAAGCCCGACGAACCCGTGGCCCCGATCGCGACCGTGCCCGAACGCGATCCGCCCGTTCACTGAGGCTCGGCCTGGGATTGCTGACAAGAGGGAACAGAAAAGGGACCACAGTTGCCCGTGATCCCTTCTGGTAGTTCGGTTCGACAAATGGCGGCGGCTCGAAGCCGCCAGCACATCAGCGCTTCGAGAACTGGAAGCTGCGGCGAGCCTTCGCCCGGCCATACTTCTTACGTTCAACGACGCGGCTGTCGCGGGTCAGGAAGCCAGCAGCTTTCACCGGAGCGCGCAACTGCGGTTCAAACTTCGTAAGAGCCTGAGCAATACCGTGCTTAACTGCACCGGCCTGGCCGGAAAGTCCGCCGCCCTTTACGGTGCAGACAACGTCATACTGGCCGTCACGATCCGCAACCTGGAAGGGCTGGTTGATGACAAGGCGCAGCGTGGGACGTGCGAAATAGACTTCCTGATCGCGGCCATTGACGGTGACCTTGCCGCTGCCTGGCTTCAGCCAGACGCGTGCAACGGCGTCCTTGCGGCGACCGGTGGCATAGGCGCGGCCCTGGGCATCCAGTTCCTGCGGGCGCAACGGAGCCGACGGCTTTGCCACAACGCTTTCGGAGATCGGTGCCGAAGCAGGTGCTTCGCCGGTCAGTTCCTTCAGGTCGGAAAGGCTTTCGACAGTTTCGTTCTCGGACATTACGCGCCCACCTTGTTCTTGCGATTCATGGAAGCGACGTCGAGCAGCTCGGGCTGGGTGCCCGCGTGCGGGTGCTCGGCACCGGCATAAAGGTGCAAGGCGCGCATCTGGGCGCGGCCAAGCGGTCCACGAGGAACCATGCGTTCCACGGCCTTTTCAAGAACACGCTCAGGAAAACGGCCATCAAGGACCTTCCCAGCGGTGACGCCCTTGATACCACCGGCATAACCGGTGTGCTTGTAATAGACCTTCTTCAGCAGCTTGTTGCCGGTGAACTGCACCTTGTCAGCATTGATGACGACAACATGGTCACCGCAATCGACGTGGGGGGTGTAGCTCGGCTTGTGCTTGCCGCGCAGAAGATCCGCGATAACCACCGCGAGTCGACCGACAACCAGACCTTCGGCGTCGATCAGATGCCATTTCTTTTCCACCTCGGCCGGTTTGATTGACCGGGTGACTTTCGTGAGCGCCTTCATGGCAACTCCTTTCAGACGGAATGGGCAAATGCCCGAAAAATTCTATACCGCACGCGCTTGCGAACGGTGTTGGAAGCGGCCCAATCGTAAAAAAAGCCGCCTAAGTCAAGTTAAACCGGCGTTTTCCATAGAGGTAAAATAATACCTCTAGATCCCATGCTTGTATATTCCGCTTAGAGGGAGGCCAGATTTTATTACCTGATCCGGTCAGTGCGGCCAAGCGCATGAGCCCCGCAAACAACCGCCCCAACCAGCAACGCAGCCACGCCTTGGTGGACCACGCCCAGCCAGATCTCGACACCCGACCAGACGGTCGCAATACCAAGCAGAATTTGCGTACCGACGACAGCATGGATCATGATCGAAATATCGCGCCTTCCGGTTCTGCGCAGTTTCCTCGCCATGACAATGAGTGCGGCTAGAACGGCAAATGCCCACCAGCGATGTATGAATTGTGTAAGAAACGGATCGCTGACAAGAGCGTGCACAACGCCTTTCGCCCAGTCCACACCTGCAGGAAAGATGCTGCCCTGCATCAGCGGCCACGCGTCAAGATTGAACCAGCCTGCTCCCGCTACAAATCCAGCGCGCAGGCCTGCCACCAATGCCCCCCACACGATCTGGAGCGCCAGCATGGTCACGACCAGCGTTGAAAATCCCGCAAGGCGTGCGGAAGGCTTGCCCTTGCGAAGTTGCAGGAGATCAAGCGCCGTCCAGATCAACCCGCCGAACGTGAAAAAGGCCACACCAAGGTGAGTAGCCAGCCGGAAATGGCTCACCTTCACATCTTGGCTGAGCCCGGATGTGACCATCCACCAGCCGACTGCGCCTTGCAGGCCACCTAATGCCAGCAGGGCCAGCAACCGGGGCTTGTAGCCCTGCGGGATGGTACGCCTGATCCAGAACCAGATAAGCGGCAGGGCAAATGCAACGCCAATAAGGCGTGCGATCAATCGGTGCAGCCATTCCCAGAAATAGATGAACTTGTATTGCGCCAACGTCATTCCCGCCGGGCCGTTGACTTCAAGGTATTGGGGAATGCGCTTGTAGGCTTCGAATTCCGCCTGCCAGTCGGCCTCGGAAAGCGGGGGCAATGTGCCAGTAACCGGTTTCCACTCGGTAATCGAAAGACCGGACTCGGTCAGGCGCGTAATCCCTCCGATCACGATAATCGCCAGGACGAGGCCAGCAATAAAGAGGAGCCATCGCACCAATGGCATGATGTCGTCACTGGTTCCGATGATAGGCGTGGGCGTAACCGGTTTCATGCCGCGGACTGGTAGCGTGACGGGTAGATTCGGCAAGTGCCAATAAGCCAGCGTTGGAATGGCAAGCACCGATTAGCGCAACCAGTGCTTGCAGTATGTTACAACATCACATAGCCTACGAGGCATGCAGCGCTTTCCCGTCTCGATTCGCGGTGGTTTTGATCGTGCCGGCCTCTATCTGTCTGGCTTGTGCGCGCTGCATTGCATCTTGGGCATCGTGCTTGTCTCGGTTCTTGGTTTAGGCGCCGGTGTCTTGCTGGCCCCGGAAATTCACCGGATCGGGCTGGGGCTGGCGGTTTTCATCGGGTTATTCGCGCTCGGCGTGGGATTTTTACGGCATCGGCATATAGGGCCGGCGGTGCTGGGCGGGATTGGGCTTTGCCTGATGGCGGGCGGCTTGTTCGTGGGCCACGGCCTTAATGAGGCCATTCTCACCATTGCTGGCGTCGGTCTCGTGGCAGCGGCGCACCTATGGAACTTGCGCAGCGCGTTTTGAACGCTATCTGCCGAACCATGGCCGCAGAACTTCAACTCACCGTCAATGGCGATCCTTACCGAATCGCTGCTGGTTCCCGTATCGCTGATCTTGTCCGTAGCCTGGAACTCGATCCCAAGAAGGTCGCAGTGGAGCGCAATGGCATTGTCGTTCCCCGGTCCAGCCTTGCGGAAACCGCCCTGAGTCAGAACGACGTGCTGGAGATCGTGCACTTCGTGGGTGGTGGCTCTGATGATAGCTGGACAGTGGCCGGGCGCACGTTCCATTCCCGCCTGATTGTCGGCACGGGAAAGTACAAGGATTTTGAGCAGAACGCTGCCGCAGTTGAAGCATCTGGTGCGGAAATCGTGACCGTGGCCGTGCGACGGGTCAACGTGTCTGATCCCAAGGCACCGATGCTGACGGATTTCATCGATCCCAAGAAATACACGTATCTGCCCAACACCGCAGGGTGCTTCAATGCAGACGATGCGATCCGCACGCTGCGCCTTGCGCGTGAAGCGGGCGGCTGGGATCTGGTGAAGCTGGAAGTGCTGGGGGAAGCGCGGACGCTCTATCCCGACATGCGCGAAACGCTGAAAGCGACTGAGGTGCTTGCCAGCGAAGGTTTCCTGCCAATGGTTTACTGCGTGGACGATCCGATTGCTGCAAAGCAGCTTGAAGATGCAGGCGCAGTTGCAGTTATGCCGCTAGGCGCCCCGATTGGCTCTGGCCTCGGCATTCAGAACCGCGTGACAATTCGTCTGATCGTTGAAGGCGCCAATGTCCCCGTGCTCGTCGATGCCGGTGTGGGCACCGCATCAGACGCTGCGGTTGCGATGGAACTCGGCTGCGATGGCGTCCTTATGAACACCGCCATTGCCGAAGCGAAAGACCCGATCCGCATGGCCCGTGCAATGAAGCTGGCGGTTGCGGGTGGGCGCGATGCCTATCTTGCCGGGCGTATGGGCACACGCAAATATGCCGACCCCTCCAGCCCGCTTGCGGGGCTGCTATAATTCGCGGGTGATGGTTAACGCTGCCGTAAACATCTTGTGTTGAACTGACGACATGGGGCGGATGGCTCCGTGTCGCACAGGGAGCGCGCGATGGGGATGATGTGGTCGGCGGCGTCGACGATCTATGAACTACGCGAATTCGCCAGCTTTGCAGCCAGTGAACAGCGGTACATCAAGCGAAGCCTCGATATTGCCCTTGGACGGCAGGATGCCATCAAATTGTGGGCGCGCGATGCAGCCGAGGTTGGATCGATCCGCTCTCAGTATGCCGTCTATCAAGAGTTAAAGTGCCTCCGCAGCGTCGTGCCTGATGAGACGGGCTTCGATGGGCTGGATCCCTTTATGGGCAAGCTCATCAGGATCGCGGCCTTCGATCTGGCGCAAGGTCGGATCGAAAGCTTCTCCACTTTCCGGTTTCTTTACGAACGCATGCTTGGCGCCAAAGTGCGACCATGGCTTCCCGCTGCGTTCTGCGCTGCAGCGGCTTTGCCGCAGATTCGCCCGGAACGCCGCAAAAACTTGCTCCATTCGATCAGCGAAGCCGCTGCGACGGCGCCCGGCTGGTCTGAAACCGAACCGATTTTCTTTCCCGAATGGGTGGAAAACGAATTCGCTTGAACTCCTGATCTAAATTATTGGCCTTAGCCACTTCTTAACCCGGTTTTTACTACAATACTGGGGGCAACGAGCGAAGGCGATAAGGCCGTGCGAAAGTATTTCACTGCACAATGTCGAACCCGCAGGGGCGGGGTGCATGATGTCCACGTGCTGGATATTTCCGCGGCAGGACTGATGGTGGACAAGCGGACCGTCAAAATGGATGAGGGAGACCGGCTTCTCGTGAAATTGCCCGGCCTTGCCTATCTCCCGGTATCGGTTCTGTGGGTGGAAGAAGAGCGGGCCGGTGTGCTGTTCGAAGAGCTGCTCTATGGCCCGGTGCTGGAGCATTTGGAACGCTGCTTTCTCGTAGAAGGTGTTTGACCTTACGAGTGATAGAGGCGGTCCAGTCGTTCACCATAGCGCTCTACCAGCTTGTGACGACGAATCTTCAGGCTGGGTGTCATTTCCTCGTTTTCAATGGTGAATGCCTCGTCAGCAAAGTCGAACTGGCGGACCTTTTCAATCACGGATAGCTGCGCGTTGACCCTGTCGATTGCGCCGCGAACCGCAGCGCGGAATGATGGGTTTTCCTGCACGTGCAGTAAATCGTTGGAAACGTTGTTGTCCGCTGCCCATTCCTTTGCCCAGTCTGGATCGGGCACGACCAGTGCCACGAGGTATGGTCGCCTGTCCCCTACCACCATGGCCTGCGCGATTTCAGGCTGAAGAGTCAGCATGCTCTGGATCTTCAGGGGGGAGACGTTGTCGCCCTTATCATTGACGATCATGTCTTTCTTGCGATCGGTTATGACGATCCGGCCTTTGCTATCCAGATGGCCTATATCCCCCGTGTATAGCCAGCTATCCTGAAGTGCGCGGGCCGTTTCCGCCTCATTGGCCCAGTAGCCGTGCATCACAAGTTCACCGCGAATGAGGATCTCACCATCCTCCGCAATTCGAACTTCCACGCCCCTCATCGGCGGGCCGACGGTGTCCATCTTCACTCCGCTGCGCGGGCGATTGCAGCTGATGATGGGAGCGGCCTCAGTCTGTCCATAACCCTGCAGCAGCGTCATTCCCATCGCTTCGAAGAAAGTGCCCACTTCGGGGTTCAGCGGAGCGCCGCCTGAAACCATGGCCTTGATCCGGCCGCCGAATTTGTCCCGAATCTTGGGTTTGAGGAGTTTGCTGGCCAAGAAGTCCGTCGGCCAGTCGGCTATCCGGGCGTGCCCGTCCTGCCTTCGCCGGGCAACGGCGACAGCTTGATCCATCAGCATTTTCGGCACCCTGCCCTGCTTTTCGATCTGTTTCATGATCCGGGTCCGCAACAGTTCAAAAAGGCGCGGAACCACGATCATGATGGTGGGGCGTACTTCCTCAATATTGCTGGCCAGCTTTTCCAGCCCCTCGGCGTAGTAGATCTGGGCACCTAGCCCGATTGGCAGGAACTGGCCGCCCGTGTGTTCATATGCGTGGCTAAGCGGGAGGAATGAGAGGAATATTTCCCGGTCCCAGCCGAAATCCTCCGCGATGATATGGGCAGCACCGCTGATGTTCGACAGGATAGCGCCGTGGTGCTGCGGCACCCCACGCGGCGCACCGCCGGTGCCGCTGGTGTAGATGATGCACGCGATGTCGCTGCGGTTCACGAGCTGCATCCGCGACGCCACTTTCTCTCTCGCATTGGTTGCATCGCCGGTGAGCAGGCTGGCCCAGCCATGCCAGGAAAAGTTGCCTGCCTGCGCGAGGGTAAGCGGTTCCATGTGGATCACGAACTCGCAGTTGTCGTTCCGGGCAACTGCGGGGATCACGTTCCTGGACAGCGCGGCAGTTGAAACGATCACCGCTCTCGCGCCGGAATTGGCGAGAATGTGAGTGTGATCGCGTTCCGTGTTGGTGGTGTAGGCCGGGACCGTGATGCATCCTGCGGCCATGATAGCCAGGTCGGCGAGGCACCATTCCGGACGATTTTCCGAAACCAGTATCACCCGGTCGCCCGGCTTCAGGCCCATGGAAAGAAGGGATTCCGATATCAGGCAGACCTGCCGCGCCGCTTCAGCCCATGAAAGCGATCGCCAGGCACCGTCTTGCTTGCGCCACAGCATCGGTTCCTCACCAAGCGCATCGGCACGGTCCAGAAACAGCGAAACGAGATTGCGGGCATTGTCAAAGTCGGCAAGCTGCACAGGTTTTTCGTCTCTCCGATGGGTAGCGCGATGCTACAACGTTTCAGATAAAATAATGAGGTCGCGTTCCGTTTGTTGCGCGGCGCAACTACTGCCCGATGGCGGCACCTTCGCTGCGTGGATCGGCCGCGCCGTCCAACTTACCAGAAGGCAAAATGGCAATCGCATTGGCCTTCAGTGGCAAATTGGCGGTGATGACCCGTTCGTGATCCAAGGCTTTCAGTGCCGGGATAAGCGCCTCCAGATTGGTGCCTTTCTCCACGATCACAGTGTCTCCGGGGGAAAATAGCACGGGCAGGGCAAGCGCATCGTCAATCGACATGCCCCAGTCGAGATAGCCGATGAGGGCGCGCGCCACCTGTACTGGGATGGTCGCGCCGCCTGCCGCACCGACTGCCAGCACGGGTTTTCCATCCGCGCCATAGACAATTGTTGGAGCCATCGAACTGCGTGGTCGCTTCCCACCTTCCACCCGGTTGGCAATGAGCTGGCCGTCCTTTTCCGGCGTGAAACTGAAATCGGTTAGTTCGTTATTGAGGTAAAACCCGCCGAACATCAGGCCAGATCCGAATGGCCCCTCGATAGTAGAAGTATAGCTGACGATGCTACCTGCTCCGTCAATGGCGACGAAGTGTGAGGTGCCTTTTTCTGGCGGACCTTCTCCCGCAGGTGGGGCCAATTCAAGGCCGGGGCCAACGGTAGCCAACGTCTTGTCCAGGCTGATCGTAGCGCCCCTTCGCGCAAGATATGCCGGATCAATCAGCCGAGCGACTGGCACGCTGATGAAATCGGCATCGGCAAGGAAGCGGTCTCGATCCGCATAAGCCAGCCGCTGAGATTCAGCGAACACGTGCCAGAACACGGGCGAATCAGCTCGCATCTGCGACATGTCCAGGTGTTCGAGCTGACCGAGTATTGCTAGAACAGTCGTTGCGCCGGATGAAGGTGGCCCCATGCCGCAGATCCGAAACGTGCGATACTTTCCGCAAACTGGATCACGCCACTTCGCCTGATATGAAGTCAGGTCAGTTGCCGTCATACCGCCGGAGCGGGGAGTGTCCTCTGCAATTTTGACGGCCATCGCCTCGGAATCAGGCCCCCGATAGAATGCTGCCGGGCCCTGTTGCGCCAGCTTTTCCAGCGTATCGACCAGCGCGGGATTGCGAATGAGGGTGCCGACCGGAAGCGGCTTGCCTTGCGCATCGAAGAACATCGCCTTGCCTGCGGGATCTCGTCCCGCAAGATCGGCTGAAATACTGAGTGCCCGATGGGTTCGCGAATTCAGAGTCCAGCCATCCCGCGCCAGTCGGATGGCAGGTTCGAACAGCTTGGCCCATTTCAGCTTGCCATGGCGGCGATGTGCTTCGGCTGCGAGCGCGATGTTACCCGGTACACCGGTGCTGAGGCCGCTGCCGACCGCCTGACCGAATGGCAGCGGCTTGCCATCAGCGCCAAGGAACCAGTCCGGCTTTGCTGCGCCTGGGGCGGTTTCCCGACCGTCCAGTGTTTCCACTTTGCCATCAGGAGCGCTGCGCACATAGAAGCCGCCGCCGCCGATGCCGGAGCTCTGCGGCTCCACCACTGTCAGCGTCAGCATCGTTGCAATGGCTGCGTCCGTTGCGCTGCCACCTTGCCGCAACATTTGAGCGCCAGCTTCGGCGGCACGCGGATCGGCAGCGCTCACCATTCCTGTTGCTTCAGGGGCCGTCTGTTCGGGCGGCGAGGCGGGTGCAATCGCAGTTTGTGTTGCGGCGCAGGCCGAAAGCGAAAGCGCAGCAGCAACGGTCAGGAAAAGGCTTTTTGCCATAAGGTTAAACTATTCGGTTCCTACTGCTTCGGCAATGGAAGCAAAGCCATCGCGGCGCATCAGTTTCTCAAGCCCCCGGGCGATCTTGCGGGCAATGCCTGGCCCCTCGTAGACCATTGCGGAATAGAGCTGCACAAGGCTGGCACCTGCACGGATGCGCGCCCAGGCATCTTCAGCAGTGGCGATCCCGCCCACGCCGACCAGCGGTAGTGCACCGCCCGTAGCCTTGCGGAAATCGCGCAACCTTTGCTGAGCCAGATCGCGCAAGGGAGCGCCAGAAAGACCGCCCGATTCGCCCGCGTGCCGAGACTTTAGCGGCGGGCGCGTAATCGTGGTGTTCGAAACGATAAGAGCGCCAAGCTGCTTTTCCAGCACGATGCGGGAGATGGCATCGATGTCGCTTGGTTCAAGATCGGGCGCAACTTTGAGGAAGATGGGCGGGCCGCTTGATCCCCGCGCTGCAATCACTGCATCAAGCAGCCCGGTCAGCGCAGCCTCGTCCTGCAAGGCGCGGAGCCCCGGCGTATTGGGGCTGCTGATGTTGACCGCCAGATAGGACGCGAAAGGAGCCATTGCGACAGTCATTCGCGCATAATCAGCGATGCGATCAGCGGCGTCCTTGTTGGCACCGATATTGATGCCGACCACGCCCGGCCTGCCGCGTCGTTTTTCGAGTTGCTGGATGGCTTCCAACGCGCCGCCATTGTTAAAGCCCATGCGGTTGATGACCGCGCGATCCTGCACGAGGCGGAACAGACGCGGCTTCGGATTTCCAGCCTGCGGCAAAGGCGTGATTGATCCCACCTCTGCGAACCCGAAGCCCAGGCCGAGCAAAGCGTCCGGCACTTGCGCATCCTTGTCGAACCCGGCGGCCATGCCGATGGGGTTGGGAAAGGTGAGACCCGCGACGCGGGTGGAAAGGGGGCCATCTGTGCGGGCACGATTGGATGGTGAGGAGCGTCGCAACGCTGCGATAGCAAGGCCGTGGGCTTTTTCGGCATCAAGACGGAAGAGCGCGGGGCGGAATAAAGGGTAGAGCATTCCGGGCGAATAGACACTCACGATGATCGTGACAAACGGTTCGGCCTGTGATCGGCAACCGGAACTCAAGAAGACATTTCGCCTGAGTAAGGTTTTCTTGCGTCAATGCAGTCAGAGAGGGTTGAAACAGGCGGGGCAGCCTACTAGGTGGAAACCGGACCAATTCAGTCCAATTTGTAAATAGCTCGCAACACTGCGGCTTAAAAGTACGGAACACATAATCGATGCGGCTCTCTAGCATGGCTGACTATGCCATTGTTGTAATGGCCGCGGCGTCGCGCCATTGCGGCGCTGCGCGTGTTTCGGCTGGGCAACTTGCAGAGGAAACGCGTCTTCCAGCGCCAACGGTGCAGAAACTTGTCAGCCGGTTAAGCGGCGCGGGGTTGCTGCGATCTTCAAGAGGCGTTGGCGGAGGATTGAAGCTGGCGCGTCCGGCAGCGGCAATTACGCTTGCCGATATTGTCGAGGCCGTCGAAGGGCCGATCGGCATGACGGCATGTGTCCATGACGGCGGGCAGGAATGCACGCTGGAGGAGGCCTGTCTGGTGCGTCCGCATTGGCCCGGTGTGAATGAGGCTTTGCGGGGAGCATTGGCGCAAGTCCGGCTGACCCAACTGGCCGAGGAGATATCGTGAGCGAAGAATTCAACGCCCCCCGTGTCGATCAGGCTGCGCATGATGCCGCAGCTAGTGTCGCGGAGTATGAGCACGGCTGGCACTCCGACATTGAGCAGGAGTTCGGGCAAAAAGGGCTGTCTGAAGATACCGTTCGCTTCGTTTCGGCCAAAAAGGATGAGCCGGAATGGATGCTGGAATGGCGTCTGAAAGCCTATCGGGCGTGGCTGGAAATGACCCCGCCTGATTGGGCCAAGCTCAACGTGCCGCCGATCGATTACCAGGATGCCTATTACTACGCTGCTCCCAAGAAGAAGGACGCCTTGAAGTCTCTGGACGAAGTCGATCCGGAAATCCTCCGCGTGTATGAAAAGCTGGGCATTCCGCTGGAAGAGCAAAAAGTGCTCGCCGGAGTAGAAGGCGCGCGCAAGATTGCGGTTGATGCCGTCTTTGATTCTGTTTCGGTCGCCACCACTTTTCGCGAGGAACTGAAAAGAGCGGGAGTCATCTTCCTCTCCATCAGCGAAGCGATTCGGGAATATCCCGATCTGGTGAAGAAATGGCTGGGCAAGGTTGTGCCAGTGCGCGACAACTATTTTGCCGCACTTAACTGCGCAGTCTTTACGGATGGCACCTTTGTGTACATTCCCGAAGGCGTGCGTTGCCCGATGGAGCTTTCCACCTATTTCCGCATCAATGCTGAGAACACCGGCCAGTTCGAACGCACGCTGATCATCGCGGAGAAGGGCAGCTACGTGTCCTATCTGGAAGGCTGCACCGCGCCGCAGCGGGACGAGAACCAGTTGCATGCTGCGGTTGTGGAACTGGTCGCGCTGGAAGATGCGGAGATCAAGTATTCCACCGTGCAGAACTGGTATCCCGGGGATGCAGAGGGCAAAGGCGGGATCTACAACTTCGTTACCAAGCGCGGACTGTGCCAGGGCGCGCGCAGCAAGATCAGCTGGACGCAGGTGGAAACCGGCAGTGCGATCACGTGGAAGTATCCCAGCTGCGTGTTGAACGGCGAGGATTCGGTGGGCGAGTTCTACTCGGTTGCCGTCACCAACAACTATCAGCAGGCGGATACCGGAACCAAGATGATCCACAATGGCAAGGGATCGCGTTCGACGATCATTTCCAAGGGGATCAGCGCGGGCCACTCCAATAACACCTATCGTGGGCTGGTTCGGGTTGGTGCGGCCGCCGAAGGCGTGCGCAACTTCACCCAGTGCGATTCACTGCTGCTGGGTGACAAGTGCGGCGCGCACACCGTGCCCTATATCGAGGTGCGCAACCCCAGCGCGCAGATCGAGCATGAGGCTACCACCAGCAAGATCAGCGATGACCAACTGTTCTACACCATGCAACGCGGTCTCGATGCAGAGGAAGCGGTGGCGTTGATCGTCAACGGTTTCGCCAAGGAAGTCCTTCAGCAATTGCCGATGGAGTTTGCCGTGGAAGCCCAAAAGCTGCTTGGAATATCGCTGGAAGGAAGCGTGGGCTAATGACCACTGAACGTAAGACCCTGCAAATCCGTCATCCCTCCGAACAAAATGCGCCCCCTGCGCTCAAGAAAAAAGGGCGCGGCTGGGAGATTTCGGACAAGCGGCTTGATGCCCTGCACGAACGCGCGCGTGAATTGCGGCGGCATCCCACCGCGGCGCATACCGCGCTGGCGGAGAAGTTCGCTGCTGCCGATCTGGGGCGGTACAAGTTTACCCGCCATGCCGTCGTCGGTTCGGCTATCGTCGATTTCAATTGCCACCTCCTTGGCATGGCTATCGCGATCAACGAAGGTGATGAGCCGGATCCGATCGAAACCCGCCGTGACAAGAGCCTTGAGGCTGTGGGCATCCGTGTGATGCGCCTGAACGCTTCGGATATTCTTGAAGATATTGACGCCGTGCTTGGCCGGATAACGGCGGGAATGCGCTTGCGCATTAACGACAAGCAGCAATCACGCCGTGAACACCAATCCCGGTCAGCCCCGCGTGGCCGATCGTCTAGGACGTAATATGCTGAAAATTGATAATCTCGCCGCTCAGGTTGGTGGCAAAGACATTCTGAAGGGCCTCTCGCTGACCGTGAACGCGGGGGAAATCCACGCTATCATGGGGCCGAACGGCGCGGGCAAATCCACGCTGGGTTACACGCTGGGCGGACGGCCCGGCTATGAAGTGACTGGTGGATCGGTGGAGTTCGACGGCCAGGACCTGCTCTCGCTCGAACCGCATGAACGCGCGGCGGCTGGCCTGTTCCTGGGCTTCCAGTATCCGGTGGAGATTCCCGGCGTTTCCTTCGTGCAGTTCTTGCGCGAAGCCGCCAATGCGCAACGTCGCACACGGGGTGAGGAACCCTATTCCGGCGGCGAGTTCCTGAAGCTGGCCAAGGAAAAGGCCGGGCTTCTGCGGCTTGATATGGACATGCTCAAGCGGCCGGTGAACGTGGGCTTTTCCGGCGGGGAGAAGAAGCGCGCAGAAATGGTGCAGATGGGGATCATCGATCCCAAGTTCGCTGTGCTGGATGAAACCGATTCAGGGCTCGACATCGATGCCCTGCGCATCGTGGGCGAAGGCATCAATGCAATCATGCGCCGCCCGGACAAGGGCGTGCTGCTGATCACGCACTATCAGCGGCTGCTAGACTACGTGAAGCCGGATTTTGTGCACGTTCTGGCAGGTGGCCGCATCGTCAAAAGTGGCGGGGCGGAGCTGGCGCTGGAGCTGGAAGAGCACGGCTATGAGGCGGTGACCGCGTGACTGAGGGTGCCGCCATGTCTGCCGTACGTCCCAGCCTGAAGGACGAAAGCTGGCGCTATGCTGATGGCGAGTTCCTTGCCGGAGCGGATCTCGCCGTGCTGACGAACTGGCATGAGAACGAAGTGCCGGCTGGCGAGATTGAACGCGGGTTCGCGATCTTGTCACCCAGCGATGCGCAGGACGGGCAGGTGGACCGGCTGCGGGTGCACGTTGGCAAGGGTGCTCGCTATGAGCATTTCGTGGTCAACGCTGCGGGGCCCTATTCGCGCTGCGAACTGGATGTGACGCTTGAAGAAGGCGCGCATTTCGAGCTGGGCGGCGTAACGCTGGGCGGCGGCGATCTGCGGCAGGAAATCGTGACGCGAGTTGTTCACGCGCGGGAAGCCACTTCCAATCAAGTAATCCGCGCCGTGCAGTGGGGCCGTTCCACGGGCAACTTCCTTGGCCGGATCGAAATCCCGCGTGACGCGCAGAAGGTGGATTCCGCTCAAAATTTCCGCGCCATCCTGTTGGAAGCCGGGGCAAGCGCAAATGCGAAGCCGGAGCTTGAGATCTACGCGGATGACGTGAAGGCCGCGCATGGCGCCGCGATTGGCGCTCTGGATGCGCAAGCCGGGTTCTACATGGCTTCACGAGGTATTCCGCCACATGTGGCGCGCAAGCTGTTGGTGCGTGCGTTTATTGCCGATGCGTTTGCCGCAATCGGTGACGATGAAGTGCGCGAGGACATGCTGGAACAGACGCTCCATTTCCTTGAGGGGGCAGACCTGTGAGCACGCAGATCGGCACTCGCCGGGCGGACTTCCCGGGCATGTTCACGGCCGATGGCCAGCCGTGGCATTATCTTGATACCGCCGCGACATCGCAGAAGCCGCAGGCGGTGATAGATGCCACTGCTCGCAAGATGGGCGCGGACTACGCCACAGTGCATCGCGGCGTCTACACTCGCTCGGCAGAAATGACGCTGGGCTATGAAGCTGCGCGGCGCCGTGTGGCGGATTTCATCGGCGGTAGGGAAGAGGAAGTTGTCTTTACCCGCGGCGCGACCGAAGCAATCAATCTGGTTGCCTACAGCTGGGGTGAGTCGCAGCTGAAAGCGGGAGACCGCATATTGCTATCGATGCTGGAGCATCACTCCAACATCGTGCCATGGCAATTGCTGCGTGACCGCATCGGGATCGAAATTGATGTGTGCCCGCTGACAGCGGATGGCCGGATCGATCTGGACGCTGCTGAGCGCATTCTTACGCCGCAGCACAAGCTAATAGCCTTCGCCCACGTTTCCAACGTGCTGGGATCGATGTTGGATGTAAAGCGGGCGGCTGACCTTGCGCATGGCGTGGGGGCAAAGCTCCTGGTCGACGGATGCCAGGCTGCGCCGCGTCTGCCGGTGAATGTAGCCGAGCTAGGTTGCGATTTCTACGCATTTTCCGGGCATAAGCTCTATGGGCCGACCGGGATCGGCGTCCTGTGGGCGCGCGCGGATATTCTGGATGCGATGCCGCCTTGGCATGGTGGCGGCTCGATGATCGACCGGGTGACGTTCGAAAAGACGACCTACGCCCCACCGCCGCAGCGGTTTGAAGCGGGTACGCCTGCAATCGTGGAAGCGGTCGCACTGGCTGAGGCGATCAACTATGTTGACGCCATTGGCCTCGATACGATCCACGCCCATGAGCTTGATATGGTGCGCCGTTTGCGGAGCGAACTGGGGCGGATCAATTCGGTCACGCTGTTCGGTCCGGAAGAGTCAGCCGGGATCGTCAGCTTTGCCCTGGATGGCGTTCACCCGCACGATCTTGGCACCATCCTTGATGAGGAGAATGTCGCGATCCGTGCCGGGCACCATTGCGCACAGCCACTGATGGATCACCTTGGCGTGCCCGCAACTGCTCGCGCCAGTTTTGGCATTTATAGTGATGAAAGCGATATCGCGGCTCTGCTGGTCGGTATCGAACGGACCCGGAGGATTTTCGGATGAACGACGAGCAGGACGCACTGCAAGGAAAGCCCCCACGTGCGCGGGTAAGTGATGCGCCAATCCCTGAATCCAGCACGCCTGAAACGGAAAGCGCGGGTGAAAAGTTTGCTCGCAAACGGGACTATCTGGAAGGGTTTCTGGCTGAAAAACCGCAAGATGTGCCAAGCACGGAGCCGGGCGGAGCGCTTTACGACTCCGTGATAACGGCGCTCAGCGAAATTTACGATCCGGAAATTCCCGTGAATATTTACGATCTGGGCCTTATATATGGGGTGGAGATCAGCGACGACGCGAGCGTGAACGTCACCATGACACTCACCACGCCGCATTGCCCGGTGGCTGAATCGATGCCGGGCGAAGTGGAGCTTCGCGTTTGCGCCGTTCCCGGCGTTCGCGATTGCGACGTCAGCCTTGTCTGGGATCCACCGTGGGACATGAGCAAGATGACCGACGAGGCCAAGCTCGAACTGGGAATGCTGTGATGACCGTACAGACCAAGACACGCGCAAGACCCGCCGCCGTCACGCTGACTCCCGCAGCGGAAGCGCGCATTGCGGAATTGATGGGCAAGGCCCCGGACGACGCCGTGGGCGTGAAACTTTCCACCCCGCGCCGGGGCTGTTCGGGGCTGGCCTACTCGGTCGATTTCGTGACCACGGTAAACCCCCTGGATGAGCGGATCGACACACCTGGCGGCACGTTCTTTATCGATGCCAGCAGCGTGCTCTACCTGATCGGCAGCACGATGGACTGGCAGGAAGACGATTTCACCGCCGGTTTCGTGTTTAACAATCCCAATGCGACCGGAGCATGTGGGTGCGGAGAGAGCTTTACGGTCTAGGGCCGTTAAGGCGCTTTAACGCTTCAGCTCTCGCACGCAGGCGGCCTTGTCCACATCACGCCCGTCGCTGGTGCGCCGTGCTTCGACATAAGTGGCGAGCGGATCGCGGCTTGATTTCGTGGGATAGAGATAAACGTCAAGGATGCATGACGTCCCACTGAATTGCAGCTTGCGAGCATCATCTTCCCACACGTCCAGACGCGGATTGCCAAATTGCCGGATCAACTGCGTCTGGGTGCCGCCGATCACGCCTTCGAGGCCAGGTTCCATGCGGAACTGCGGCTCGTGAACAGGGCGTGTTATGGGCGCACGAATCGGCTCATTTGACTGACCTGGGGGCGGCGCTGAAGGCACTCTGCCGCCAGATGCGCAAGCAGACAGCACAAGCAGCAGGGCCAGTTGCCCCAGCGACAGTGTCTGACGTGATGATAAGCTTAGCTTTTGCACGCGTATGTGCATGCCAACATTGCGGAAGCTGTCAATGCCCGGTTAGCTTGCGCCGGGCCGGATGCCGGGTTAGGCGCGGCTATATCATGGCAGGCGCCTATCCGGGCAACCTTCCGATCAGACGAGGAATTCCAGCATGACCACTTCGCGGCCAGAGCCTTCGCTTGATGTTGTTGGCATCGGCAATGCCATCGTCGATGTCATGGCTCCAGCAGAAGACGCGCAGATTGATGCGCTGGGCATGGCGCGCGGCGCGATGACGCTGGTGGACACAGATCGGGCGAAAGAGCTCTACGCTGCCATGGGGCCGGGGCGAGAAGTCTCGGGTGGTTCTGCGGCGAATACTTTGGCAGGTCTGGCGGCATTGGGCGCCAATTGCGCATTCATCGGGCAGGTGGCGAACGACCAGCTCGGCGAGGTGTTTTCGCATGATATTCGGGCCGGGGGCATTCGCTTTGACGTGGCAGCACGCGCAGGCGATCCGCCGACGGGCCGATGCCTGATCTTCGTTTCGCCCGATGGGCAGCGCACGATGAATACCTTTCTGGGGGCGTCGCAGTTCCTGCCGGAAAGCGCGCTGGATGAAGACCTGATCGCCGATGCCAAAGTGCTCTATCTGGAAGGTTATCTTTGGGACCCGGAGGAGCCGCGTGCCGCCATGCGCAAGGCCATTGCCGCGGCCAAGAATGCTGGTCGCGAAGTGGCCTTCACGCTGTCAGATGCTTTTGTGATTGACCGGCATGGCGACGATTTCCGCAGGATGATCGACGCGGGTGAGATCGACATCCTCTTCGCCAATGAGAACGAACTGGCGGCGCTGACCGGCGATGCGGATTTTGAAGCCGGTCTGGCTCAGCTTGCCCCCAAGGTGCCGACGCTGGTCGTCACCCGCAGCGAAAAGGGCGCAGTCGCGGTTGCCGGTCAAGAGCGCGCGCAAGTGGCGGCCGAGCCGATCGATAGGGTGGTGGATACTACCGGCGCGGGCGACCTGTTTGCAGCAGGATTCCTGTTTGCCAAGGTGCGCGGACATTCGCTGGCTGAATGTCTGCGGGCAGGGGCTGTCTGCGCCTGCGAGATCATCTCGCACTATGGCGCGCGCCCTGAGGCGGACCTCAAGGCGCTGCTGGCGCAGAAACTGGGGTGAGCGATCAGCCCTGCTTGGTGGCTGTTTCGCGCTCCACCTCGCGCCAGCCGATGTCTCGTCGGCAGAAGCCAGTAGGGAAGTCGATCTTGTTGACCGCCTCATAGGCTGCCTGCTGTGCGGCGCTGACAGAGTTGGCACGCGCCGTAACATTAAGAACGCGCCCGCCGTTTGCCACGATCTGCCCGTCTGCATTGCGCGCGGTTCCGGCGTGGAACACCTTTGCGCCGCCAGCTTCTGCTTGATCGATCCCGCCAATCGTGCCGCCCTTTTCCGGGGTGCCGGGATAGCCATTGGCTGCCATCACCACGGTAAGGGCCGTATCGTCAGAGAAACGCGGGGCTTCCAGCGTGGCCAGTCGGTTTTCCGCGCAAGCCAGCAGGTATTCCACCAGATCGTTTTCCAGACGCATCATCAGAACCTGGCATTCCGGATCGCCGAACCGGCAGTTGTATTCGATCAGTTTTGGACCGTCCTTGGTCAACATCAGCCCGGCATACAGCACGCCGCTATAGGGCGTGCCGGCATCTGCCATCGCCTGCACGGTGGGGGTGAGGATTTTGGCAACCGCTTCACCGCGAAGCATCGGGGTCATGACCGGGGCCGGGCTATATGCCCCCATGCCGCCTGTGTTCGGCCCGGTATCGCCTTCACCCACGCGCTTGTGATCCTGCGCGGTGCCAAAGGGAACGATAGTGCTGCCATCGGTAAGTGCGAAGTAGCTGGCTTCCTCGCCCTCAAGGAACTCCTCGATCACGACTTGCGCCCCGGCCTGCCCGAAGCGGCCGTCAAAGATGTCGCGTACCGCTTCTTGCGCTTCGTCAATGGTCATCGCCACCGTGACGCCCTTGCCGGCGGCAAGCCCATCGGCCTTCACCACTACGGGCGCGCCGAAGCGTTCTATGGCAGCGAGCGCATCTGCCTCGTTATCGGCATGAACATAACCGGCAGTGGGGATGCCTGCGGTGTCGCACAGGCGCTTTGTGAAGCTCTTGCTACCTTCCAGCTGTGCAGCTGCCTTGCTCGGGCCAAACACGGAAACGCCCGCACCGCGCAGGCTGTCTGCCAAACCGTCCACCAGCGGGGCTTCTGGGCCGACGACGACAAGGCCGATGCCCTGTTCCTCACAGAAGCGGATCACCTGTGCATGATTGGTAACGTCCAGGTCGACGCAAGAGCCGTAGGCTTCTATCCCCGGGTTCCCCGGCGCAACATGGAGCTTGTCGCACAGCGGCGATTGCGCAAGTTTCCACGCCAGCGCATGTTCGCGCCCGCCCGATCCCAGGAGCAGGATATTCATGGCCGATCCTTTATGGTTCGATGAAAGTGCAAGTTCTGGCAGGCTCCTAGCCGAGCAAGGGCCGGGCGACAACGCTGCCCCGCTATCGATCAGCGAGATTTCCAATTCGCTGAAGCGCGTAGTGGAGGATCGCTTTGGCCATGTGCGCCTGCGTGGGGAGCTTTCGGGAGTGAAGCGCGCCGCTTCGGGCCACATCTATTGCAGCCTAAAGGACGATAAGGCGGTGATTGATGCGGTCATGTGGCGCAGCGCCGCTCCGCGTCTGGCTTTCAAGCCGGAAGATGGCATCGAGGTGATTGCTACCGGCAAGATCACGACGTTTCCGGGGCGCTCCAAATATCAGATCGTGATTGAAAGCATGGAGATCGCGGGCGAGGGCGCTCTTCTCGCGCTGCTGGAGAAAACCCGGCAACGGCTTGCTGCAGAAGGTCTGTTCGCACCTGAACGAAAGCGGATTCTACCGTTTTTGCCCCGCGTGATCGGGGTGGTGACGTCACCAACCGGGGCGGTGATTCGCGATATTCTTCACCGGCTTGCGGATCGTTTTCCGAGCCATGTGATCGTTTGGCCGGTGGCGGTGCAGGGTGACGGCGCCGCGCAAAAGATTGCGCAGGCGATTGATGGCTTCTCTGCGTTGCCTGCAGGCGGAGCCATTCCGCGGCCTGATCTTCTGATCGTGGCGCGCGGCGGTGGCTCAATCGAGGACTTGTGGGCCTTTAATGAGGAAGTGGTCGTGCGCGCCCTTGCGGCATGCAGCATCCCCACGATCAGTGCGGTCGGGCATGAAACTGACACCAGCCTTGCTGACTTCGCCGCTGACCTTCGTGCGCCGACACCGACCGCGGCCGCAGAGATTGCAGTGCCGGTTCGGGAGGATCTGATCGCGCAGCTTGGCCAACTGGCGCTGCGCAAGCGGCGCTGCGCCTTGCAGCCCGTCGCTCTAGGGCGGGAGCGGCTTACTGCGCGTGTGCAGCGTCTGCCTCGACCTGAGTCGCTGTTAGCCACGCCTGCGCAGCAATTGGACGACCTTTCAGAACGATTGCGCCGGGGCTTAAGCGACCGGGCCGCTGCCGAGCGGGCAAAACTGGGTGAACTGACGCGGTACTTGTCGTTACCGGTGCTACGACAGAAGCACATGGGTGCGGTGCGGGAACTGGCTCATGCCCACGAGCGATTGCAAGGCGGCCTGCGTATGACGGCGGCACGAGGACAGGCCCGACTAGATCGCACAGCGGCTGGATTGCGTCCGCACACTTTGCGATCGCGCCTGAGGGATGAGCTGCGACGGCTCGGTTCGGTGGGCCTCGCGCCCGGCGTGCTGGAGCGCAAATTGGCATCCGCGCAGGAACGCTTTGCGGCTTATGGCCGGGTGCTCCCCCAGCTCGATCCAGATATGCCGCTCAATCGAGGCTACGTGCGGGTGACGGATGCCCAGAACCGAACGCTAACCAGCCGGGTCGAGGCTGCAAAGGAAACCGCATTGCGGCTTCGTTTTCATGATGGTGAATTGCTGGTGGGAGTTGGCGGTCAAGCTCCTGCAAAATCGCGCCCGGCCACCAAAAACCAACGACAGGCCGAGCAGGGCGATTTGTTTTGACCCGGTTGCTCTGCTAGGCGAATAATCATGTTGATGTCTTCTCCCGATCGCCCTGCCCGCCTTCACTATGGCCCAAATGGCTTTCGCGTTCTCTCGCCGGGTAATCACGTTGTATGCGCTGTCACAGGCGAGGCGATTCCGCTGGAAACCCTCCGTTACTGGAGCGCCGAGCGGCAGGAAGCGTACGCCAGTGCCGAGATTGCGACCCGCCGATTGCTTGGCCGGAGCTAAGCTGCATGAAGCCTTCGGTGCGGCTTGCGCTTGGCCTTGCTTTGGCGGGAGCTACGGTAATGGCATGTGTGCCGGACGCCTCAGGTGATGTTGGCGTCAAGACGCCCACATCAAACTTGGCGGCGCAAGGCAAACCAATGCCTGTTCAAGCCCGGGCGGCGTCCAATGTTCCGCTTACTTATTCCGGCGAACTGACGCAGGGAGGCTGGATCAAAGGCACAGTTCCTCCCGGCACGCAGAGCCTCTCGCTTGATGGCAAACCGATCGGCATCGCGCGTGATGGCCATTTCTTTGCAGCTTTCGATCGTGATGCCGGGCCCGAGGCCAGGCTGGTGGTGCACCGTTCTGATGGCAGCGTGGATGCCCGCACCCTGCAGATTTCCCCGCGCGCCTGGAGGATCGAGCATGTGAACATTGCTCGCCGGACTGGCGGTCCGACCGAGGCGTTCATGCGCATCAGGGAACCGGAACTGGCCCGGATTAATGCAGCACGTCTGAAAAAGACCAGTGCCGAAGGATGGCGGCAGAAATTCATCTGGCCCGCGCAAGGGCGCATTTCGGGGGTGTTTGGTTCGCAGCGCGTCTATCGGGGCGAACCGGGCAGCTACCATTCCGGCGTCGACGTAGCCACAGGCACCAGTGGCACGCCATTCGCTGCTCCTGCGGATGGCGTGGTGATCCTTGCCGCCAAAGAGCCATTCACTCTGGAAGGCCATTTACTGATGATCGATCACGGAATGGGCCTTAACAGTGCATTCCTTCATTGTTCGCAATTGCTGGTGAACGAAGGGGACCATGTTAAGCAGGGGCAGGTGATCGGACGGATCGGGGCAACCGGGCGCGCGACGGGTCCACATCTTCATTGGAGCATGAAGTGGAACGACGTGCGAATTGATCCCATTCTGCTCACCGGTCCGATGCGCTGATCGCATCTGAGTCAAAGAGTGCGCCGTTTCCTAGCTTTGCTGATCCTGATCGGCATCCTCATGCCCATCACGTGGTGTCGTGCGCCGCTGTCGCGCAAAACCAATACGTTGTCGTTAAACTTCGTGTCAGTTGTTTTGAGAACGTCGGAGCGCAAAAGGGCCAATGCGCTCGAACCATTCCGGATTGAACGGATATGGCGGATCGAAAGCCGCTATCGGCATTTTGGAGGCTATTCCGGACTGGTGCCTCTGGGTGATGGTCGCTTGCTGGCCGTCAGCGATGCGGGAGCAATGCTGCGCTTTTCACCACCCGACCGCCCGCAAGAAGCTCCGCTTGGGGCGCGACTGTGGGACACAGTCAAAGGCCCCAAGACTTCTCGGGATTTCGAAGCGCTGACCGCCGACATTTCCAGCAACACGTTCTGGGCCAGCATGGAGTTCGAGAATGCGATCATGCGCCTGCGGCCAGACAAGCACGGAAAGCTGGTGCGGGAAAAGGTAGTGAAGCCGAAGGGTATGGCTCACTGGGGCGACAACAGTGGCGGGGAAGCTCTTGTGCGTCTTCGGGACGGCAGTTTCTTGGTTCTGCAGGAAGGCTTCACCAGCTTGCTTGAGAGCAAGCGCCATGAGGCGCTACGCTTTGCCACCGATCCCATTGAAGCGCCTGATGCCGAGCCGTTCACGCTGGTCGGGCTGGACGGAATGCGCCCGACGGACATGGCGCAGATGCCCGATGGCCGGGTGCTGATCCTTTTCCGGCGTGTGCAGTGGGTATTGCCGCCCAAATTCGCCGGGGCGATCGCGATTGGCGATCCTGAGCAGATTCGCAAAGGGGGGGCGTGGTCGGTACGGCAGGTAGCCGCATGGGGCTTTGGCATTCCGCGCGATAATTTCGAAGGTATGACCGTGGAGCAGGGCGATGATGGACGGCTCATCGTCTGGCTGATTTCAGACGACAACAGGTCCGACCTTCAACAGACCCTGCTTTGGAAGTTGACGGTCGATCCCAAGGATCTGCCCAAACGGAATTAGCAACAGACACGAAAAAGGCGCGCGGTAACCGCACGCCCATTCCGATTAGCTTATCGCTGGGCAAGTGCCCGGCGATTGCGCTCAGGCAGCAGCAGAGCTGGCAGCTTGCTTCTTGGACAGTTCGCGCTTCACCTTGAGCGCGGTCTGGCTCAGCTTCGAATCCTGGGTCTTCAGCAGCCAGTTATCGAGGCCGCCGTTGTGTTCAACCGAACGCAGACCGTGGGTGGAAACGCGGAACTTGAAGCTCCGATCCAGGCCTTCCGAAATCAGAGTGACGTTCTGCAGGTTAGGCAGAAATACGCGCTTGGTCCGATTTTTGGCGTGGCTGACGTTGCAACCAGTCTGGCGGCCCTTGCCGGTCAGTTCGCAGATACGGGACATTGGAATAACTCTCGCTTCGAATTTCGTTCCGAAAATCGGGAAGTCGCGCCCCTAACGATTCGTCTGACAAAGGTCAAGCCAGACTGCGTTGGGGATTGGCTTTGCTTGCGCGCTTTATGGCAGGTCGCTAGCGGTTTGGCTATGCCCCGCTGGCCCCTCTCTCCTTTCATGCAGGCTGCGCTTGATGCCGCGCAAGAGGCTGCCTTGCAGGGTGAAGTGCCGGTTGGTGCTGTGGTGGTCCGCAATGGCCGAATCATTGCGACGGCTCACAATTCGCCGCGTCAGCTTAAGGATCCGTCCGCCCATGCCGAGATGTTGGCGATTCGCCGGGCTGCAGAAGCACTAGGGCAGGAGCGCCTGGAAGATTGCGAACTGTGGGTCACGCTAGAGCCTTGCGCAATGTGTGCAGGTGTCATCAGCCATGCCCGGATCGCCCGGCTTTATTACGGTGCGTCGGATCCCAAGGGCGGCGCGGTGGAGCATGGCGGACGAATATTTGATCAGCCGCAGTGCCTGCACCGGCCAGAGGTCTATTCTGGAATGGGTGAAGAGCAAGCCGCCACACTTCTGCGGGATTTCTTTCAACAGCGACGGACCTAAAGCCCGCGCCAGATCTTCAGGGGCGTCGCGTCGGACGGCCCAAATGTCCCTGTGGGGCATCGCGAAGGCCGGAAATCCCGCCCATAGCAAAGCCGCATACCGCGCAGCCAGCCGCGTTCGTTGCGTTCCACGCCGATCTGGTCGCGCTTCCAGTGCGGGTTGGCGATCAGGAATGCATCACGCAGGTCGCCAGCGGTCAGGCCCTTCTTGCGCGAAAGACGATCTGCGTCCGGCCATTGGATGGATCGCCAAAGAATCGCGCTGACCTTGAAATAAGTCTCGGGCTTTTTGGTCATGCAACTTCCGTGCTTTGCCCATTCATGCTCCAGCAGCGACGGAACCGGTGTCATGCACAAGTTGCGGCGAATCAGGTCTACCGACGGCCGGGGCGTCAGTGAACACCACTGAGGCGGCGCGCCGCTCTGCGCTTCAGGCCAAAGGCCGTGCAACACGAAGCCGAAGCGGCCGTGCTGCCCTGAGCACTGCATCGTGCCCTTGTTGCGCTCTATCCTGCAATATTCGGGCGACCAGCTGGCAGCGAGCGTATAGCGCGCAACCGGCTTGCGCCGCACCGGACCATCGGGCTGGCGCGGCGGCAGCGGATCGATCTTGCCGGGGAGTGAGCATTGATAGGCCTGAGCCTTTGCCCTCTGCGGAACTGCAGCCAGCGTTGTCGCAAGTAGTACGGCGAACCACAGCGGCCGAAGGATCATGCGGGCGTAAAGTCCAGCCCGATATCCGCCGCCGGTGCACTTTGCGTCAACCGGCCTACCGAAATGTAATCCACTCCGGTTGCTGCGATAGCACCGATCGTGTCGAGGCTTACGCCGCCCGATGCCTCGCAAGGGACGCGGCCGTCGACCACCGTCAAGGCTTCGCGCAATGTGGCGGGAGCCATGTTGTCCAGAAGCAGATGGTTGGCACCTGCGGCCAATGCGGGTTCAATCTGGTCGATCGTATCGACCTCGCAGATGATCCGTTCCACGCCAGCATCACGCGCTCGACGTACCGCTTCTCCTACGCCGCCTGCGACAAGAACGTGGTTATCCTTGATCATGGCGGCATCCCACAGGCCCATGCGGTGGTTCTGCGCGCCGCCCATGCGTGTGGCGTACTTTTCCAGGTGACGCAGCCCGGGGATCGTCTTGCGCGTGTCCAGCAAGACGCAATCGGTTTTGTCCATTGCATCGACATACTGGCGCGTCAGCGTGGCTACGCCCGATAGGTGCTGAACAGTGTTGAGCGCGCTACGCTCTGCCGTAAGCATGGCGCGCGCATTGCCGGAAAGGCGCATGAGATGAGTTCCGGGGCCAACCTGTCCACCTTCAGGCACCAAAATCTCAATCTGCATTGCGGGATCGAGCTTGTGGAAGAACGCGGCGGCAATCGGCAACCCAGCCACAGTGATGGCGTGGCGGGCATCCATCACGCCGGAAAATCGCATGTCTGGCGCGATGACACTTTCGCTGGTGACATCGCGTCCACCGCCGGGGAGACCTACACCAAGGTCTTCGTCAAGGGTGGCGGAAACGAAAGCGTCGAGATCGAAGCCGGGAATGGAGAAGCTGGTCATCCCGGCTCAATGCCAATTCCGCGGGGGTGTGTCTATCAGAGCGTTCTGCAGTCGATGTCGCTGATGACACCTATCAATGCACGAAGCGGGCGATCACATCACGATAGGAACGACTGACCTTAACCTGCGCGCCTGAATCCAGCACCAGGAAGCATTCGCCGTTGGTATGCGGTTTCACCTGACGGACCTGATTGAGATTGACGATGGTGGACCGGTGCACACGTTGAAATACGCGCGGGTCCAGCCGGCGTTCCAGATCCTTCATGGTTTCGCGCAGGATCAGTGAATTGTCGGCGGTGCGAATGCACATGTAATCGCCGGCTGCCTCAATGTGTTCGATAGAGTCGACATCAATCCGGAAGATCTGGCCGCGATCCTTGATGTTGATCAGCTGTTCGTATCGAGGTGCGGCGGACTCTGACTCGTCCGGCATCGCGTCCATGGCGTCCGGCGCCACTTCGGCCAGAACGTTTTTCAGCTTTTCGGCCTCTTCAGCTGAGCGCTTTTCCGCCAGGCGGATCCGCACGCGTTCCAATGTATCGGCCAGCTTGTCTTCTTCCACCGGCTTCATCAAGTAATTGACGGCATTGGCTTCAAACGCGCGGACCGCGTGTTCCTGATATGCGGTTACGAACACGAAAAGCGGCGGTTCGATTTCCATTACGCCCTTAACGACGCTGAACCCGTCAAAACCTGGCATTTGGATGTCGAGAAAGACGAGGTCGGGCTTTTCAGTTTTGATTTTCCGGATCGCTTCGCGCCCGTTGGCGCAGGTATCAACAATTTCAACGTCGGGAAACTTTTCGAGCCGAAGTTGCAGGCCCTGAATCGCCAGTTTCTCGTCGTCGACAATAATGGTGCGAATGGTCATTGGGGGCCTCGAAAAAAGATCTTTGTGCGCTAACTCAAGCGGCTCAGGCAGTAGTCGGTGCAGTCGCTTCCAACCCAGCATCCGCCGATCGCCGCTTTTCGACAGGGATTTCGATCATGACGCCGAAACCCCCGTCCGCCGGTTCGAACGTTTCAAATACGTGTTGGTTGCTATAGGCCTGTTCAAGCCGTTCGCGAATGTTGGTCAACCCAACCCCCGTGGACACGGGTTCTCCTCCGTCATACGTCACGCCAGACAGCCTGTGATCCGTCGTGCTGCTTTTCAAGCCGGGTCCGGTGTCTGAAACGGTGATGCGAAGCATCTGGCCGACAAGCTGCGTCTGGATGCAGATTTCCGCCCCGCTTTCTTGAGCGCCTACGGCATATTTAATCGAATTTTCCACCAGCGGTTGCAGCAATAGTGAGGGCAGCAGCGCATTGCGCGTGGCGACATCGATGTGGAAGGTGGTGCGAAGGCGATCTTCAAAGCGCATCCGCTCGATGTCGAGATAGAGCTTCAGCGTCTCGACCTCTTGCGCCACGGTTACACGCGCGGAAGGTTCGTTAACCAGCGTGTAGCGCAGGAAGGATGACAAGCGGCTGAGCATCGCATTGGCCGGCTCCGTCTGCTTCAGTAGCACCAGAGTGGAGATCGAATTGAGCGTGTTGAACAGGAAGTGCGGGTTAAGCTGATAGCGCAGCATGGCCAGTTGTGCGCTGGTCGCCTGGTTCTCCAGCCTGATTAGCCGGTCGTTCTGTTCCTCCACCTGAAGAAAGAAATTGATCGCGTAATAGAGTGCGGACCATGCACCTAATAGCGTGGCATCCAGATAGAACACGCCAATGAACAACTGCACGAAGGCTGTGTCGCTGCGATAAAGATAGATGACCCAGGCATCGATGAAGGCGTGCAGCCCAACAGCAAGGGCAAGAACCAGCGCGGTCACGCCCCAGGTGATCAGCGGTCTGCGACCGATAAGCTGGCGATAGATCACTGCCAGCAGCAGAGAGATCGAAAAGCCAGTGATCGTGGCGATTAGCACCGTCACTGTCGAATTGAGTGGTAGGTTGTTGGCCACCAGCGACATCACGCGCAGTAGCAGCGCGCCGCCCCACCCGGCGAGCTGAAGCCGCCAGAAAGCCTGATTTTTGTTCGCGAAGAACGGATTGGGTCTGATCGACAGCATCGGCATACTGAAGCTCTACCTCAATTCAGTCCGCTTCGGAAATAGGGCGAATTGGGGCCGTGTGCGACAGGCGGCCGATCTGATAAGCGCCTAGTTACGCGCTTCTTTCAGAATTTTGGCCAGTTCATCCGCACCAACAGCACCGGATACGATCCTATCACCCCCGATCCAGCTTGGCGTGCCATTGAACCCGAGTTGCCGTGCGAAATCCAGATTGCGGGCAATCTCGTTTTCGATACGCGGTTGGGCGATAGCCGCTTTCGCTTTCCCAAGGTCCATTCCCGCTTGCTGTGCCGCAGCCTCAATCGTTTGCGCGTTGGGTCGGCCGATGGCGAACATGGCGTGATAGAAGGCGGCATACTTGCCCTGCTCTGCCGCTGCGAGCGCCATGCGCGCGGCTGCCGCGCTTTCCTCACTCAGGATAGGCATTTCGCGAACAATGATGCGCAGATCGGGGTTTTCCTTAACCAGCTCCTCGATGTCGGCAACGCTTTGACGGCAATAACCGCACGCAAAATCGGAAAACTCTACCAGCGTGATCTTGCCATTCGGGTTGCCGAGGACAGCGCCCGGGTAGGGAGACTTCACGTCGTCCTCAATCGCCGCAAGTGCCTTTTTCGCTGACTTGTGCTGCAGGTTCTCCATCGCTTGCGGCAGGATTTCAGGGTGTTCGAGGATGTATTCGCGCACCACGGTCTCAATCGCTTTCCGGTCACCGCCGGATAAGCCCCCCGCAGGATTGGAGAATGCGCGTGCTGCGAGCCATCCACCGGCCCCCGCCACCGCCACCAGCATCACAACAAGGACAATAAGCCGGGACCGTGGCATTCGCGAAGCGTTCGGATCATTCATGCGATGTTTGGCCTATTTCTTTTTTTTCTTTTTTCGATCGATTTCGGCCTGCGCCTGCATGGAGATATCTTGAGCGCGCAACCAGTCAGGTGCTCCTGCGGGAAGTAAGCTTTCCGCCACCTTGGCACTTTGCAAGGCTTCTGTCATCCGCCCGGCCAGAACCTGTTGTTCGGCGCTCGCAAGTCGTGCGCGCGGAATGTCGCCATTCGCAGCATAGACGACACCGAGCTGATACCACGCGAACGGATTCCTCCGGTCCCGTGCGACTGCAGCCTTCAGCACGCGCTCTGCTTCCTTGAAATTTGAACGGTCTTCGGTGGCGATCAGGGCGTGGCCGAACATGGTGGCAATCAGCGGTTGGTTGTTGGTAAGTTCGGTTGCTTGCCGCAGTGCATCCAGCGCTTCTTTTGGTCGCCCGGCTTCCAGCAGGATCTGACCTTTCAACTCCAGAAAGTAAGGATCGTTGGGTGACGTGGCGAGCAGGGCATCTGTTTCCGATATCGCCTTTTCAATGTCCGCATCCTTGTGCCAGGCATAGGCGCGGGCATAGCGGGCCGGGATATCCGTCATCGTTTCGGGATAGACGCGCAGCGTATCCTGCGGCCGGGCCAGATAGCCATACAGCTTGGCCTTGATACGGCGGAACCGTTCCTCGATCTGGGGGTCGCTCGGCTTGGACCATGCTGGGTCCGCTTCGTAAGTATCCTGCAAAGTGGCGATGCGGTCGCCGGTGAGGGGGTGAGTACGGGCGAATTCGTCGCCGGCTCGTGGCGCGTAGCCATAGCGAAATTCGATGTTCTGGAGCTTTTTGAAGAACGCGATCGAGCCGCGGCCGGTAATGCCAGCGGCGGAGAGATACTGAGCCCCTGCGGCATCGGCGCTGGCTTCCTGTGAACGGTTGTAGGCGAGGTATTTGCCCATCGCCGCCTGCTGGCCTGCCATCAGCACGCCCATTGCCGCTTCGCCGCCGCCTGCTGCCGCCGCTGCCGCGCCCAGAAGCAGCGAGAGGATGCTGATCCCGGTTGCCGACTGTGCGCCGGGATTGAAGACTGCGTGGCCCCCGGTGACGTGGCCCAGCTCGTGCGCGATAACGCCCTGCACTTCATTGGCGGTGCTTGCCTCGTTGATGAGGCCGCTGTGGATATAGACGGCTTGGCCACCCGCGACGAAGGCGTTGACCGAGGAGTCATTTATCAGAACGATGTCCACGTTTTCGGGCTGAAGCCCGGCCGCCTTGATAATTGGGGCGGACATATCATTCAGTAGCTGTTCGGTTTCAGCATCGCGCAGGATGGATTGAGCGAATGCAGGCTGGATAGCCACCAACATCGTGGTGAAAAACAAGACGACAAGGCGGATGCGGGCCATACAGTCTGATAGAACTGTTCCCGGTGAACGGGCAATGAAGATCGCCTCCACGCACGCAGGTTTTTGCAGTGCTAGTAGAGATTCCGTGCCAATTTACGCCAAAGATGTTTGGCGGCGCGTTCGATCAGGGGAATGTCTTGCGATACTTCGCCCAGCAACACGACTTCTCCATTCGGTGCACGACGCGCGATCAGCAACGTGAATTCGCTGCCTTCGGCTGGCACGGAATCCATGCCGCGGCTTTCCAGTTCGCGAAGTTTGCGGGCGATTTTCTCCCTGGGTCCGGTCTTGGCAGGACGCGTGGTCAGCGCCGCCTTCTCGCCGCGCCGCAGCCTGCGTTCTTCCGCAACTACAGCCTTTAGGCCCCCCGGCATTTCGCCAAGGAAGCCCGCAAGTTCGCCCAAGCGCAGCCCAAGCCTGTATGCATGATCCAGTACGGCGGCAATTTCCGCCACGCGGGTCTTGTCGTAATCCGTGCCGAATACGAGCTTGACGATCGGTGTCATCGATGACCGTTTCGGCGCATCGAAGCCGGCGTTCTTCATCAGCTCAAGAAATTCCTCTGGCTCCTGTTTGGCAGCCAGCCAGAAATCATACGCAACACCGATCGCGGCATAGAGCGCCTGATGGGTCCGGACCTGGCTGGCCTTTGCCTCGTTTGCAAGATCCCGGGCCGAGGCCAGCAGATCAGCCAGAGACTCGCTGTCGGGCAGAGAAACCGACGCTGAGGCGTGAAAAAGCGGCCCAAGCAGCTCGCTGATCGGCCGGTCGAACGGATCGGGCAGTTCCTCTGAAAGATCGAGCACGCTGTTGTCATCAACCGGGCCATCAGCCCACGATGGCATAGGCAGCGGTTCTTCGATCTCGTTGATGCTTGGCGCCAGCGCCTGATCGATTTCCAGCAGCAGTTCATCCGCTGTCTGCTGATCAGCGAGCTGCTTCCAGTTGATTACACCGTAGATGTAATCGATTGTCTGGTTGTCGCTCGAAAAGGGCAGCAGGATTCCGCGGTAGAGAATTGTGTTTCCGCGCTGGTTTACGAATTCGGCCTCAAATCCGATGGGGGCC
Organism: Novosphingobium sp.; assembly: GCA_045629505.1. Lineage (GTDB taxonomy): Bacteria > Pseudomonadota > Alphaproteobacteria > Sphingomonadales > Sphingomonadaceae > Novosphingobium. The sequence goes on from JAZQRJ010000089.1 coordinate 36,878, forward strand.
TGATTTGCGATGATCTGAAGATAGTGATCGGTAATGCGCGACAGTAGCGACCTGCCAGGCACGTCTGCCAAGGTTTTGATCACCCCTTCCGCGCCGCACTCTATGGCGAGTTTCTCGCCTAGATAGGCGATAGCGGGATTTTCGATATCGGTCGCAAAGTTGAGCAAGACACTGTGGGATCCGAAATCAGTCAGGCTGTCGGGATCAATCTGATCGACGGACGGAAAATTGCGATCGCCTAGCAGGCCGGTCCAGAAGTTGTATGCCCGCACCTGCATGCGGCGTTCATCCTGGCCAATGACGAGCGGCAACGGATCACCGCCACCTACATCCTCTTCGCCGTCAAAATCCCTTGCATCATGGGAGTTGTTCTCATGATCCGGGAAATATCCGCGCCAGTTGTCCATCGGTGGCCCCCACTTATCCTAGGGGTCTGTATGGGGCTGCCGTGGTTAAATTATTGTTAAGCTAAACTTTCATGGAGACGGGAGGCGATAGTTCAGGCCTCCTGTATTACCCCTTCGCCTCGGATCGGCATGGGCGCCAGAAACCAGAGGATCACCGACCCGATAACCAAAAATGCCGATGCCGCATGAAGAGCAGTCGGGAGGGTGGTGGTGTCTGCCAATGCGCCCCATGCCCAAGATCCCACGGCCATTCCCCCGAATGTGGCCGCTTGATAGATCGAGAGGCAACGGCCGAGTATCTCATCCGGCGATCTGAACTGCATTGCTGTGTTGAGCGTGGTCATCACCGCAACCCATGCCATACCTGCCAGAAATGCGCCGGGTACCGCATAGAATATCGAGTGCACTTCTGCGAGAAGGCTCAACGCCAAAAGGTAAATAACCACGCAAATTGCCATCAGACGTTCAAGTTCGAGGCTTTGGCGAATCGTGCTGATGAAGGGCGCCGCGACGATAGAGCCTATGCCGAATACGGCCAGCATCACGCCGTAATCCATCTCGTCCCCGCCCAGTTGCAGGCGAACAACCGCCGGCATCAGCGCCTGATACCCGGCGATGCCAAATCCCATGAACATCCCTCGCGCCAGCAACCGGCGAATCGGGGAGGAACCCAGGCAGAATCGCAGGCCGACGCCAATTGCCGGAAAGATTGGCCGCCGGGCGATTCGGCGGGCTTCAGGCCGCCACCACAGCAGCACGACTATCAGCGCGAGATAGCTCACCGCGTTGATGAGGAAAGCGAGCGATACGTCCCACACCGAAATGAGCACGCCGCCCAGCGCGGGGCCAACACTGCGGGCGATGTTGAACGACATGGAATTGAGCGCAATGGCTTGCGGTAGATCGCGGCGCGGTACTGTCTGACGCACAGATGATTGCCACGCCGGGGAATTGAGCGCGGTACCCGCCCCGACCGTTAGCGTGAAAGCAAGCAGCAGCATTGGGCCGATCAGCCCCATGTATGTCAGAATCGCCAGCGCGGAGGAGGTTAGCAACATGCCGATCTGCGCGGCGAGCATTACCAGTCGGCGATCGTAATTATCCGCGATTGCTCCGGCAATCATACCGAACACCATGATCGGCAAAGTGGCGGAGCCTTGCACCAGACCGATAAGCTGGTTCGATCCGGTCAGATCGGTCATCAGCCATGCCGCGGCCACAGATTGAATCGTTGCGCCAAGGTTGGAGAACAGATTGGCGACCCAGATTGCACGGAAAATCGGGTTGCGGAACGCGGAGAATGCTCCACCCCTTTTTTGCTGATCTTCGCCCGCTACGGTCTTATCGTCTTGGGTTCCTGCCTCTGACACGCGGTCGAGTTAATCCGCCCGACATTGCACTTCAAGTCACAACAGATACCGCATGGCAATCGTCTCGCGGTGGTCTTTGCCCTCTAGCGCGAAGGAGGCTGATTTGAAGCTGGGTGGTCCGAACGAAACCGGCGCATTGCGGGAAAATCCAAATCCCTCACGCGGGATCATCAGGTGTTTGTCCAGCTTACCATTCCCGTTCTCGTCATGAATCACCGCAATGGCATAGCGGCCAGCCGGAACATGCCCGAAGTTCAGCACGACACCCTCCTGGGCGGGCACGATCAACGAACGGGCGCTGGGGTCGCGCTGGCATTCCGGGAAAGCACGAGGGTTGGTGGTGAGACAGGCGAGGATCTGCCCCTTGGTGGAGCGCAGCTTTGTCACCGCCGCGGTGACTTCGCCCTGTGCATTATCAGCGCCGATCATGGCGGGCGCCAGCGCGACCAGGACTAAAGCGCAGAGACTCCGCGATCGGTGCCGCACAGGTGATCCCAAAACCGGAAATAAAGCCCGTAATTGCATGTGTATCGCTCATGATGGCGTCCGTGGTGACTGGCGGTGATAAGCCATGTACCCAGGCGAGAATGAACCAGTCGTTTCGGGAAAAGTTCCCATCCCATGTGATTTGTTACGCCCATCACAGTCATGATCAGCAGTACAATGCCCAGTGCAGCGTAATGTATGGGTACAACAAACACCAGAGCGGGGATCACCACGGCGCCGGTCAGACCTTCCAGAGGATGAAAGCTCATCGCTGCCCACGGGGTTGGCGGGCGGCTGGCGTGATGGACTGCATGCGCCGCGCGGAACCATGCCGGCCGGTGCAACAGTCGATGGGTCCAATAAAACCAGGTATCGTGGAGCAGCAGGTAAGCGAGGATCGATCCGGGGAGCCACCACAGGGAACATTCTGCAGGATCTGTGTAGATCTGCGTCCAGCCCAATTCGCGCCAGCCCCACGCTACTACGCCAGCAGGCACGCCATAGATCGCGGCAGACAGCAGCGAATAGCGCACTTCCATTGCGATTTGTGCCTTCTGCGCGGGGTAGTCAGCACGCCGCAACCGCTGCGTTAGCCACGCAAAGAAGCCGCTGGCGGCCGCATATCGCACTGCGACGATCGCCGTCATGGCGATTGCCGACAGTGTGATTGCGACCATAGTTGATCCGGCGGGAACAGTCATGGCGGTTATATGCCGCTGTCCGCCGGCTCTGACTAGCCGGCGCGGCGGACTTTGCTTGCGTGCGCGCCCACTTCGGGATTGCGACGAGGACCGCGAGCGCGCTGTTGGCCGTTGCGGGCACGATCACCCTCACGCGGTTGATGGGACTTGCTGCCACCTTCACTGCGTTGTTTGCGCGGACCTCTCGGCGCTTCCTGCGCCGCTGCCTTACGACTCGGCGCAGGCAATTTTGCAGCTTCGCGCACGAAGTTTTCCGGCAATTGCATCGGGGTCAGCTTTACGCGCGTCAGCTTTTCGATGTCGCGCAGATAGGCGCGCTCGTCCGGCGCGACGAAGCTGATGGCGATGCCATCACGGCCAGCACGCGCGGTACGGCCGATGCGGTGAACATATTGTTCCGGCACGTTCGGCATCTCAAAGTTGAACACGTGGCTCACGCCCGGCACGTCGATGCCGCGTGCTGCAATATCGGTTGCAACCAGAACCCGCACGGTGCCAGCGCGGAAGCCCTGCAGCGCAGCGGTCCGCTGGCCTTGGCTCTTGTTGCCATGGATGGCCGCAGATGGAACGCCAGCTGCATCCAGATGACGCACTACGCGATCAGCGCCATGCTTGGTGCGGGAAAAGACCAGCACCCTGTCAATCGATTCGTCGGCAAGACCAGCCTGGAGCCGCAGCGTAAGCAGGGCCTGCTTTTCCGCCTGTTCAATGAAGGTCACGTGCTGTTCGACGCGTTCTGCCGTGCTTGATTGCGGAGCCACTTCAACCCGGACTGGATCGTTAATGAACTGGCGGCCCAGTTCCGCAATTGCCTTGGGCATAGTGGCCGAGAAAAACAGGCTCTGGCGCGGATTGGGCAGCATTGCCGCAACGCGCTTCAGCGGATTGATGAAGCCAAGGTCCATCATCTGGTCAGCTTCGTCGAGCACGAAGATTTCCACATCACGCAGCGTCAATGCGCGTTGATCGATCAGGTCGAGCAGGCGGCCCGGCGTGGCGACAAGTACGTCACAGCCGCGCGCCAGCGCCCGCGCCTGCTTGCCCACGGGCACGCCGCCGAAGATGCACTGAATGGAAAGGGAAGTGCGGCTGGCATAGCCGCGCATGTTCTCTGCAATCTGCGCTGCCAGTTCGCGAGTGGGTGAAAGCACCAGCATGCGGCAAGATGCAGGACGAGCCGGGCGTGGATCGGTCAGCAGGCGGTGCAGTGAAGGCAGCGAGAACGCGGCGGTCTTGCCAGTGCCGGTCTGTGCGATGCCAAGCAAGTCGCGGCCTTCCATAAGCGCCGGAATGGCGCGAACCTGGATCGGCGTAGGATTGGTATAATTGCGGGACTGAAGCGCACGAGTAATCGGTTCGGCAAGGCCGAACTGGGTAAAATCGGACATTAATGTTCTTTCGACAAATTGCATTGGGGCGCAATTGCCGGATGGCAATGCGCAATGCGGGTTCTTGTTTTGCGACCCCGCGTGAAGAAGGAAGCTTGCTAGCGTCAGATCATCCATCCGGGCAGGCCATGCGATGGTTCGCGGGCCTCACGCTGCTTCGGATTGCGCAGCCGGATATCCGGCGCGCCGATCGTTCGGAGCGGCAGATAGTGCGCATTGCCAAATAAAGCAACACAATTCGCTGGCGCGCCTTGCGCAGAGGTGCCCGCAAGACTAGCCCGATTGCGTGAAGGAACCCGCATCTCCCTGTAACAAGGTATGCAGTATCGATCCCGCTACCGGCTTTTGCCTGGGGTGTTGGCGGACATTGGGAGAGATCGCCGATTGGGCTATGCTCTCACCTGCGGAGAAGCGCGAAATTCTGGCCCGGCTTGAAGCCCGTAAACGTCAGTAAAAGCCGCGCAGCTTGGTATGATCCCATGAGATCGTGCGGAATGGCGTGAAGCGCAGCGCCACTCGCTTCGCATAGGATTGGCGCACCTGATCGTGCATGTCTTCGGTGAAGCTGTTGTTCATTCCGCCGCCGCTGCGGATCAGGCCCATCACGTTGGCGACCTCCTCCGCCCCGTCGAGAATTTCCACATCGGTGTAGAGCATCACTGACTTCAGATCGTCGTAGCCTTCTCCACTTTCGATCAGCAACGTGGCGCGTGGATCGCGTTCCAGGTTTTTCACCTTTTGGGCCTTGCGGAATGAAGTCATCACCACGCGCCCCGCTTCGTCCACGCCAAAGTTCATCGGCACGGGATGCGGCATGCCATCGGGTCCGTTGGTCACCAGAACAATGCGACGTTGCTGGGCAAGGTAGGCGCCAACTTCTTCCGGTGTCATTTCGATTGCTTCGCGCCGTGATGGCATGACGGCTGTTCCTCCCCGATATTATGTACTTGCGCTTGTTACGTCAGGCCCTGCTCTCCGCCCCATTGCAGAGTATGGGGATCGGCAGCATTGACCATGCGACGAAGCGATGTCCGTGCCAGCCTCGCCACTTCCACTTTGCGTCGAGCGGCGGCCATCTGCAAGAGCGGGGCAGGGCGCACGATATCTGCATCATAGCCATCGGCCACCAGCACGCCGCAACGGTCCGGCAGGAAGCCTTCGCCTTGCAGGCAGGCTCGATCCAGATGCGGTGCGAGGCCCCAGTAGAACCGGTCGCAGTAATCAAGGTATTCCGTCCACTTCGCATCGCCCAGCAGGTCTGCTCGGCTAACCTTGATTTCGACGATGATGATGTGACCGCGGGAGTCTATGCCCATAAGGTCCGCCCGCCTACCGCAGCGCAGCGGCATTTCCGGCAGGCACCAGATGTCATTGCGGGCAAAAAGCCGGGAGATGCCCCGCGCTACATCGCGTGCCGAGGATGCGCTCCCCGTGGGCGAAAGTGATTCGGTTGTGGACATACTCCCAATTGTAGGAACAGATCAGGAACTATCAACCGGGGGATGCAGACACTGCGTGCTGGTGGGCGAAGTTCTCTTGCTGCCGACGATGTGGAGCGAATATGCACTAGTAAGCAAGCGCTGCCTCTGCTAACCGCTCGCTCGCTTTGCGCACCCGTAGCTCAGCTGGATAGAGCGCTGCCCTCCGAAGGCAGAGGCCACAGGTTCGAATCCTGTCGGGTGCACCAGTTTTTCAATGACTTAGACGAGCGCCGTTGGTTCCGTATGGAATGAGTATGGAAAATGGGGGCTGGCTGGCCCGGCTACCGTGTGGCCTTCCGAGCTCGCAATCCCACAATCTTGGCGCGGCTGGCGGTTCAAATATTCGCGGGTCCTACCTGTCGGATGCGTCAGCATGAAGCGCAAGCAGACCGCTTTTTCTCCGGCTGCGCTGCATTCAGATATTCGTTTCAGTTAGAAGTTACAGTCTCAGCAATGAGGTGAAGCGGCTTTCGGATAATGGCCTCCGGAGTGCTGGTGGGATGGTTGCTCGGATTCGTGGGGACGGCGATTGTCTCGACGGGTATTGCGCCGGGCCGCCACGCGAGGTCGACCAATGGGTCTAAAGCGCGCTCGGTATCGAAGGATGGGCTTGGCATCATACATGATCGCTGCCGCCGACAAAGGCCCCAGTTGGTGGGTTAATTCGGATCCCTCAAACTGCCTTTCAGGCATCAAACGACCGCAGCGGTTCGTCGACTGGGTTTGGGACTTAGCGGCCGTCCCCGAGCAAACCGTGGGACGTCAGCTTACGCCGAAACCAACCATTCCCACGCAGGTGAGCCGCCGGACACCATCACGCCAGCCTTCAGCCATGATCACGCATCCGCAGCGCTCAGGCTGCGTCGACGTTCACGGTGACCTTGGTGATGTTGTACAGTGAGATCGCCCCGCCAGACGCCTTGGCAGAGTCGAACAGGGCTAGGTTGATGCCCTCGCTGACCGAACTGCGATACACGACGCCGTCATAGCCGACCTTCTTGATGAACTCGCACAGATATTGACTCGGAATATAGTCGATCGCTGCCCCGCGTGGCAACACCGGGCGGGTCAACTCGTTACCCAGGCGTTCAAGAAAGGCGATGTCGGCGCGCAGCTGACCGATCGCGCTCGCGTCCGCCAGAAGGAAGGGCGAGACGAGCCCGCGCGGATTGCGCAGGTCGACCGCATTCAACGGAGCTGCGATGGTGAACTCCGCAACACAGGCAACTTCGCCGGTGTGCGGACGGATTTCGGCCGCCGCAGTATCAGGGAGCGAGCCTAGATAAAGATAGGGAATTCCCGCAGGGTTGGCCCGGCCATGGGTTGCGAGCCGCGCCGGGGGCGTACCCATTTTGTCGATTGGATAAGGATCATCGCTGTCGAGGATGCGCGCCCGGTACCAAGTCGTCGGCATGGCGTCGGCCGGCAGATGCCCAAGCAACTCTTTGAGCCGATCGGTGTCGAGTACCTCATCGAGGAAATAACGGTTCTTCCACATCAATTCGTCACGCAGCGTCTCCCACCGGGCAAGCGCCTCGCTATGATACGCCGCCGACGGCGAGAACGCCTTCCGGACGATGTCACCGTCATCGAGGATTTCGCCGAGTAGTTCCTTGGCATGCGCCACGTCCATCGCCGGATGGCTAAACAGGTCCCAATCGGCTTTCAGCCAATCGACCAGCGTCTGGCCGGCGGGATCAGGTTCATAGACACTGATCAACAGTTCGAAGAGATCGCGCAGTGCGATCGGTTCTACCAGCGTCACGTCGACGGTTTTGCAATAGCTGCAAACGCCAGGAGTGGGGCTGAGCGACGGGATGATGTCACGGCGAAGGCCGCGATCGCCAAAACATTCAGGGCAGCAAAGCTTGGCCATGCGATCAGGCCAGGAAATCCGCCAAAGTCTCGATATGATGGTTCATCGACAGCTTCTTTACATAGCCCAAGCCCGGGAAATGGCCCTTAGCGTGGAGCTCACGAAACTCGTTGATTGCGCTGCTATCGAACAGGTGGGACGTGCCGCCGTCGAGCTTCTTTATGAGCTTGTCCAAGGCCTGCGCGAATTTGCCTGCAGGGTCGGTGGGCGTGTCCTTGGTCGTCGAGACGAAGTGATAGAGATACATCACCTCATCCTTATCTGGATCGATGAAGGTTAGGTGGATTGCAACCGCATAGGCCGGCCCGCCGCCCTCCACGTAATCGTCGCCCACCATCAGGAAATCGCCGAACCCGTCCATATCCTCTTCTTCATAGGTGACATGGAGGTCCGAAAAGAGTTCGACCGGCGGGTGGTCCGCGTTGCGTCGACGCTGGAAGCCATCGCGCAGCAGCACTCGCTTAGCCGCGCCTTTGAAATGCTTGCGGTAGAGCTTGTGGCAATGTTTCTCGAAGAACACGTGGTTGGTGTCACCCAGCGCTTCGCCGAGTTTTTCCGCCAGCGCTTTTGCGTCGGGGAAACCCGCGTGGATAAAGGTCGGATGATGGCCCTTGTGCGCTTCGTAGCACGCTATGGCATCATCGGCGTCCATGTCGCTATGGAGAAGGATGCCTGCGGTGATGCCGCCCTTGTCGAGAAATCCGTTGTTCAGCAGCGCAGAGATGCTAACCCCGTCCTCGGCATGATCGCCGTGAAACGGATTCACGATGACGATCGCCTTACCGTCGACCTTACAGATCTCGGTCAGCGTCCGTTCGAGGCCCTTGAGCGCCTCGCGCACCGGCTCAATGATCGGCACGAAATTGGACTTCGCGAGAAGTGGGGCCATCTCGCGGATCGTGATTAGCTCAAACTGCTTGCCGCGAAAATAAGGATGGTACATCCGGCGATCAGGCCCAGGCCATCGCAGCATCGAGCGGCGTCGACACTGCCTCGACGATCCGCTCATGATCTGTGCGCCGGACCTGGATCGACAGAGCTGCCGCATGGAGCGACCGGGGCAGCTGATCGACGAGACTGCTCAGCGGCGCAAGGTCGCGGGTGCGTTTCAGGGTCTTCACCATGGCGACATGAACCGCCGTAGGATCGAGCGTCTCGAACAATTCGCGCATCGCCGCGTGGCGGAGGGTGTTGGGGACGTCTGGCAGCGGCACCCCGAGGCTTTTGAGTATGGCCCCGGCCTCGGCGGATCGCAGCGATTCGAACACCGTCGCCGAACAAATACGATCCGGCCGATCTTCGGCCTCACGCACGGTCGAGATCCGATAACGCGACGACAGCATCATCACGCCCACATCGCCAGGCACGGTATCGAGCACGCCCGCTATATGGCCTTCGCCCGCGATCACATATGCCTTGGCAAAGACGCGCTTATAGTTCTCGACCTGATTGGCGAGGCGCGCCAGCGAATCCCTCTCGGACTTGATCTCATAGACCGTAGCGGTGCCGTTCAGGATCGCGAGATCGGCCTTGCAGACGCCGGCGCGAAACTCGGTAAGCATACACGCGGTTTTGAGCGAGTGAGTTCCCATCAGCACGTTGTGCGTAAGTGCCGATCGGTAAATATATTCGTCGCGGCGGCCGGCGGTCTTGAGCACACCAAACGCCGCTTCAAACGCCTGGCCAACCGTCGCATCATCCGCGCACCGATCGCCAAGGTTGGCCAGCCCGACGAGACGCGCGAACAAAGGCGACCGGCCCTTACGCGCCATCTCGCGAAAAACGGCGGACGAGAACAAGCGCGTCATCGCCGCAAGCTGAGTAGAATTTGGTGCCACCGTCTCCCCGCCGCCTCTTTGATATGTCGCCGAAGCCATAGCTGGCTCTACCGGAGATTGTTCGCTGAGGGAATCAGGTATTTCTGCGAGCGCTGCACGTTTCGCGATCGGTCGGTCGCGCAGCACGAACGATCACGGCTATCGCTACGGCAGGTTTTCTCCATAGCGGTTATTGGCGACCGCGACCGCTATGACCGACGTTGGTCGGGTCTGCCTCAGCCTCGAACGCGTAGAGGCGGGACTTTCCTGCCGGTCGCAGTCGCTCGTGGGAACGTCCGGTTAAGCCAAACCGGTGATCCACGGAGCAGCGCAAGCGTCTCTCCTATGACCGGGTTGTTGGACTTTTCGGTCGTACAAGCATCAACGGACTTTGGCTAATAGCCGCCCTCGCCAGTGTGATCCGAGAAGCGGGATGCCTCAACCCAGCTTTGCTTTTTTTGCCGTCGAATGCGGAGGATCAACCTGCCCCAGAATATCAGAATCAACGCCGTCGCGCCGCCAAGCACCTGCTGCCAAAAATCAAAGTCATTGGTGATAAACAGCGAAATGATGAACGGCCATGCCGGCATCCATAATAGCCACCAAAAATCCGAGTTCCAAAACATCCAATCGTTCGTTGGAATGCGCTCTTCGATCGCGAACTTGATTTCTTCCCACAGCTCCATGACTTGCAAATCTACAGATTGCTGCCCTGACGGCAAGGGCAGGTAGCGGCCGCTAACGCTTTGTCTGCATCCAAACCGGACTGTCCGGACGCCACGACTTTCCGGTCATTCCTTCCTTTCTAAACGCCCCCGCATTGCGGACATTCCAGCAATGATCCATGCACGCTTTCATGCTTCGGAATGTCGGTGCCTTTGCTGTAATGCTTTTCGGGCCTTGGATAATCTGTTTGGCATACGCGCATCTCCTGCGGCCACTCTCGCCAAGCACTGCCTTGGAGTATGCTGCGCTGATTCTGGCATTTTCTGGTGGGTTGCTTGGGACAGCTTTACTCGGCTCGCCGTTCAGCGGTTGGACAACTCATTGGAAGGGTGCCGGACTTGCTGCCTACGCGGTCGCCTTAGCGATTAGCCTACCCTTCATTGCGCTAGTTTCGGTCTGCACCACGGGCGACTGCCTCTAGCAAGGGTGTCGATGGGAACGTAGCGGCGACGTCCGCTTCCCCCGACATTCGGGGTCATTGACGGCGTTCCGGATGCGACAACTTTGCGGACATTGTGGTCAATCGCGATCATGGTTATCCTCGCAATATGACGGACGAGCATTCATTCCTGACCGCTTCGCTTAGCAATCTGGAAAAGCGGAAAGAGCTTATTCTCTATCTCGAAGAGTTGGCGGCGGAAGAGCCGGAAGATCATTGGCGCAAGGAGCGCGACCAAGGCCTGTCATCAGACATTGATCAGATTTTTCACTTCTTTTTCGATGATAATGATTTTGGTGAGGGCGCGATTGGAGAAAGTCTTTTAGACTTGGAAGAAGCCAAAGGCATCCACGAGGTTAAGACCTTGCTTGATGCAATGCTTGTCGATCTACCCCAGGGAGATGATGCTGTATTCGTAAGCCACCATTTATGGCCACGCTTGCGCGCTAAGGCGCGAGAGGTACAATCCGTTTTTGAAGCGCGGAGCTAAAGGTCCGCTTCCCCCAACATTTCCAGCCGCTAAAGCCATCTTGATCGCCCCCTGAAAGCTGCCTCTCGTTGCCCACGAGACTGTATGAATGCACGACCGCATTTGGGAAGCGAGCTTGAACCGCTGAACGGCGGCTATTGTTGGCGGGTCCCGTCGGACGGGCCGAAGTGATCCAAATGACGGGTATCGTTTGGAGCAGACGTTAGCTCTGGCCGATCTCAACGACCGGCATTGGTCGGCTCGAGACGGATTGGATCGCGCGAGCATAGGCGGCGAGCAACGCGAGACCTCGATGGCTTCAAAGCCAACTAGGCCGCGTGGACAAATTGTCGGTAGCTATCGCCGCCAGATCTTGAGCCAGAATAGCGTGATCGCAGCTCCGGTCACCAGCATGAACACGTATGGAGGGACAAAGCCGACATCAGGCGTGAATGCGCCTCCACAAGGATCTTTTGGGAGCAACTGATTGACGCCGAAGCCAGCGATCAGACCGGTGGCGATCGGCAGCAAGCATCCTCCCGCCAGATTTTGGCCCGAACTCGCTGACAATGCGAAGCTGGATCTTGAGAACACGGCTGTCAGGCCGAAACCAACGATGGCTCCTATGATAATGGAAGCCAGCCCAATCGTCGCCCATAGGCCAGTTGAGATTGTGCAGAAGTCGAATTGCATTTCGACTTGTTAAGCAGAGTGCCTGAAGGCGGCAATGGCGGTTGACGAACGTTCCTTGGATTGATTCAAGGCTGCTTTTTGGAGGCAGGCTTGAGCCGGGGCGATCTCAGTGAAGCAGAATGGCGCGTTCTGAAGGGTCTGCTGCCCATCGAGCCTGAAAATCGTGGTCGAGGTAGGCGTCCCGAGCAGAACCGCTCAATCATCAACGGCATCTTGTGGCGGCTCTGCTGCGGCGCTCCATGGCGAGATGTGCCGCCCAAATACGGGAGTTGGAACACAATCTACAGGCGGTTCCGGCGATGGAGCGAGGCCGGGGTCTGGGAGACCGTTGCCGTAACGCTCGCCGAAGTCATGGCGGACAGCGGCCATTACAGCATCGACAGCACCACCGTTCGCGCCCACGTTTCGGCAGCGGGCGGAAAAGGGGGACTCATCGACGCGCTCTTGGCCGCTCGCGGGGCGGGTTCACCAGTAAGCTTCACTGCCTGGCTGATGCCCTCGGACGACCACTCGCCTTCCATCTGACGGTCGGCGAAGCGGCAGATTGCAAAGCCTATGACGCCCTGATCGGCCTGCCCGAGCGAGCACCTGACGCTTTGCTCGCCGACAAAGGCTACGACGCCGACGTAATCCGTGCCGACCTTGCCCAACGGAAGATAGAGGCGGTCATTCCGGGCCGATCAAACCGCCGCGTAAAAATCGAGCATGACCGGGCGCTCTACAAGCAGCGTAACCGTATCGAGCGCATGTTCGGCCACCTTAAGATCAACCGCGCCATTGCCACCCGATACGACCAGCTTGCCAACAGCTTCCTCGGCATGGTCCATCTTGCCCCAGCCAGATACTGGCTCAAATTTGTCCACGCCGCCTAGCGCTTCGAGGCCGCTTGAATTTCTGCGTAGAGAACTTGCGCGATTGGGGTTTATCTTCGGGCCTGATCTGCATCGATAGCACCGCAGCAAGGTGTGGGCCAAGATCATGTAGCGCGTAAAGTGGAGTGAAGCGTTTCAATACCTCAGCCGTGCGGGCGAGAATGACAGGCGGTATTCTTTGAAAGCGACATCATTAGGTGTGGGACAGTTTGTGTATGATGCCGAAATCCGACATTTTCCAGTTCCTGCGAGAGAGGTTGCGAAGCAACAATTAATTGCAGTTCTTTGAGTTGAGAGTGTTTGACGCGCTCTGGAGCGATTGCCAAGAGGCTGTGAAATTGGGCAGCGCTTCAAAAATTTTTAGGTTGGCAAAAATCGAAATTCGGTCACTCGATTTTTCCAGTGCTACCTAGATAGGGTAGCTCTTAACCCTCATGGCAGTTGGAGGGACCTGAGTGAATGGGCATAGGACGACTACCCCTAGCGCTGAGCTTTATATCGCTCATTTGCTAGAGGCAGTCCGGCCCATTCAAAGCATGGCAGTCGGAGCCGACCGTCGCTTCTGGGCGCTTCCGGTCTGGAGGTAGCCGGATGCTCGGTGGCTGCTTACGACGCTATCCTCCGCGCCGCCGATCGCCCCTCCACCTTTCGGACTGGGCTTGCCAATGTGACCGGACCCCACTGGTTTGGCATTTCACCCGCGCCGCCAGTGTATTGAGCCGCCCGGCGAAGGTGCCCGGCACGAAGCCGGGGTAGGGAATCGTCTGGTTCAGTCGCGGGAAGTCGGAAGGCTTGCCGCCCACGCTTCTGCGTCTGTCAGGGCGATGCGCGTGGAGCGCCCGATCTTACGGATAGGAATACGCTTGGCAGCTACTTCGCGGTAAAACGCGGAATGGCTGATACTGTAACGGTCCTTGAATTCTTGTACTGTTAGGAGTTGGGTCATCTCGGTTTCCGTACCTATGCCCAAGCAAAACGAGGTGCCGTCGGGCTTCTAGCCCCCAATGGGATAGGCAGGAACGTCCTGACCGCCAGAAAATCCGGCTGAAGCGTTAACCGGCTAGCGTTTCAACCCCTTGTATTCACAAGGCTTTTGTAGAAGGCCGCGTCAAACTCTAGCCATTCGGAGTAGGCTTCGTCGCGTTCTGGCCGATAGGGCGCGCGAGTGAAGTTTGGTTTCGATCCAAACTCGCCGTCTTGGCGGGCATCGCTTAAGTCCCAGTCCCGCCTGTGGCCAGCTTCTATCTGTTTGGTAGCTTCATGCCAGCCGTAGACAGTTCTGTCTGACACGCCATAGGCTGAGGCCACCTCCTTAATGGCAGCTTCCTTGCTTGTTTGGCCAGTCAAGTAGCTGACCCACTGGACTGCCCGGTATTGTTCACTGAGCACAGAGTACGTTCTACCACGAGGTGAGCGTTTGGCGGCTGGTTTGAAGGGATCCGCAATGTCACCGTTATCGAGCGATCTCATGCCATCCAAAACCGCCATGGCATCAGTCGAAGTGAAGGTTTCAATGCCAAGGTTGAACGTCGCGTATATATAGGGTGCCGCATACTCAGCAACGCAATGTAAGAAGCGCGAAAAGGCCTCTCTTGAGGTTGGATCAGGATGCCTGAACGCGATTGCCCGCGCGTCGCCTCCTGCCACTTCTCCAGCTAGTCGGCTTGCCCAAATGACCAGCCGCTCAGCATCGTTTTGCAGCCGGTCTGCCAGTTTGTCGGAGATTTCCGATTGATCGACATGTTCGGCAATGTGGTTTTGAAGGTCTATGAGCTCATCCAAACGTCTGTGGAGGCGCTCCCTTACTTCCTGCGATATTCCCACGGTAGGGCTTTTCCCTCGATAGGGTGCGGCTTCGCTCATAGCGCCAATTCGCCAAGCGCCTTGACCGCTGCATCGCTGGCAAGGTGCCCGTAGTGGCGCTCGATCATTTCGGCGCTGGTGCCGGAAATCTGCGCGATGGTGAGCAATGGCAGGCCCGCGGTCACGAGATCGGTAATGGTACTGTGCCGCAAGGTGTAGGCGGTGGCATCGGCTGGCAACTCGGCGGCGGTCACGGCAGCAGCGATAGGTCGCTTCCAACTGTCCTTGTCCCAAGCTTTGCCATTAGCGCGCATGAATAGCGGGGCGGCTGGCAGTTTTCCTTTGGCTTGATGGGCGAGCAGTTGCGTTGCCTCATGGGGTAGCTTTATTCGCCGTGGCTTGCCGGTTTTGTCCTTGCCGACTGTCAGTTCCGATGTGCGCTTGTCGAAGTCTCCAGCCGTAAGTGCTGCCATTGCGCCGGGCCGAAGCGGCAATAGGCAAAGTGCGCGCACAAACGGTGCTGCCTCTGCATCGGTACTGTCGATCAGCTTCCGGCGCTGCGTGCGGTCCAGATACAGGGTGCGTCGCCCGTCGGCGTTGGGAGTGGCCTTCAGAGCCTCCTGCCATGCCGCTTCGCTATTCGGAGCGCCGGGAGAGAGGACCTTGGCCAGCGCGGCGCGCAATACAGCCATATCGCGATTGACGGTGGATGGTGCCCGTTTGCGTTCAACAGGCGCGCCCTTTTTTCGACGGCTCACCAGTGCGGGTTGCGCTTCCAGCCGCTCCCGCCATTCCCGCACATGACGACGCCGCAGCTTGTCCAGCTTCACCTTGGCGATAGGGTCGTCATAAACATAGCGGCGGAACCGCTTGTCCGCTTCTGGTCGGTCCTTGGCGTATTCGCGGCAAGCATCGGCAACGAAACGGGCTTTTTGAAGCCGTCGCCATTGATGAAGGCTTCCGCTTCCTTGCGGCCGAATTCCTCGGCGAAGTCGGTGCGCAGTTCCGCTTCGAGGTTTACCGCAGCATCCTCTAGCAGCCAGTTGCTTACGTCCACATAGCAAGCGATTTCGTGAACGGCGATTTCAGCCTGGCCGTATGTCGGTTCGGTCTGTGGCCGCTCTTCGATCTCGCCCACCCAATTCGCGGTGAGTCGTCCAGTGCGCTTCGGAAAAACCACGGCGCCCGCCGTCGTGTTGGTGACGCGGGCAGCAGCACGGATCGGACTGATCTCAACCAGTTCACGAAGGATTTCGGCTTCAAAGTCAGCCGGAGCGAGATAGCCGCCAGCCGTATCGCTCGATATGCGCAGCGTTTTCACTTCATCCGCCGAGAGGCTTTCGCGGCCGCTCTTCAGGAATCCAGCGAACGCCTTGGCTTCCAACTTCGCCGGGTCGGCGCGGGTTTCGATCGCGCCGGGGCGATTCAGCTTTTGTTCGATCCGTTCGGCAGATTTGGCGACGTTGCCGACGCTTTGTTCCACCGATGCAAGCCGGGTATCGATGCCGGCAACAGTCTCTTCGAGGGCGCCGACGCGGCTTTCCACGTCATTGTCTTCACTTCCCGCTTCAGGCGCGGGCGCCTTAGTCTCAATAGCCACTATCAGGCTCCTTTCACTTGCCGCGCCCATCGCGGCGGGTTGATCGGCTTGCGCCGCTTTCACGCTCACCACGCGCGCCCGCGTTGCGGCGGGAATCGAGACAAGCGAGATTTCAATAAGTTCGAGTTCTTGCAGGGTGCGGCCCCCACCGGCCCGGCGTTCCGAAGCGCGGGTGCGAAAGCCGATCGAAAGGCCGTTCAAAGCGCCAGCCTTCAGCAGCGCATAGGCTTCCTGTCCGCGCCTAGTTTCGAGGATTAGCTTGCCGGTGACGTGAAGGCCGGTCGCATCTTCGCGAAGGGCCAGCCAAACGCCAATTGGTTCGGACGGATCATGCTGCCACAATAGAAGCGGCGCGCTTCCGGCAGCCTTGTGTTCGGCCAGCGATCGGGTGAACGCGCCACGTGCGATCACGTCGCCATAGCTATCGGGTTCGCCTTCGAAGACGCTGGCATATCCGGTCAGGGTGCCGGCTTCGTCGGTCGCGAATTTAACTTCGAGGTCAAGCCGATCCATCTGGTTTCCCTGCCTTGCGGGCATCTTCAGTGTTGAGCGGCAGGCGGAATTGATCACCGCCAGGATAGGGCGCGCGATTCTCGGCGGCGCGAACCTCATTCGGCGACAACAGGCCATTCGTAACGGCCTTGGCGTAGGCGTCGAAGCGGGCGGCCAGATCGGCGCGGGCCAGATCGTCGGTCAGGAATTCGGCATAGTATTCGCTGCGCTCTTCAGGCGTCAGCAGGGCGCGGCGGATCGCGCCTTCCCAGCACTTCAACCAAGGCAACAGGGTCAGCGAAAGGAATTGCTGGCCCATGCTTTCGGCGTTGGCGTGCGTTGTGCGTTCCAGTTCCTGAAGCAAGTGCAGCGGAATGCGGAAGCCGCGCGCAATCTCGGCCACCTGATGCCGGCGCATTTCGAGAAATTGAAGATCAACGCTGGTAAATTGCAGCGGGGCGAAGTCCATCCCATCTTCGAGGATCAATGTCTTGCCAGCGTTGGCGTTGCCGCCGTGGGCGTTGCTGAAGCTTTCACGAAGTCGCTTCAGGGCTTCAGGGCCAAGGGTCTTGCCGTATTTGAAGACGCCACCGGGCCGCGCGCCAGCACTGAAAATGCGGGCGCCGTGCTCTTCCATCGCCAGCGAAAGCCCGATCGCTTCCTTCATTCGGGTGATCGGAGAATCGCCAACGTGCGGCGAGGTGCCCATCGCTTTCAGGTGGAAGATTTCGGTGCGGTCGTAGACACGCTGGCCACCGCCTTCCGAAGTCACCTTGTAGGACGGTTCGAGCGTCACCGCGTCCACGTCCACCGTGACGCAGGGCGACGGGATCGGGATCAATTCCAGGATTTTGCCGCCCGTACGGTTGATGAAGGCGAAGGCGTTACCGTGAAGGCAAAGCGCGGTTTGCATGAAAAGCCGGAATTCGAAAGCTGAGGTCCAGTCGTTCGCCTGTCCGTTCAACAGTTCGGCAAGCGGGTGATCGGTGGCGCGTTCCTTCCCGCCATCGGAAAGTCGGCGATGAAGATGGAGCGGCAGCTGCGCCACAGATTCCGCGATCACATTAACCGACGCATAGACGGTCGGGCAGCGCATCGCGGTTTCAGGGGTGACGGCAATGCCGGAAGCGGAAGGGCTGGCGCCAAACAAAGCGATCAGTTCCGGCGAAGGATTTGCCAGACTTGTCTTCGCTTCTATGCCAATTAGCTTCTTGATCGATTGCAGCATTGTCGCCCGCGTAGGTATTTGGGGCGGTACGATGCCGATAAGCGTCTGTTAGGAAAGCCATTTCGTATTATTCGGCGAAATCAGAAGTGCCAGAATAGGCGTGATAATTCGCGGCATTTCGCCAATTGTATTGCGGGCAGTCCCCCGGCCGCGCCAACAGCCGGGTGCACGAGTGCGTCAGCCTTTCCGCTTGCGGCTGCGGCGTTTGAATTTGACCTTGATGATTTCGGCTTGAGGCCGTGGCGGCTCCGGTTGCGTCAACGCGGCAATCTCTGCCATCCGCGCAACGACATAATCCTCGCACAGTTGGCGAAATTCGTCACTCCACCCGTCAGTCAGCTCAGCGATTGCTTTTCGGCGGCGAGTCTCAGTATCCGCCAGTACTTCGAGCGCATCAGGTTTGTCGGCATATTCCGCTCTCGAGCTGATCGAATGACCGAGCGAGCGGAAATAACTTTCTAAGCGACTGCCATCTCTCATCCGTGATAGCGGAAACGGGGTTAGCTGGAATGAGGGATTTGCGCAGACGGATTCCGCCTGTAGATCAGTTTTAGCCATGATAACCTCTCAATCAGGTTGTTGTGGTAGGCTCGGCATCGCGTTGGCGCGCGGTGTCGGGCCGCTTGAATAAGGACACAAAATGGGGAGTTCGTCAATGTTGGGTCAATTCAAAACGGGCGATATAGTGCAGCTTAAGTCGGGCGGCCCTGCAATGACCGTAGTTAAAGAATCTGAATTTGAAGCGTGATATTACGATTGCACGTGGTTCAGGGCGCCAGTAAAGAAAACGGTCGTTTCATCGAAGCTTCTCTTCAGCCTTACGAAATACCAAAAAAATGACGGAACAAGAGGCTGCTGAATGGATGGTGGCAGAATACGAGAGAGACGGCTTCCTTTATCAGGACATAGCCGCAAGTCACCTGTTCCATCTGAGGGATGAGAGGTTAGCTTATTTCGATAAGTCGTCAAATCTTTGTGTGGGTAGAGGAGTCTTGAAAATTTTCGACTTTCTCACCCCCGACGCAGTTTATGAGCGTGCCGGTAAATTTTGGCGCAAGCGATTGGCGACAGATCAACCGAGTCGCCAACAGTAAGCGGACTGTGCACCGTGACAGATGAGGAAGAGATCATCGGTCACGTCACGGTTGCTTACGCTGCGATAATAGCTTTATCAGCCACTACTGTTGCGCAATAGTCACAATCTCGCATTGTCATTGTGTATAAGTCTGAGACTAACGTCTTTTTGGATTCGACTCGTAAGGAGTTCATGCGCCAAAACATTTCTTGACGGTCCGCCGTCTTCTTCTGATTCGCCCCAACGTGCCCTGAAGCGGCCCGGGGCGCAATGGGGCGCTCCCGGAGACCGGGGCTTTTACCCCGGCCCACAGGAGAAGTACGATGAGACTATCGTGCACGTGGCCGAAAGCCGTGTCAGTTACTGACTATCGGCGTTTTCGGTTCGGCAAATGGGAGCATGTTCGCTCTCATTGCCGGTCTTATCCATCCCGCTGAACCCGGGATTAGGATAGCTTAGACCACCTCGCGGCGGGCCGTTACATGCATAATCACGAATTTTCCCGGTAGGCAATCAATTTTAAGTTGAGGTTCCGTACGCTCGCCTTTCAGCCGGCTGTGCCGGGGTTTCGTCATACAAACCGACGTGCTCGAACGCGGACTCCTCGCCAAGCAGTCGCGCAGCCGGCACCACATAGCAGCGAACGGGATTGCTTGATCCTGGCACGCGCTGGAAATTCTGAAGTTTCCCGCCGCTGCCGGGCTTTAGCATCCCGCGCTTCTCCAGCGTCTTCGCAACTGCCGTCGGATCAAGGCCAGCGCAGACTTCCGATTTCCAAACTTCCGGCAGAAAAATGAATTCGTCCGCGTCGCGGTCATCGGGGTCAGGGCGCTTAAAACCAGCGCGGTTAATGATCCGCTGTTCGATCGGCTCGCCAAACCCGTCCTTTGGCTCCAGCCCTCCCATAAGTTCGAAGCGCGATGATCCGTGCAATTCGATGAAGCGGCGAACGGCGGCGACGTGATCGCGCTCTTCGGCCGGTTCGATCCCACCACGTTCGGCGATCCAATCTGCAAAGCAACGCGCGGCGGCCTTGCTGGCTTAATCGGCAGCCCAAGGCAGCACGCCAAAGGCCGTTGCCATTTCGCCAGCGGCAGCGACAAGGGCGAAACGGGCGCAAACGCGGCTAACCTGGCCGTCGGCATTGGCCGGACAGTGCTTTGCGGTGAACCGTTCGGCGAACGTCTTCACCTTCGGCGCGATTGCGTCGAAGTCGGCAGTCAGGCGCGCAAGGAAGGCGTTCGACGCCTGGCCGAAGTGTTCGGCGGCCACGCTCTTCAGATGACGCGCGAATGCATCCGCCGACGGGAAGCCGTGAAGGTCTTCGAAGATGCCTAGCCCGGCGCCAGCATCGGCCGGAATGTCCACGATCCGAACTTCCTGCCCGGCAGCCGCGCGGCGTCCACGGCCGTCTTCCGCGATCTTGTCGGCCAGGCCCAGTTCGCCCGTGCTTAGGAATATCGCGCGCCAGCGGGCGGGGCGCCGGGCAGCGCCATTCCGGGCGGCGCGGGTCTTCCCCTGGCCGTTGGCAAGCATATAGGCGGTTGCTGCTACCTCCCTGCCTTCCGCCTGGCCCATTTCATCCAGCAACAGCAGGGTATCGCAATGCATCATGGCCACGCCTTCGAGGCCGTTTGAGGTTGCGCGCCAGGTGCGAATGAAGTCGCGCCCGCCCCAAACCGAACCGGCTACCTGAAGAGCCGTGGTTTTGCCGATCGATGATCCACCACGGAAGTGAAAACCACCGCCTTCAGCTTCGCAGGGATAAAGCAGCGGCCCAGCGAAGGCCGCACTGACAGCGAACGCAAGCCGTGAATTGCCTGTTGCCATCATGGCAATACCTTCCTGCCACGATTTAAGATCGCCGCCAGTGCGATAAGGATCTTCGGCAGCGCCGTCTGCCTGATAGATGATCCGTTCGGGCATTATTCGTTTCCTTTGAAGGTTATCCGCGGCAGCGCGAAGGCTTTGCCAGCCCAGCCAATGCGATTGACGCAACGGGCCTTTTCAGGCGGCCGCGCCGTGGAAATGTATTCATGAAGAGCTTCACGGGCGAAGCGTCCCGGTGCGATGATCAGGCCGAGGGACAGCAGACGTTCGCGATAGGCCGTGCCGTCGCCGGCCAACATCGCCATAGGCATTGCCCATTCTTTCGCCTGGCCGTCGCGGTCGGTAATCTTCAGCAAGCGTCCCCAATCCTCGCCATCAGCCGATCGAGTGTCAGCGGCGACTTCGAGGTGAGAACAAAACCATTTCCATTCGATAGTGATTTCGCCTGTATCCTTGTCCTGGCGTTCGATGCGCTTTTCCACCCCAGACTTGCCGATACGGAAGGGCCAGCGGGCGAGAGCGTCAGGCGCACCATCTGCTTTGCGGCGCATGGCTTCGCGCTCTTCAGCGTCAGGATACGGGGTGAGGAAGACAGGATCATTCATCGCTTCGGCCACCGTCTCGGCGGCCCAGCCCTCTTCGACGGCGTCGGCCACGTCCCAGCCTTGCGGAAGATCGCCGTCGCGAAGCACGCGCTCGCCGTCGCGCCATATCCACGCGCCGAGGCGATCGGCGTGAAGGTGCAGGATTTCAGCAGCGCCAGCCGCGCGGGCCAGTTCGCAAACCTTGTCGCCGAAGTCCTGTCCGGGTTCGTCGTGATCCGTCGCGATGATCACGCGGCGGCCTGCCAATGCGGTCCAGTCGGCCTTATGCGGCGATTTCGCGCCATGCGGCGGCGTCGTGGCAATCCAGTCGGGAAAGAGGATTGCAGCAGCGTCTGCCGACTTTTCACCTTCCGCCACGATTACAGGGGCATCGGGCTTCGCGGTGAAGTCGGGCATCCGGTAAAGCGGGCGCGGATCAGGGAAGCCCTTCGATCGCCAGGCGCGGCGGCCGTCGCCAAGATCGCAATAGGTGATTGGAAGGCATTCCTTGTCGGGCTGGCCGTCCTTCCCGGTGAAGTCGAAGCGGGCCACGTAACCGGCCAGGCCGTCGGCAACGTAATAGGGCCACGTCTTTACCGGGGCGCCATATTTCGGATGCTTGAACGTCATTTCTGGCGCCTCGGCGGGAACCGGAATGATCGGGGTCTTGTCGCTCTTCGCCGAAGCGGATTTCTGCGCATCTGGTTTTTCGCTGGCGGCAGCTTTGCGACGGCCAAACATCGCTCCTTCAGCAGCGATGCCAAGTTTGTCAGCCAGTGCTCGCGCAGCATCGAGCTGGCTCATGCCGTTGAGGTAGGCATAAAGCGAAACGGGATCGCCGCCAGTGTCATTCGTGGCGAAGTCCGCCCATGCGCCTGTTTCGGTGTTGATCGAAAAGCTTCCCGGCTTCCGGTCGCCGCGCGTCGGATTGCGCGCGGTGAATTCCTTGCCCTTCGTTTCACCGCCAGGCAGCCAGTCGGGAAGCAGGCGAGACAAGGCGGGGATCGCGGCAGCGTTGACTGCGGCGAAGTCGATTTGGGCGATCATATCGTAACGCCTTTGATCTTGAACGGGCGGCGCGTTCGGGCGGCGGCATCGCGGCCGTGGGCGATAGCTTCAATGCGCGTGCCAAACCGCGCCAACCGGGTCCGCAAGGGGCGCTGGCCATCGATCGGCGTAACGAGGTCAACCGCCCAAGCACGCCCGGAAACGCGAATCGTGTAATAGGACGCGGCGCGCGTCGGTAGAGGAATGACGTTGCTGCCCATTTCAATAATCCCCTTCGGGTTCGGCG
>JAZQRJ010000090.1:0-62621 GCA_045629505.1 Novosphingobium sp.
AGACGCACCCGCAGCCGCAAAAAGGCGGATTCTGGCATGGTGCAACACGTTGGCATGGCATGCCTATTACTCTATTCGATCAGTTCTACAAGTCGGCGGGGTTCTTACCCCGGATCAAAGCGCCCAAAGATGCGCTCCAAAAGACAGAGGGGGGAGTATTGGAAAGCTACAAGGACCTGCTCGATGTCGCTCGAAATGCAATCGGGCTGACAGATTTCGGTGACGACTCGTTCATGGAAGGGCTGGAGATTCTGGTCACTTCGCTGAATGAGGAGGCCAATCTCAACACCGCCGGTGAGCGGGCAATACGCGATACGATCCTGCGCTATCTACGTCAGCGTCTTGAAGTGGCGGATTGGTATCGGCTGCATCCTGAGACCGAAGATGGCACGATTACCAGCCCTCTGTTCGGAGTCAGCCTGCCGCGAACCGGGTCAACGGCGCTATCCTTCCTGCTCGCCAGCGATCCGGGTGTACGTTACCTGCGCATGTGGGAAAGCTCCCAGCCTTTCCCGCCGTCGTCCACGGTATCCGGACCCGATCCGCGTCGGGGCGCCACCAGCAAGACTTTTGGCGATGATGAAGGCGTGCGGCGCCATACTCCCACCGGAGCAGACGGGGCTTACGAATGTCAGGATCTGATGGCCCTGGATTTCAAGAGCCAGATCTTCATCGCATTTGCCAAGATTCCCAAATACGCGGACTGGCTGCTGAACGCGGACCTCACCTCAACGTACCTGTATGAACGCCGGGTGCTGAAGATGTTGCAATGGGGTGAACAGCCTCGACCATGGCGACTGAAGGCACCGACCCACATCCTCTACATGGATGATCTGGATCGCGCCTTTCCCGATGCACGCTTCGTGATGACCCACCGCGATCCGACAGAGGTGATCCTTTCAGTCGCGGACGTCTATGCCGATCTCCAGCGCCATTTCACCGACCAGGTGGACATGGGCTACATCGGCGCGCTGAATGTCAGCAACTGGGCAGAAGGCATGAAACGCCTGATCGCCTTTCGTGACAAACCGGGCAACGATGAACGATTCTACGACATCCATTTCCGCGCGATGCAGGATGATCCCATCGGTCAGGTGCGCAGTCTGTATGAATGGCTGGGAGAACCCGTCACCCCGCAGTTCGAGGAAGGCATGGCGGCGTTCTGGGAAGCGAACGAGGCGCGCGAACGGTATGAGAAACCGGACCCCTCGGTATTCGGCATCGATTACAACGACGTGCGCGCGCAGTTTGCAGACTATCTGCAACGCATGAAGGAATGGGCGCCGGTGCCGTCAGCGAAAGTCTGACCGGGCGGCCTAAGCCCCGCCAAACAGCCCTGCATATTGTTCACGCAGCAGCTTCTTCTGGATCTTCCCCATGGTGTTTCGCGGCAGATCTTCCACCGCGATAATATCCTTGGGAACCTTGAACCCGGCGAGCTGCGTGCGCAATTGCGCGCGCACGGCTTGCGGGTCGAAGGTGCCGGCCGGACGAACAACCGCGACAACCGCTTCCCCAAAATCAGGATGAGGCACGCCGATCACCGCCGCTTCGGCAATATCCTCGCGATCATCGAGAAGAGCTTCGACTTCCGCCGGATAGACATTCAACCCGCCTGAAATGATCAGGTCTTTCTCACGCCCCACAAGCTGCACATATCCGTCAGCATCGATGAAGCCCATGTCGCCCGTGATGAAGAATCCGTCAGGGCGGAACTCGGAGGCAGTTTTTTCTGGCATCTGCCAATAACCCTTGAAGACGTTGGGCCCATTGACCTCCACGATGCCCACTTCGCCTTGAGGAAGAACCGTGCCGCTTTCGAACTCTGCAATGCGCAGTTCGACACCGGGCAGCGGGGGGCCCACGTATCCGGCCCGCCGATCACCATCGTAGGGGTTGGAGGTGAGCATTCCCGTCTCCGTCATGCCATAGCGTTCCAGCACACGGTGGCCGCTGCGCTGTTCAAAGGCGCGGTGAATATCAGCGGATAGCGGCGCCGAGCCGGACACGAACAGGCGCATTCCGGCCGCCGCCTCACGTGTAAAATGGTCATCAGCCAGCAGGCGGAAATAGAACGTGGGCACGCCCATAAGCACCGTAGAGCCCGCCATCTCGGCAATCGCCACGTCGCTTTCGAACTTCGGCAGGAATACCATCGAAGCGCCAGAGAACAGCACGCAGTGCACCGCAACAAACAGGCCGTGAACGTGGAAAATTGGCAGAGCGTGGATCAGCCGGTCTTCCGGTGTAAACCGCCACAAATCGATCAGCGTATCGCCATTGGCAACAAGGTTGCGCTGCGTCAGCATCGCGCCCTTGGGCTTGCCTGTAGTGCCAGAGGTATAGAGGATCGCGGCGATATCGTCTGCATCACGCGCGACCGGCTCGGCCTGCTCCGGCGTCAGCGCGGCAAAGAGCTGATCCAGCGCGCGGACAGTGACGTTCCCCCGCCCTATCCGCTCAAACAGATTGACGCTGGTGTTGCTGCATATGGCGAGAATGGGCGTTGCATCGCCCGCAAAGTATTCCAGCTCCGCCTCGGTGTAATCCACATTGAGCGGCAGGTAGATCCCCCCTGCCCGGATCACGGCGATGTATAGTATCAGCGTTTCCACCGACTTGTCGGTCTGCACCAGAACCCGCTCACCGGCTGTAACACCCAGCGCGGCCAAACCCGCGGCAAGGCGTCCGGCTTCCTGTTCGATTTCAGCATAAGTCCAAGCGCGGCCCTGCGCCTCCACCAAAACGCGGTCGGCAAATTGCTCGAAACTGCGGGAAAAGCGTGAATAGAGGTCGTCTGACATCGTTTATCCTGTTTGCCGGATCGCTCGTTCCAGGTTGAATGCCTTGCCGCGCAGAAACTCGCAAGCAGCGCAGGCCAGCCCCAATTTGCGCAGGCTACCCAAAGGGGCTTGATTGCGCGCACGATACCTATAATGCTATTGCGAATAATTCGCATAAACCCCGATTGGGAGCGCGCCAATGTATGAATTTGTAGACCGTCACGTTACATCCCTGAACAAAGGGTGCCGCTTCCTGCTCTGGTCGATGCGAAGCTGGATACTCGTGGCGAAACATAGAGAATGTCCGGGCCAAACGCTCGCCCCCGCCTTTGCTCAGTGGAAGTTGATCGGCGGCCTGCAGCCCTTCCTGCGGCTGATGATCAGGCTGAACCACGATTCGCTGGAAAAAATTCATATCTGCGCGTTGAACTGCAATCGCGTTTCCGAACACGAAGCGATTTTGTTGAGCCTTTTTGTTGGGCTTGCCAATGGTGAGCGGCTCCGGGCGCGGAACATCATTTCGTTGCTCGTGGCCGATGAAGCGGTGGGAGATATGCTCAGCGCGGCAACTCGACTTGCCATCAGCCTTTACCACGCGGAAATGGAGCCGGCGAACCCCGATCACGCAAGACTTTGACGGATTGGCCGGGCTGTCGCATTGTCGCCATGAAAACATGACACGAGATGCGCGATGGATGATATCAGCACAGTGCCGGCAGGCGAGCATTCACAGGAAGCGAACTCGCGTTATTTCAACCGGGAACTGAGCTGGCTGGAATTCAATCGCCGCGTTCTGGCCGAAGCCAGCAACCCCCGCTATCCGCTGCTTGAGCGCCTTCGTTTTCTGTCCATTTCGGGTAGCAACCTCGATGAATTTCAAATGGTGCGCGTCGCCGGACTTGCCGGACAGGTTCGCCGCCAGATCGAAGAAATCTCCATCGACGGGATGACCCCTTCCCAGCAACTGGCCGCGATCCATCAGGTCGAACTCGATCTGGAAGATACCCAACAGCGTGTCTGGACCGAACTGAAGGAGCTTTTGGCCAAAGAAGGCTTTCGTATCATCAGCAACGAGCGACTGGATGCGAAGAGCGAAAAGTGGCTGAAGGATTATTTCCTTGATCACGTGATGCCCATCATCACGCCACAGGCAATCGATCCGGCCCATCCGTTCCCCTTCGTTGCCAACCAGGGCATGGGAGTGCTGTTCTCGCTTGCCCGAGTGGTGGACGACGCACCGATCATGGAAATGGTGCTGATCCCGACGGCCCTGCCCCGTTTTATCCGAATTCCCGGCCCGGAAGCTGCCTACATCAGCATAGAGGATCTTCTGGCCCGCCATGCGGAAGAGCTGTTTCCAGGCTTCCGCATCGGTGGCCATGCGGTTTTTCGCGTTTTACGAGACAGCGATATCGAAATCGAGGAAGATGCCGAGGATCTAGTACGCCACTTCCGCACCGCGATCCAACGGAGACGGCGCGGCATGGTGATCGTGCTGCAATTGCAGGGCGACGTTGATACAGAGGCGGAAGACTTGCTGCGCAATCAGCTGCGCGTGGATCGCGCACTCGTCATCAAAACGGGCGGGCTGATCGGCTTCAACGGTGTTTCCGCAATCGTCGAGGAAGACCGGCCGGACCTGAAGTTCGAGCCGTTCTCTCCCCGTTATCCCGAACGGATCATGGAACACGATGGCGATTGCTTCACCGCGATTGGCGAGAAGGACATCGTGATCCAGCACCCGTACGAAAGTTTCGAGGTAGTGATCGATTTCCTGCGGCAGGCGGCAAAAGACCCGGATGTGGTCGCCATCAAGCAGACGCTCTATCGCGCGGGCAAGCAATCTGCGGTAATCTCCGCCCTGATCGCCGCAGCGGAAGCGGGCAAGTCCGTCACTGCCGTTGTCGAACTCAAAGCCCGGTTTGACGAAGAACAGAACCTGCTTTGGGCCAGCCAGCTGGAGCGCGCCGGCGTGCAGGTAATCTATGGCTTCGTTGATTGGAAAACCCACGCAAAGGTATCGATGGTCGTGCGCCGCGAAGGAGATGGCTACCGCACATACTGCCATTTTGGCACCGGCAACTATCACCCGATAACAACACGCGTTTACACCGATATCTCTTTCTTCACCGCAGATCCCAAGGCGGGTCGTGACACCAGCCGCCTGTTCAATTTCATCACCGGCTACGTGGAGCCGAAAGAGACGGAAATGCTCTCCATCGCGCCCATCAACCTGCGAGACAGGTTGAACGAATGCATCGATGGAGAAATCGGGAACGCCAGCGCGGGCAAACCTGCGGCGATCTGGGCCAAGATGAACCAGCTCAGCGACCCTGATCTGATCGAGAAACTGTACCAGGCAAGCTGCGCGGGCGTGGAAATCGTGCTGGTGGTGCGGGGCATTTGCTGCCTGCGCCCGGGCGTACCGGGGATGTCGGAAAACATAACGGTCAAGTCCATCATCGGCCGGTTTCTGGAACACAGCCGGATTTGGACCTTCGCCAACGGGCAGGAATTGCCCAACCGCAAGGCCCGCGTGTTCATCAGCTCCGCCGATGGCATGAGCCGTAATCTGGATCGCCGCGTTGAACTGATGGTGCCTATTCTCAATAAGACGGTGCACGATCAGGTGCTGGAACAAGTCATGCTAGCCAACTTGCTCGACACCGAACAAAGCTGGCTGTTGAGACCCGACGGCACCTATCAACGCGTGGGCGAAACAAGCAGGCCGTTCAATGTCCATCGCTATTTCATGACAAATCCGTCGCTTTCCGGTCGCGGCGGTGCGATTGCCAGTGGAAGAAAGGTGCCTAAGCTCTCGCTCAGACGCGGTAATATCTGACATAGCCGCACCTCTGAAGAGGTTAGGATTCGAAACCAGCGCATGAACCACCAGCGCGCAATTATCGATATTGGATCGAACACGGTCCGACTCGTCGTTTATGGCGGGCCGCGCCGCGCGCCCATCGTGCTACTCAACGAGAAGGTCACACCAAGGCTGGGCCGCGAGGTCGCGAAATCAGGCGTAATTTCAGACAAAGCGATGCAGCTGGCGCTCTCTGCCCTGCGTCGGTACGTCACTTTGCTGAAGCTGATGAATGTGACCGATGTGCAGACAGTGGCCACCGCTGCGACACGTGATGCCGAGAACGGGCACATCTTCATTGCTGAGGTGGAAAAGCTTGGCCTGACCCCACGTCTCCTGTCTGGAGAAGAAGAAGCGCGGACCAGCGCGATGGGCGTGATCGGTGCTTTCCCCCTTGCCTCTGGCATGGCGGGGGATTTGGGCGGCGGTAGCCTTGAGCTGACCGATATCGCAGATGGCGGCTGCGGCGATGCCATTACCCTGCCGCTTGGCACCTTGCGCCTGCGCCAGTTGCGCGCAGACGGGGACACCGCCTTCCGCAACAAGGTGCGTAAGATGCTGCGCAGCGCCAATTGGCAACATGGCGAGGGCGAGGCTTTCTACATCGTTGGCGGCTCGTGGCGCGCTCTTGCCATGTACGCGATGCACCACCTTGACTGGCCGATGGACGATCCTCACGATTTCGAGATCTTGCCCGGCGCACTGAGCAAGGTTTGTGCAGAGATCGTTGCAGGTAAGACCAAGGATGCTGTCGTTCCGCGCATCGCTTCCTCGCGCATGGAATCGCTTCCGGATGCGGCGGCTCTGCTGGACTGTCTGGTTGAAGAAACAAAGCCCTCGCGGATCGTATTCTCATCGTGGGGGTTGCGCGAAGGTCTTCTCTATACCTCGCTTGCCCCCCGGGAGCAGCAACAAGACCCCGTGATTGCCGGTGTAGCGGCATTCGTAAAATTGCATGATGTCACGCCTGATACCGCTGCGCTGGTGGTGGACTGGATCGGGGACATCCTGCCGGGGACGGACAGGGTAGATCTCCAGTTTCGCACGGCGGCAACCATGCTGGCTCTCGCCGCGCTGCGGCTGGAACCCAACGTTCGGACCGAGGACGCGCTGGCTTGGGCGCTGCGTAAGCGTTGGATCGGGCTGGACGCGCGCGGGCGTGCGCTATTTGCGGCTGTATCTCTCGCCAACGCAGGCGAAACTCAATTGCCGAAATCCATCTCGCCCTTTGCCGACAAGGACGACTTGTACTGGGCGGTCGCCTGGGGGCTTGCCATCAGGCTCTGCCGCAAGCTGGCCAACTGTAACGCTCAGGGACTGGCACATTCGTCCATTGCGATCGAAGGCGACCGGATCGTGCTTACGCTGGATGAACTGACGGCACCACTATACAGCCACAGCGTTACAAAGAACCTTGGCAAGCTGGCCGAATGGCTGGAGCTTGAGCCGGAAACGCGGGGGATTGAGCGGGCATAGCGGGCATAGCGAGCAACCGCAGCGCAAAATCGTCAGGAAACGTCCATCGAATATCCCGCCGCGCGCACAGTGCGGATCAGGTCAATCTCACCCGGACGATTGATCGCCTTACGGAGCCGGCGGATGTGCACATCGACAGTCCGCTCATCGATATCCGTATCCATTCCCCAAACGCCATCCAGAATTTGCTGGCGCGAAACAACACGATTGGGCCGCTCCATGAAATAACGCAGCAGGCGAAACTCCGTGGGGCCAAGTTGCAATGTCTCTCCACCCCGGCGCACACGGTGCGATGTGGAATTCAGTTCCAGATCGCCAAATTGCAGCGTACCTCCAGCAAGGGATGGACGGCTGCGCCGAAGCAGCGCCTCAAGCCGGGCCATGAGTTCGCGCGGGGAGAACGGCTTGGTCACATAATCGTCCGCGCCAGTCTTGAGGCCGCGAATCCGGTCTTCCTCTTCGCCACGCGCGGTCAGCATCATGATGGGGATCTGCGCTGTTTCCCGATCCTTGCGCAGCTGGCGGCAGACCTCGATCCCGGGCACCTGCTCTATCATCCAGTCCAGAATGATTGCATCGGGGTGCTGCTCGCGAACCATAAGGAGGGCTTCCTCGCCGTCCCCCGTGCTCCGCACGTCATACCCTTCGGAGGTGAGGTTCCAGGTCAACAGATCGCACAGCGCGCGGTCGTCTTCCACGACGAGGATCGACGCATTCACAACGTGTCCCTCTCTCTATCTTCTGATGTATCGCGTTCCGTACAGTATTCGCCCGTTGCCGCGAAATACACCATT
Organism: Novosphingobium sp.; assembly: GCA_045629505.1. GTDB lineage: Bacteria > Pseudomonadota > Alphaproteobacteria > Sphingomonadales > Sphingomonadaceae > Novosphingobium. Next base: position 7,920 of record JAZQRJ010000090.1, read on the forward strand.
TCTGCCACGTTGGTGGCGTGATCGCCCATCCGTTCAAGATTGCGGGCTACGAACAGGAGCTGCGCGGCGTCACCAATGGTTGCCGGCTTCTCAATCATGAACGTCACCAGATTGCGAAAGATGCTGTTGTAGAACTGGTCCACCTTGTGATCGCGGCGGATCACTTCAACGGCAAGCTGAGGATCGCGCGCGCCATAGGCATTCAGCACATCGCGCACCATGCCCTGCACGATCTCTGCCATCGCGGGGACAAGCATCATCGGTTCGATCTGCGCAGGCCCTTCAAACTGGATAACCCGTTTGGCGATGTTCTTGGCGTAGTCGCCGATCCGTTCGATCACGCCGGAGATCTTCAGCGCGGCGATGACTTCGCGCAAATCGTCCGCCATCGGTGCGCGCAAGGCGATAATGCGCACGACAAGGCGGTCCACTTCCGCTTCCAGTGCATCGATGCGAGGATCGTTTGCCACAATTTCGCGGGCCTTTTCCTCATCCCGCTGGACCAGTGCCTGTATGGAATCGCGAATGGCCACTTCGGCCAAGCCACCCATTTCCGCGATAAGGCCGCGAAGCTGGCTGATCTCGTTGGCAAACGCCCTGACAGTATGTTCAACCATGCGTCCCTCCTTCAGCCGTAGCGCCCAGTGATGTAATCCTGCGTTCGTTTTTCGCGTGGATTGGTGAAAACCTGATGGGTTTCGCCATATTCGACGATGCGGCCCAAGTGGAAGAAAGCGGTGCGCTGCGAAACGCGCGCGGCCTGCTGCATGGAATGGGTGACGATGACGATGGCGTACCTTTCCTTCAGCTCATGGATCAATTCCTCGATCCGCGCAGTCGCAATAGGATCAAGAGCGGAACAGGGCTCGTCCATCAGGATTACTTCGGGGCTCACGGCAATGGCCCGCGCAATGCACAGGCGCTGCTGCTGCCCGCCGGATAATGCGGTTCCCGCATCGGTCAGCCGGTCCTTAACTTCGTCCCAGAGCCCGGCACGGACCAGCGACTTTTCAACGATCTCATCCATATCCGCCTTGTTTTCGGCAAGGCCATGAATGCGGGCGCCATAGGCCACGTTCTCAAAGATCGACTTCGGAAAGGGATTGGGCTTCTGGAACACCATGCCCACCCGCGCGCGCAATTGCACCGGGTCCATCGTGGGCGCGTAGATATCTTCACCGTCCAGCGTGATCAAACCCGTCACCTTTGCTGAGGCAACCGTATCGTTCATGCGGTTGAAGCACCGCAGGAAAGTGGACTTGCCGCAGCCGGACGGGCCGATAAAGGCCGTCACCATGCCAGCGTAAATGTCGATTGAAACGTCGTCTATGGCTTTCTTGTCACCGTAATAGACGCTGACGTCTTGAGCGGAAATCTTGGGTTGGGCGACCATCGTATTACCAACTCACCTCAAACTTGTTGCGCAGATAGATGGCCAGGCCATTCATCGTGAGCAGGAACACCAGCAGCACGATAATGGCTGCCGACGTATTCTGGACAAAGCCGGCGTTGATTTCGTCCGACCATAGGAAAATCTGCATGGGCAGCACGCTTGCCGGAGCAGTGATGCTGTCGGGCGGGGTCGCCACGAAAGCGCGCATCCCGATCATCAAAAGTGGCGCAGTTTCGCCCAGCGCGCGTGCCATGCCGATGATAGTGCCTGTCATGATCCCCGGCATCGCGAGCGGGAGCACATGCTGAAACACCGTCTGCACCGGGCTTGCGCCCACAGCCAGCGCCGCATCGCGGATCGAGGGCGGCACCGCCTTGATGGCATTGCGCCCGGAAATGACGATTACCGGCATCGTCATCAGGGCCAGGGTCAAGCCGCCAACCAAAGGTGATGAACGCGGCAAGTGCAACGTGTTGATGAATACCGCCAGACCGAGCAGTCCGAAGATGATCGATGGCACCGCCGCAAGGTTGTTGATCGAAACTTCGATCCAGTCGATCCAGCGATTGCGGGGCGCGAATTCTTCAAGATATATCGCCGCCAGCACGCCCATCGGAAATGACAGCGCCAGCGTAACCAGCATCATCAGCAGCGATCCCTTGACCGCGCCCCAGACACCAGCAGTTGCCGGATCAGTTGAGTCCGATCCCGTCAGGAACGACCAATCAAGCCCGCTCAGCCCATTCTTCAGCATGATGAACAGCAACAGGAACAGGAACGAGAGCGACAACACGATTGCCGCCAGTCCCAGAAAGCGGAAACGTTTTTCGGCGGCGTGACGGCGGGCGCGCCGCCGGGTCATGGCCGGTGAATTCCAGTCCCTAGTCATAGGCTTCCCTGAACCGCTTGACGACGCGAAGGGCTACGATGTTGAGCACCAGCGTAACGATGAAGAGGATAAGGCCAAGCGCGAAAGCTGAAAGCGTCTTGGCGCTGTCGAACTCCTGATCGCCCGTCAGCAATTGAACGATCTGGAAGGTGACGGTCGTCATACTGTCGAGCGGATCGAGCGTGAGGTTCGCAGCCGCACCCGCGGCCATCACCACGATCATCGTCTCGCCAATCGCCCGGCTGATGGCCAGCATCACCCCGGCGACGATGCCCGGCAAAGCAGCGGGGATCAGCACCTTCTTGATGGTTTCGGACTTCGTGGCACCCATGGCCAGCGACCCGTCCGCCATGGACCGGGGAACGGCGGCAATGCTGTCATCGGCCATTGAAGAAACAAACGGAATGATCATGATCCCCATCACCAGACCGGCTGCCAGCGCGCTTTCGGTAGAGGGGTTCGATTTGCCCAGCGATGCCGCCAGATCCCGAACGAACGGCGCCACGGTCAACGCCGCGAAATAGCCATAGACCACCGTGGGTACACCAGCGAGAATTTCGAGCGCGGGCTTTACCCAGCGACGCACGCGGGGCGAGGCATATTGCGTGAGGTAGATCGCGCTCATCAGGCCGAGCGGGATTGCCACCAGCATGGCGATGATGACGCCGATATAAATCGTGCCCCAGAACAGCGGGATCGCGCCGAAATGGCCGCTGAGATCGTCACCCACTGCCGTCCCGGGACTCCAATGCGTACCGGTCAGGAATTCGAGAGGAGAGACTTTCTGGAAGAACAGCGCCGACTCGTAAACCAGGGAGGCAACGATCCCGAAAGTCGTCAGAATTGCCAGCAGCGACGCGGTGAGCAGGGCCAGCATGACTCCGCGCTCGATCCGCGTTCTGGCTGGGAAGCCGGCGCGTAGCCGCGAAAAGCCGTATGCTCCGCCCGTAAAAGCCACGATCAGCGTGATTACAGCGCCGATTATCGCATAGCGGAACTGCGCCTCGGCAATCGGTCCGGCAAGTTGCTGCGCCAGCGGATAGAATGATCCGGCTGACGGGTTGCTCGCCAGCCGCCATGCTTCGGCGAGAATGGCCTGCCGTTCAAAGTCCGAGGCGGGTAACTGCTCTGCAATCGGCAGGCTGGTGACTGCCGACAGGACCAGTTGCGGCGAAATCCACTGCCATACCAGCCAAGCCAAAAGCGCCGGAACAACGACCCACAGCGCCAGATGCCACGCGTGGTAATGCGGGCGCGAATATGCGCCGCGGCCGTCCGATACGAAGAGCTTCGCCTTGGCACGGCCGGCGAACCACGCAATCAATCCCAGCGCGGCAATCGCAATCAGGAGCACGGTGCTGACCATCGCGAGGTTATTTTAGCTCCGACGCGTTGAGCAGCGTCATGTTGGCAATCACTTCCGCGTTTCTGGCACGCACATCATCGGGAGCGATGACCATGCCCTTCCGCTTCAGATAGCCATCAGGGCCCCATGCCTTCGGCCATTCAGCAAGATATTCCTTCAGGCCGCGGATCGGGCCAAGGTGCGCTTTCTTCGCGTAAATGTAGAGCGGCCGCGCGCCGGGATAGCTGAAGTCCGAAATCGTCTGGTAAGTCGGCGCCACACCCGACATGGGCACGCCCTTCAGTTTGTCGCCGTTCTCTTCAAGGAAAGAATAGCCAAACACGCCGATCGCCTTGGGATTCTGCGCGATCTTCTGGACGAGGAGATTGTCATTCTCTCCACCTTCCACATAAGCGCCATCCTCGCGAACCTGGGTGCAGATGCGCTTGTAGCTGTCCTCGTCGGTTTCCTTCAGCGCCTTCATCTTGAGATCGGTCTTGCAACCCTTTTCAAGGATCAGCTCAGCCAGCGCGTCGCGCGTGCCCGAAGTGGTCGGCGGACCATAAACGAGGATTGGAATGGCCGGCAGCGAGGGGTCAACATCGCTCCATTTCTTGGCGGTGTTGGGTTTGCCGAAGGGGTTCTTCGCCAAGGCCTTGTAAACCGTTTCCGTGGTCAGCTTCATGTTCGGCCCGGCAAGCGCCTCTGCAAAGGCGATGCCATCAATGCCGACTTGAACCTCGATAATCTCGTTCACACCGTTCTTCGAGCACAACTGATATTCAGTTGCCTTCATCCGGCGAGAAGCATTCGCGATATCGGGAAAGGATGTGCCGACGCCGCCGCAAAACAGCTTGATGCCGCTGCCTGTGCCCGTGGATTCGACGATCGGGGATTTGATCTCGCTCTTGGCCGTATGTTCGGCAACCGCCGTAGCAAATGGATAGATCGTGGATGAGCCGACCGCGCGCACGAAATCGCGCCCGCCTTCTGCACCTCCGCTGGGCCCGCCGCACGCGGACAACGAGAGCAACGAAAACATCGCAAGGGCCGAGATCGTATACCTGTTCATGCGGTATCCTACTATGCAACTGTTAGCCGCGCCCTACCGGGCCAACATGTCAGTTTCGTGACAGTATCATGACGCCGGCTGCAACTGGCGCGAAAATCTCGCCCCCGGCGTGCCGACTATTCATGCCGGCCGCGGGGGCAGGATCATCGAGGCAGTAGTGCCCACTCCCTGACGACTGGTGATGTCGAACCTGCCCCGATGCCGTTCAACCACGTGCTTGACGATGGAAAGCCCCAGCCCGGTTCCGCCAGCGGCACGACTTCTACTGGTATCGGCACGATAGAACCGTTCTGTCAGCCGCGGCAGGTGCTCGGGCGAAATGCCCTCACCCTCGTCCTTGACGGCGACGAACACCCAGCCGGTCGGCGTCAATTCCACGCTGACCTGAACAGGTGCACCGTCCCGGCCGTACTTCCGCGAGTTTTCGATCAGATTGCGCAATACCTGCGCCAGTTGCCCCCGGTCGCCGAGTATTTCTGCTGTCTCGCAATTGGTGGTGACTTCGACCGCCCCATCGGCTCCGAACTCGCCCGCCGTTTCGCGCGCGATCGCCACGATGTCGACAACTTCGCCGGGCACCTCGTGCTTGTTCGCCTCGATCCGTGAAAGTGACATCAGATCGGAAACGAGCGTCTGCATTCGCCGGGCTTCGTGAGCAATCGTGTTCAGAAATCGTTCTCGCGTGGCCTTATCGCCCCACGCCTTCGGGTTGCCGAGAGTTTCCGCATAGCCCAGGATCGTCGCTATCGGAGTGCGTAGCTCATGGCTCGCGTTCGCGACAAAATCGGCATGTGCCCGCGCAACACTGCCCTGTACGGACTGGTCATAAAGGCAAACGAGCCGATCCCCGTTGCCCAGTACAAACGAATCGATTTCCCAAACGCTGCTGCCCACCGAAAGGCCAATTACTTGGGTAGCGCCTCCTGAATCGCTCAGGATCACTTCAATCGCATCGGGATCGCGAATGGCGATGCGTACGTCCTCGCCAACAATGTGACGGCCCAGCAATGCTTTCGCCGCCGCATTGGCAAATGTAACCTGCCCATTGGACACGACCATCGCAGGCGTTTGCAAATGATCGAGAAGGTGAACGCCATCTACTGCCATCCCCGCCGTATAGGCTGCCAGCATCCAAGGGAAAAGCTGCGAAACGGTCCATCATGGCAGAGACACGTCACGTCCTGTCAGCCCTCTCATGCGAACCTGGGCGCTGGCGCTCCCAATTCAAGCCTGATAGGTTGCAAATGCAAGATAATTTGCCAACCAGGAGCATTATGCCCCACGCGCAGATCGACGGCCCGAAATGACTGGATTTACAGCTGATCGCCTGCTGCTCTTCGGCGCTACCGGAGACCTTTCGCGGCGCATGCTGTTGCCATCTCTGTGTGCGCTCGATGCCGATGGGTTGCTTGATCCCAAGCTGGAAATCGTTGGCACGGCGCGCTCCGATATGGATGATCGCGGCTTCATGAACATGGCGCGCGAGGCGCTGGAACAATATCTGCCCCCGGATCGGCGCGGAAGCATGGCACGATTCCTCAATCGCCTGGGCTACCAATCGCTAGATGCCACAACACCGGACGGATATCAGGCCTTGGCTCGAAAGGTGGGGGAGCCGCAACAGGGGCTGGCGATATTCCTGTCGACCGCACCCAGCCTGTTTGAACAGACGATTCAGGGGCTGGATGCATGCGGATTGGCAAAGGGGAACACCCGTATCGGGCTTGAAAAGCCACTGGGCACCGATCTGGAGTCGAGCCGCAGGATCAACGAGGCGGTTGCCGCTGCATTCCCGGAAGATCGGATCTTTCGGATCGACCACTACCTCGGCAAGGAAACCGTGCAAAACCTGCTGGCGCTGCGGTTCGCCAACCTGCTGTTCGAACCGCTGTGGAATTCGGCCCATATCGATCACGTCCAGATCACGGTATCCGAAACAGTAGGGCTGGAAGGACGCGTCGGTTTCTACAACGACGCCGGTGCCCTGCGCGACATGCTGCAGAACCATATGCTCCAGCTTCTCGCGCTTGTCGCGATGGAGCCGCCTGGCTCCTACGATGCAACCGCCGTGCGAGACGAGAAGGTGAAAGTGCTGCGCGCACTGCGCGCGGTCGATGCCGAAGAATCGGTCACAGGGCAGTATCGCGCCGGTGCCGTGGGCGGAAAGGCGGTTCCCGGATATGACGAGGAACTGGGCAACCTTTCGGATACCGAAACCTTTGTAGCGATCAAGGCGCACATCGATAACTGGCGCTGGAGCGGCGTGCCATTCTACCTGCGCACTGGAAAGCGCCTGCCCGAACGCAAGACCGAAATCGTCGTGCAGTTCCGCAGCGTGCCGCATTCGATCTTTTCAGGCAACGGCGCACGGACCCAGCCGAACCGGCTTGTCATCGGCATTCAGCCAAAAGAGAACATCACGCTTTCCCTGATGGCGAAAGTGCCCGGTCTTGATCGTGATGGAATTCGCCTGCGCCCGGTGCCGCTCGACATTTCTCGGGATGATGCCTTCGTAGGAATTCACAACCGCATTGCATACGAACGGCTTCTGCTGGACCTGATTGAAGGTGATCAGACTCTGTTCGTGCGACGCGATGAGGTGGAAGCCCAATGGCAGTGGGTGGATGCGATTCGTGCCGTTTGGGAGGAACATCAATCCCCACCCAAGAATTACACTGCTGGAAGCTGGGGCCCCTCGGCATCTATCGCGCTCACCGAAAGAGACGGAGTGACATGGAATGAATAGGGGGGCTTGAGCGATCGGGGTCGTAAGCAAAGCGATGAAGAGAAAAGCGCCATGACCAACCTGCACCCCGTGATTGAGCGGGTTACGCGACGTATCGCCGAGCGTTCTGCCGCGCCGCGCCAAGCCTATCTGGATCTGATCGCGCGAGAGGCGGAAAACGGAACGGACCGCGCCGGTCTGGGCTGCTCCAACTTGGCTCATGCCTTTGCCGCAGCAGAGGGTGACAAGGACCGCATCGCATCCGGCGTTGCCGCGAACATCGGTATTGTTTCCGCTTATAACGACATGCTGTCGGCGCATCAGCCGTATGGCGCGTATCCCCCGCAGATGAAGCTCTATGCCCGTGAAGTGGGCGCGACCGCGCAAGTGGCCGGCGGGGTTCCGGCAATGTGCGACGGAGTTACGCAGGGGCAGCAGGGCATGGAGCTTTCGCTCTTCAGCCGCGATGTGATTGCGCTGTCCACCGCTGTCGCGCTGAGCCACGCGATGTTTGATGGGATGGCGCTGCTCGGCATCTGCGACAAGATTGTGCCTGGGTTACTGATGGGCGCCCTGCGGTTTGGACACTTGCCTGCGATTTTTGTGCCCGCCGGCCCCATGCCCACTGGCATTGCGAACAAGGAGAAGCAGAAAGTCCGCCAGCTTTATGCGGAAGGCAAAGCCAGCCGGGCAGAGCTATTGGCTAGCGAAAGTGCCAGCTATCATTCGCCGGGCACCTGCACCTTTTACGGCACGGCCAATTCCAATCAGATGATGATGGAGATGATGGGATTGCACGTTCCCGGTGCTGCTTTCATCCAGCCTGGATCGCCGCTTCGGCAGGCCCTGACCCGCGCAGCAGTTCATCGGCTGTCCGCCATCTCCGGCAGAAGCGATGACTACCGCCCGCTAGGTCTCTGCGTGGATGAAAAAGCCATCGTAAATGCCTGTGTCGGATTGCTGGCGACAGGCGGATCAACCAACCACGCCATCCACCTACCCGCCATGGCTCGCGCGGCAGGCGTGATCCTCGATTGGCAGGATATGGACGAGCTTTCGTCAGTCGTTCCTCTGATCGCCCGCGTCTATCCAAATGGATCAGGCGACGTGAACCATTTCCATGCGGCAGGCGGCATAGGCTACGTCGTGCGCGAATTGCTGGATGCCGGGCTGGCTCATGCAGACGTCATCACCATTTCAGAAGGGGGCATGGCGCAATATGCCATGGAACCGTGGCTGGACGAAGGTGAACTCAAATGGCGCGATGCGCCGGCCACCGCCGGCGATGCGGCCATGTTGCGCCCGGTGAGTGAACCCTTCATGGCGGATGGCGGCATGCGGCTGGTGCAGGGCAATATTGGCCGCGGAACGTTTAAAACCAGCGCAGTCAATGAGGACCGCTGGACGATCGAAGCTCCTGCTCGCGTTTTCGCCCGACAGGAAGATGTCACCAAGGCCTTTGCCACCGGAGAGCTGGATGGCGATGTCGTGGTTGTTGTACGCTTTCAGGGGCCGCGTGCAAATGGCATGCCCGAACTGCACAAGCTGACACCGCCGCTGGGCGTGCTGCAAGATCGCGGACACCGCGTGGCCCTCGTCACCGACGGTCGCATGTCGGGCGCTAGCGGCAAGGTGCCCGCCGCAATTCATGTTACTCCTGAGGCGCTAGGCGGCGGCCCGCTCTCGCTATTGCGCGATGGCGACATGGTGAGGCTGTGCGCACATGAGGGGGTGATTTCCACCAGCGCCGACCTTGCCGCCCGCGATCCCGCTCCCCCACCTGCCGCGGAAATGGGCATGGGACGGGAACTGTTCGCCATCATGCGCGCCCACGCCGATAATGCCGAACAGGGCGGATCGGCCATGCTGGCCATGGCGGGCCTGTGATGGAACTGGTCGCCGCCGACATTGGTGGAACCCATGCCCGCTTCGCGATAGCCTCTGTAGCAGACGGCGGGAATGTCGCACTTCACGAGATGGTGAAGCTGAAGACGAGTGATTTCGCCAGCATCCGGTCCGCATGGGAAGCGTTTGAACATCAGCTAGGCAGGCCCGCTCCCAAGGCGGCAGCCATCGCCATCGCCGGGCCGGTCACGGGCAATATCGTGCAAATGACAAACAATAGCTGGGTGCTCGACACCGGCAGGCTGGATGATCAGCTCGGCCTTGATCGTGTCACCGTGCTCAACGATTTCGCCGCCGTCGCCCATGCCGTTGCCAACTCCACGACGGACGATTTCTTGCACCTTTGCGGCCCAGAAGCTGACCTTCCCGCAACCGGGACAATCAGTGTGCTTGGCCCCGGAACCGGCCTTGGCGTGGCCCATTTTCACCGTTTTGCCACCGGCTATCACGTACAGGCTACGGAGGGTAGCCATGTGGATTTTGCCTCGGTGGACGCAGTGGAGGATTCTTTGCTCCAACGCTTGCGTAAACAGCACCGCCGCGTTTCGGTCGAGCGCGTGGTCTCTGGCCCCGGGATCGTCGATATTCGCGCCGCTCTCGCCGCGCTGGAGCATCGCGTGGTTCCGGATATGGACGACAAGGAGATCTGGCAGGCGGGCCTGGATGAATCCGATTCGCTTTGCGCAGCAGCGGTGGACCGGTTCTGCCAGTCTCTCGGCAGTGTCGCTGGGGACTATGCGCTGGCCCATGGTGCGGCAGGCGTCGTGATTGCTGGCGGGCTGGGTTATCGTATTCGCGACCGGCTGGTCCGCTCCGGCTTTGGTGAACGCTTCACCTTCAAGGGGCGATACGAAAAGATGATGACGGAAATTCCGGTCAAGCTCATCACGCACCCTGAACCCGGTCTGTTTGGCGCTGTCTACGCGTTCATGCAACACAACCTTGGAGGACCTGACCTTTGAGCACGATCGAAGCTGTCATGCGTATGGCCCCGGTAATCCCGGTTCTCGTCATGGACGATGTTAGTCACGCCGCACCCATCGCCCAAGCGCTTGTGAGGGGCGGGTTGCCCGTGCTGGAAGTAACGCTGCGCACGCCTGCCGCGCTCGACGTGATACGCGAGATGAAGCAGGTCGCTGGCGCCGTGGTTGGAGCCGGAACCGTGCTCAAACCTGCGGATCTTGATGCCGCGCTAAGCGTGGGTAGCGAATTCATTGTCTCCCCCGGGTTGACCGAAGCGCTGGGCAGCGCCGCCATCGCCAGCGGCGTGCCCTTCCTCCCCGGCACCGCAACCGCCAGTGACGTGATGCGCGGGCTGGACATGGGCCTTCGCCACTTCAAGTTCTTCCCGGCTGAGGCTTCAGGCGGCACCGCCGCGCTGAAAGCCATTGCCGGACCATTCGGCGGAGTGCGGTTCTGCCCTACCGGCGGGATTCGGCAAGATACAGCTTACGATTGGCTTGCTCTGGAGGCTGTGCTTTGCGTGGGTGGGAGCTGGATCGTACCGCCCGGCACCCCGGACCTGGACGCGATCGAGCAGGCCGCGCGCGCGGCAAGAGGGCTGGCCCAATGACGAGTGTCGCCGATCTCGAAGCCCGCCTTGCTGAACTCCATAAACAGACAGTAGAATCCCCGTTGTTCAACCCTGTATTCCAGCTGGGGTTGGAGCTTTCCCGCCAGCTGGAAAAGGGCGAAATGTCGCTCGATGATTTTGAGGCGCTTGTCGCCGAGATGGAATGTGAGGGGCTGCGAGTTCGCGCCCTGCATTTGCAGCGACTGGTCGGCCCGGTATCGCCCCGGGAAAATGATGAGCGCATTCGCAAGCTTGCTGACGAAGACGATTTTTCCGCCTTCGCTGCCAGGTGGCAGAGGCCCAATGTCCACGTGGTGTTTACCGCTCACCCCACATTCCTGCTGAATAGCGCGCAGACCGCAACTGTTACTGCTGCGGCGAGCAGCGGTGACATGTCTCGCGATCTGGTCTGCGCCGCGTCCCACAAGCGGGACACTATCACGCTGGATTACGAACATGACGCAGCCATGGCAGCTCTCAGCCGTGCACAGAATGCACGCGATGCAATTTGCGACCGGCTACTACAGGTCGCTGCAGAACGCTGGCCGCGCAAGTGGAAGGGGCTGCAACCCATGCCGTTCCGCTTCGCAAGCTGGGTCGGCTATGACATGGACGGCCGCACTGACATCGGCTGGTCGACATCGCTTCGCTACCGGTTGATGGAAAAGGCGCAACGGCTGGGGCGCTATGCCGATGCCTTGCGTGATGCAGGTCCCGAGTTTGCGGCAAGACTGGGTCGCGCGGCCACGCATACGGAGGAGATGGCTCAGCTCATCGCCGCTGATCTAAGTGATCCCGCAGATCTTTCCAGTGCAGCCAATACGCTAACTGCTGACCATCCCGACAAGATCGTTTCGCTTGAGCCAGTCATCGCCGAACTTGAGAGCGAAGCGCGCAGTGCCGACAATGAAACCGCGCGCAAGTTGCTGGTGGTTGCAGCTTCCATGCGGGCCGATGGCCTGGGCATGGGCTGGATTCACTTTCGGGTGAACAGCTCGCAGCTTCACAACGCGATCCGGCATCGCATCGACCCGGAAGGCAAGCTCAACCTTTCCAGTCAGGCCGCGCTGGTTCGGATGCGCGAGATGCTGGCAGAGGCAAAGCCGCTACGGTCGAACTTCGCCGCTCTGGCGATCGAGAACAGCACCGCGGTTCGCCAGTTTCTCGCCATCGCGCAAATCCTTGCCCACGTGGATCGCGACACACCCATCCGCATGCTGGTGGCTGAGTGCGAACAGCCGACCACCGTGCTGGCTGCCCTCTATTTCGCGAAACTGTTCGGTATTGACGATAAGGTGGACGTTTCCCCCCTGTTCGAAACCGAAAGCGCGCTGGAACACGGCGGCCGCTTCCTCGATGCCTTGCTGGCGGAGCCTGCCTATCGTGCCTATGCCACCCGGCGAGGGCGCATCTGCATCCAGACGGGTTTTTCGGACGCAGGCCGATTTGTAGGGCAGATCCCCGCTGCACTCGCCATTGAGCGTTTACAGGGTCGTCTTGCGGAAGCGATGACCGCCAATGGGTTGACCGGTGTGGCCGCCCTGATCTTCAACACTCACGGCGAAAGCATGGGCCGTGGCGCCCATCCCTCTGGTTTCGAGGATCGGCTTGGCTGGCCCATGTCGCAATGGGCGCGGCGCCGGTTTGCCCGCGCCGGAATCAGGCTTGAGCCGGAAGTCAGCTTTCAGGGCGGCGACGGTTACCTAGTCTTCGGATCAGCAGAGTTGGCCCTGGCCACGCTTACACGCTTTGCGGAAATGCCGCCGCACTTTGCAGACCCCAATGCGACGACCGATCCTTTCTATCGCCGCACGGATCTCAGCCTTGATTTCTATCGCGCGATCCGCCGGGTACAGCAAGAGCACCTTACCAGCCGCACATACGCGCGGGCCGTCACGGCTTTTGGTCTTGGCCTGTTGAACGATAGCGGCAGCCGCAAATCGCGACGCCAGTTCGACCTCGCGTCGGACCGTGAAATGACCCTGCGTCAGATTCGCGCGATCCCCCACAACGCGATCCTGCAACAATTGGGTTATCCGGTAAACATCATCGCGGGCGTTGGCACGGCAGCCGACGGCAATCGGGAAGATATCGCGGCACTCCTGCGGGAAAGCCAACGCGGCCGCCAGCTCGTACGCCTGCTGCGCGCGGCAAACGCACTGGGCAGCATCAAGACTGTGGCCGCCTATGGGGAGCTGTTTAACTCCGCCTATTGGGCCAGCCGCCCTTATCGCGGTGACGAGCAGCACATTGCCGATGCCTGCCTGACCTTGGGCGAATATCTCACCAAGGATGACCGCACCGGGGTATTTCGCAGGCTAGTTTCCCGGCTGCGCGTAGACGCGGTAAAGCTCCACGGCTTACTGGATCTGCTTCCCGACGAAGCGCCGCGCGCGGATCGCGAGACTACGCGGCGGAGCCTCGGAGTGCTGCAATCGCTGCGGCTTGCCCTGTTCCAACACATGTTCCTGCGCGCCGTGATGGTGCCGCCCTTCAGCCGCGCAAACGACATCAGCCGCGAAGACGTTTTCGAAATGATCTTCACACTGCGAATCGATGATGCGCTGGCGCAGCTACGCCGCGCATTCCCCACGCGTTTCCCATCAATCCGGGACTTTTTTGTGAATGAGCCGACCGACTATCCGGACGAAGGTGCGAGCAGCTATGCCCATATCCACCGCGACTTCATCGATCCGATCGAACATTCGCACAGGCTGGCCCTGCGGATTGCCACGGCGATTGCCAACGAATTCGGCGCTCATGGGTAAACTCTCTCGCGAAGTGTCTTGGGGAGGGTCGATAGCCCCACCTCACTAAACCCTCACAAGTGGATAGTCAGGAATCGCGGTAGTTCGATATCCCTCCGGTCGCCAGTTCCAGCGCGTGCTTTATCCGATCAAGGACAGTGCCGTTAACTTTTGCTGCCGCACGGTCCCTCGATGATACGCACCTTGATCCTCGCTGGCCATAGCCGGCCGGTTGCGCAATCCGGGCACTATCGAAAACAACGAGTCGCTGATGAAATCATTCACCAAGGGCAAGATCCTGCTGGCATGTGCCTTCGTCGGCCTAGTCAGCCTCATCGCGATGGTATTATCTCGGCCGATTGGCCGCAGTGAGGCTGCGCAGCCCCAATCTTCCGGACTTACCGCGATAGCTCAGGCGGCAACGCCTGCACGCTCGCAAGAAGTGACAGCGCAATCCCTACCTGTTGTGGCCGACGATCCTTTCGTCATAAAGCGCGTGCTGCCAATCACCGGGCCGATCAAATATGGCGAGTGGCATTGGGATGACACAGGCGTTCCCGATGGTCCTATCGTCGTCACGGTCGATCTTGATGCGCGGGTGATCTCTGTGTTCCGCGACGGCTATGAAATCGGCGCCGCGGCGGTTCTATTGGGCACACAGGAGAAGCCCACTCCGCTTGGCGTCTTTCCGATCATGCAGAAGAAGCGTCACCACGTGTCCAACATCTACGACGCGGAAATGCCCTACATGCAGCGGCTCACCAATGATGGCATCGCCCTCCATGCCAGTGAAGTTGAGCTGGGTTACGCCAGCCACGGGTGTGTTGGCATGCCCGAGCCATTTGCAGCAAAAGTTTTCGCCACGACCAAAGTGGGAGACCGGGTATTCATCACGCGTGGCAAGACGGTCAAAATCGGTGACTCACTGGCGGAGTCGTGATATCAATTTGCCAGACTATTTTTATAGTCAGGCCATTCCCGGCCCGCTCGATCAGAACGGGAAATCGTCCGGTTAACCGCCGGATTTGCCGGGGAAGCAATCCAGGGTAATTACGGGCCACCCTGGATTGCTTCGCCCCGCAGCATCAGAACCTTTTATCTTTGCTTTCGTTTTGGGGCCTTGGTGAAGTGCCAGCCACCCGGCCCTGCACGCGCTACCAGATCACCGATTGAAACCGGCTGGCCGCTAAGCAATGCATCAAAGACATTTGCTATCGCGCCCCCGCGGGGTTCCTCACCATCAAGCTCGCGAACGACTCGAGCCAGAACACGAATGGCAATGGCCCGCGGCGCACGCGGACGATAGGCCATGCCAAGACCTTCCTTGCGAACGCATCGATCCCATTCGATCCGAGCGGCCCACTCCAGCGCAAAATCTGCGTCCGCCAGATGGGAAGCGCTTTGCGCTATCGCCGCCGTGTCCAGCCATGTTGCGGAGGCAAGCGCCTTGCGCATTCTCACCCGGTCAAACCTGTCATCAAGGTTGCTGGGATCCTGGACCGCTGCAAGGCCTGTCTGATCCACGATTTGGCCCAGTTCTTCCCGGCGCCATCCAAGGAGAGGCCGCAACAGCAGTGTCTGGCCACCCGGAATGACGCCTCGCGCGCGTACTCCTGCGAGGCCGGAAACGCCGCTACCCCGATTGAGCCGTAGCAGGAACGTTTCGGCCTGATCGTCGGCATGGTGAGCAGTGGCAACGGCGTGAAGGCCCTGCTCCTTGGCCCACCTCTCAAGGGCTTCGTACCGAGCAGCCCGCGCTTGCGATTGCAAGTTGCCCTGCCCCACTTCCACGGTGCAAATCCGGTGCGGCACGCCAAGCCTTTCGCACAGTGAGCCAACGAATTCCGCTTCTGCCGCGCTTTCGGATCGGAGGCCGTGATCGACGGTCGCCGCCTCCACCCGACCGGGCAGAGCAGCATGTGCCAGCAGCAGGAGCGCACAGCTATCCGGCCCGCCGCTTACCGCTATGCCAAGCCGCGCCGCTGGATCGGCCATGCCATCTGGCCAGATCGCGTGCAGCTGATCGGCAAAGCGCAGCACCACTTCATCATCAGTGCGTAGCAAGTTAACCTCAGCAGGTGAGGCCACGTCGTGTGGCATCGTATTCACCTTTCAGGCGTCCTGCTGCTTCAGCCACATATGTCTCGCCGAATTCAGCCAGAGCGATGCAAGCGCGCTTGGTATCTTGCATCTCTTTCATGGAGCGAGCCAGATAGAGCAGACTGTCGGGCGCCCGTCCGCCGCTTTTGTCTGCCTGATAGTTCTGCAGGAACCATTTTGCCGCCTCGCGCGGGTTGCCTTCATCCAGATAGGCACGGCCCATCAGGTTCATGCCCCAGCTGGCACGCTTATGACTGGGATACTTGTCTATGAAGATCTGCAGTTGCTGGCGAGCTTCGGGATGGAACTTTGCCTCCCACAGACGGAAGCCGTAGCTATATTCATCTTCACCCGCATCGCCGGTTTGTGGCTTTTCAACTGCCTGTACAGCGGAAAGCCGGGCCGAACTGGGCGCGCTGACGACTGGGGCAGCAACAGGAACAGCGACACTGCTCGGGGCGCTAATGTTCGATTGCGGTGCCGATGTCGCTGCTGGCGTTGTGGAAGAGGAAGGCAGAAGAATAGCGCCGGTGGGAACCCCCGAACCCGGCTGAAGGGCACCCAGGCGCTGCTCCAGCAGAGTGATACGGTTAGCGTTTTCTTCGATATTGCCAGTTAGCTTGGCGAGCTGAGTCTCTACCGCGCTCATCCGAGCAAGCAGATCGGTGACTGCCGAGGTTGTCGGAGCGGGCGCAGCGGCGCCGGGGGTGGCGGGACTAGTGATTTCCGGCTGGAAGAACCGCTCGTCCCCGCCGGGGAAGACCTTGCGCTGCAACGCCTTGATTTCCGCCTCCATCTTGCGGATTCGAGCTTCGGCCGCGGAGTCTTGGGCAAAAGCAGCCGGAGCGGAACCGGTGAGCATCGCTGCCACCACCAACCAAGATGCAGACTTCACGTAACCTGGACGGCGGAACAACCTTAACATTGTCGTCGAACTCCCTAAAATGCCCGATACCAGCCCTATACTGCAGGGCGCGATCCGTACCGGACATTAACCACAGACCAACCCGCATCTGCTTGCCGGACGAGATGCCCCATGTCGAGGCGCAGCCTGCCTCAAAACGGTGGATTTCAGTTAGCTTCGCCAGCAGGTTGCACTGGGACTGCCGCCTCGGCACCCGTTCCGGCTTCGGGGCCGGCAGGCGGCGCAGGCGACGGCGCATAGCGGGCGGGAGCAGCCGGTCCCACTCGTAGCGATGCCGTATCCGGTCTGGCTGCTGCGGGTGTCACGGCTGCACTGGTCGCAGTGGTGGCATTTAGCCGCGCCAGAAGGCTTGTGTTGTCCACTGGCATGTTACGCAGAACTGGACCGCCTGCAGATAGTTGCGGCACTTCCTTCCCGCCCACCGAAATGCGCAGACCGTGCGACCGCGCGGTAGAAAGGCGCGGCGCAGATATGTCGGCCGGTACGGTGAAAGCCTCTCCCAGCGTCATTTCCTTCTGGAAGAGTTGCGCCCCGGAACCGTCGACGATCTTGACCCACACCCTGTCTTCGGTGGCGGTGACAACAACCGGCCCGGTCTGTGCTACTGCCGCACCGGGCAAGGCAGCGGGAATGGCCGAAGGCTGCGCCTGCGGGGCGCGATCCTCGTCCGAAACCAGATCTGGAAGCTGACCTGTGGGGTCAACAAAACTACGCCAGAACAGGAAAAGCACGACGATAACGCCCAGAAAGGCAAGGCCCGCGGCCCATGCAAGAAGCGAGGGCGGCACGCGGGCGGGATCGCCGGGCTCAAAATTCTCAGTGCTTGGGGCGGGACGCGATCCGTGCTCTGCATCCATCTGCGCCCTGACTCTTTCGGCAATGCGCTTTTCATCAAGGCCCAGAGCGCGGGCGTATGCGCGGCTAAATCCGATCGCATATGTGCGACTGGCCAAGTCGGAAAAGCGGTCCTGCTCGATCGCTTCGAGCTGCCTGGTCGCAATCTTTGTCCGCGAAGCAATTGCCTCAATTGAGAGCTTCTGGGTCTCCCGCGCCTCGCGCAATTCCTGTCCCGCTGTCAGCAGCGGCAATTCGCCGGTTTCCTCGTTCTGGTTCACGATTTCGCTCTAACATGGCCGACGACACTAAATGACAGACAACGACGCCCCGGCACCAATGTCAAACCCTGCAACGTTCCACCCACAACTTATCGGGGCCCTGCATATTCGCACTCGAAGTAATGATCCTTATTGGATCGCAAACCCGGTCAATCGAAGGTAATACCTCTCTCGGCTGCCCAATCGGCAAGTGCCTCGCGGAAATTTTCTGGCGGAGAGGTAAGCCATCCTTCCATCGCCCGCTCCAGTTCCCGAATGTCCAGCTTGCGAACCAGCTCCTTGATCGGCCCCACCGAGGCGGGGGTAATCGAAAGGCGGCGGATGCCCAGCCCGATCAGCGCCATGGCTTCCATCTGCCGTCCGCCCATCTCGCCACACACGGTTACATCGATCGGCATAGCTGCGACGGAGGCCACCACCCGGCGCAAGAAGCGCATGACCGAAAGGCTTAACCAGTCGTACCTTTCCGCCAGCTTTGGATTGGAACGGTCGGCGGCAAACAGAAACTGAGTGAGATCGTTCGTGCCGATAGAGAGGAACGATATCTTGGGCGCAATCAGATCAAGCTGCTCGGCAAGCGACGGAACCTCCAGCATCACGCCATAGCGGATCACCTCAGGCAGCATTTTCTTGTTCTGCTTCAAGAACTTCATCTGGGAATCGAAAATCGCTTTCGCAGCGTCGAACTCCCACGTTTCGCCAACCATGGGGAACATCACATTGAGTTCCCTGCCAGCCGCTGCCTCCAACAAGGCGCGCGCCTGCACTTTCAGCAGGCCATCGCGTTCGAGGGCCAGACGCAGCGCACGCCAGCCCATCGCCGGGTTTTCTTCTGGCGAGCCATCGTCGTGGCGCAGATAAGGCAGCGTCTTGTCACCACCGATGTCGACGGTGCGGAAAATTACCGGCTTGTCGCCCGCTGCGTCCAGAACTTCGCGGTAAAGCCGGGTTTGACGTTCACGTGCGGGCAGTGTGGCCGATACGAGGAACTGAAACTCGGTTCTGAACAGGCCGATCCCGTCCGCACCAGTGAGGCTTAGGTTAGCCATATCTTCTCGGAGGCCGGCATTCACCATGACCTTGATGCGAATGCCATCCTTGCTGAATGGCTCCACATCGCGCAGCGCGGCATATGCAGCCTGGCGTTCGCGATACTTGGCGGTGCGCGCCTCGAACGCTTCCACCATCGCCGGACCGGGCCGGATGGTCAGAGTTGCCTGCTCCGCATCCAGCAGAATCTGCTGGCCTTCACGCACCTTGCCGCGCACACCCCGAACGCGGCCCAGCACTGGCACGCCCATGGCGCGCGCCACGATCACGACATGGCTGGTGAGCGAGCCTTCTTCCAGGATCACGCCTTTCAGACGGCGCCTGTCGTATTCCAGCAGTTCGGCGGGGCCGAGATTGCGGGCGATCAAAATGGTGTCACTGCGCAGACCGCTCGAGGCCGCCGTGCCCAACTGGCCCGAAACTATCCGAAGCAAGCGGTTTGCCAGGTCTTCAAGATCATGCATTCGATCGGCAAGCAGGGGGTCGTCGATCCGACGCATGCGCATTCGCGTGCCCTGTTGCACGCGTTCAATCGCTGCTTCAGCCGTAAGCCCGGAATCGATCGCGTCGTTGATCCGCCGGGTCCAGCCTTCATCGTAAGCGAACATCTTGTAGGTCTCGAGAACCTCCTCATGCTCTCCGCCCACGCCGAATTCTGCCTGGCTGGCCATACGGTCAATCTGATCGCGCATTTTCTCGAACGCCATCACAACGCGCTGGCGTTCGGCCTCCGTATTTTCGGCAACGACGTGATCGATGGTGATGCGTGGCTGGTGGAACACGGCCTGGCCGATCCCCAAGCCCTTCACCAGCGTCAGCCCGCGCATCTGCTCCGGCCCGGATGAAGTCGAACCCGGTCCACCTTGGTCCTCTTCATCTATCAAGCCGGCATTGGTAATCAGTTCAGACAGCACCATGGCCACTGTCTGAAGTGCCTCGATTTCCACTTCCTCATACCGGCGAGGTTCAACGTGCTGAACAGCAAGAACGCCCACCGCACGCCCGCGCTGCACAATCGGCACGCCCGCAAGAGAATGGAACCGTTCTTCGCCCGTTTCGGGACGATAGGAAAAGTCAGGGTGCGCCGCTGCTTCGGCCAGATTGAGCGTCTCGGTATTCTCGGCAATCATGCCGATCAGCCCTTCGCCCACGGCCATGCGTGTGACGTGCACGGCTTCTTGTGCAAGACCGCGCGTCGCAAACAGCTCAAGCATTCCCTCCCGCAGGAGGTAGATCGAGCACACCTCACTATTGAGGCACTCCCCGATCACCTCCACCACCGTATTGAGCTTGGCCTGCGCGTGATTGCGCGACGCCATCACATCATGAAGGCGGGTAAGAATGGTACGTGCTGCTTGGGCTGCCGTATGGGTCATTACAGCAGATTAGCGCATGCCTGACTGTTTGGGAACGCGCTCGCACCTCTTATGGAAATCAAAGATAATTTGGCATGCGTCCCGGGGCTGCTCGGATGAAAATTCGATCGAAACGACCGAGATTTTACCTCTCCGATTGCAAGCGGCTGGACGAACCATCCCGCCATGTTCAGCTTAGAGGCGCTGAATCTCTTCTTTGAGGCGCAACTTTTGTTTTTTGAGAGCCTGGAGCACCGTATCGTTCGGCAGGGGGCGGCTCATTTCCTTATTTAGCTGCCGGTCAATTCCCGCGTGCTTGAGCTGAAGAGCACTGAGATGCGAATTATCCATGTTGGAACCTCCTCGTTCATTGAGGCCAACCTCGCAAACCGAATCGGCAAAGCGAGATCGGCACCTGAGCATGAAATCATAAACCACCGGACTTGCGAAGCACCGAACATGCGCAATTCGGCAAAGCGCGGTATTGCCGCGTCAAAGCACAGGCCCTATTCGGCCCGCCATGGCAAACAAGGCGTCAGGCGTGACTGAGGAAGAAATGCGCAAGCGTCTTGAGGCGCTGAAGGTTGACCACCGCGATCTCGATGCGGCTATCGACGCGCTGGAAAGCACCGGATCGAACGATCAATTGCAGATTGCGCGGCTCAAAAAACGCAAGCTCCGGCTGAAGGACCAAATCTCTACCATCGAGGATTATCTAATCCCGGATATAATTGCCTAACCTTCGTTTTCCGCGATTTAGGTGATAATACGCTCACTAAAATCGTTCCGGTTTCGGACACATGGTTCCAGTCCCGACGCTGACCTCATTTCTTCCTTGCCGACCGGCCAGCAAGCACAATATCGGTCGCAAATGTCTGAACCAGCAAGCATAAATTCGCAAATTGTCGAAGACCTCTATTGCGAGGCCCTGACTCTTGCGGATGAGGTGCGCGCACGGTTTGCACCACCCCCGTCCGCGCAATCGGCAGTCTTTCACAATGGGGTGGAAGACCTGGTCCGGGTCGCGCGATCCTGCGAAGGGTTGCGGGCCACAACTCGTATCATGCACGCCATTACCTGGCTGCTGAACCAGCGCGCTTATCTGATGGGCGAGCTTTCGGAATTTCACTTGCGGCGGCATGCGCGGCTTTCCCACGAGCTTCAGGCACCGGACCCAGATAACCTCGCCATGCTGGAGCAGGAAGCGCAAGAACTGGTCGAGGACGTGATGCGTCTTTATGCTCGCCTGCTACGGCTCGACCGGGAATGGCGGCGTGTCCCGCTCTCCAAGCCCAGCGGCGTCGATACGCTGCGCGAGCGGCTTTACTTGATGTCTGCCTGATTGGCGTCGACCGCCGCTTGCCATTGGGTCAGTCGAACCTTTCTCGCGTCGGGAGCTATAGCTGGTCAAGCCAGCTGCCGGCGTCATCAGCCGCCACTTCGCACCATCACCCGCGATGGCGCAAGCAAGGTCTGTTGCATGGGCCAGGCCCGGATCCTCTAGCAATCAGCCTTACCCGCTCGACATCGTCGATGGCGGGCTCCATATCATCGGCATGCAGAAAGAAGCAGGCAAGCCGCCTTATGCGCTCTCCGAACCGGTCGCCCCGCTGGTCCGCCGCGTTTTGGCACACAACCCATCCGCCTTTACCTATAGCGGAACGCAAAGCTATTTAGTTGGCAATGAAAAAGAGATTGCCGTCATCGATCCCGGTCCGGATGATGCCGACCATATCGAAGCACTGATAAGCGGGATTGGCGATGCCAGGGTCGTCGCGATCTGCTGCACGCATACCCACCGCGATCATTCGCCCGCAGCGGCGTCGCTTTCGCAAAGGACCGGCGCCCCGATCATCGGTTGCGCTGCTTTGGCACTTGCCGACGATGGCCCACGCTTGGACGCCTCGTTCGACACCGCTTACTCGCCAGATCAGGTGCTGGGCGATGGCGATACCATCGGCGGCCAAGGCTGGACCCTCACTGCCGTTCACACGCCCGGCCACACATCGAACCACCTGTGTTTTGCCCTCAACGAGCACGATGTTCTGTTTACAGGAGATCATGTGATGGGTTGGTCCACCACGGTGGTCGCTCCCCCCGATGGCGACATGACGGCATACATGGCCAGCCTGCAAAAGCTCTATGATCGCACCGATGCCGTCTATTTCCCGGCCCATGGCCCACAGATCGACAAGACGCGTCAGTTCGTCCGAGGCATGATCGGACATCGCCGCCAGCGTGAGGCGCAGATCCTTCGCCTGATGGAAAAGGGGGACACGCGAATTACCACGATGGTTCCGCAAATGTACAAGGGCGTGCATCAGGGACTGTGGCCTGCCGCCGAACGATCAGTCCACGCTCACCTCATTGATCTGGAGCGTAAAGGGCGCGTTCATCACGAAGATGACATCTGGACATTGACCTGATGAACGATGAACCCGAACTGCAGCCCCGCCAGCGCAATTTGGCAAGGACCAGCGGCGCACCGTGGCTGCTTTTCGTTCTCATGCTGGCAGTCGCCGCATGGCTGGCTTACGAGGCGTTCTGGCCTGCAGACCGTGGCAGCCCCGTGGGAACCACGCTCACCGCATTTGAAAAACAGAACAAACTGACAGTGTTCAGCGCGCAACTGGCCCCCGTAGTGGCGGCCCAAGACAGCCGGCTGCTGGGCCTCGTCAATTCAAAGCAGATCGCCATCATTCCTACGCGAGTAGATTACACGCTGGATTTGTCGCAGATGGACCGCTCGCGACTTGACTGGAACGAACAAAGCCATGTTCTGACGGTGCGCTTGCCGGCAATCAAGGCGGGCAAGCCCAATCTGGATGAAGCGCGCGCGCAATATCTGCGCGAGGGAATCTGGATCAGCCGCGATGCCCAGGATAACCTTAGCCGCCAGAACACCCAGCTAGCGGAAAAGCTGGCGTTGGAGCAGGCGGTTAATCCCGTGCTGATGGACCTTGCCCGATCCGCCGCCAAAGACGCGGTGCGCCAGAATTTAACCATTCCGCTTCAAGTCGCTGGTTTCAAGGACGTAACCGTAGAAGTTCTTCTGGATGGCGAATAAGCGCACCAGTAACTGACGCGACTTTTATTTCTTCTTTTCTAAAAAGATTATCGCAAGTAAAATGGCTTTCCTCGGCATATTTGGGGAATGCCATGGCTACGATTTTTGATTCACCGCGCACGCGTTATCAGGCGGATGGCAAGTTTTTCCTGATAATGGCCTGCGTTATGGCGGCCGTTATCGTTGCGGGCTTTTCCATACACTTGGCCTTGGGCCGATCGACTTTCGCCGTCCCCGCCATTTACCACCTCCATGCCGGAGTGTTCTTCAGCTGGATCGCATTTTATCTGGCGCAGAATTGGTCAATCGCGACCAACAACATAAGGCTGCACGTAACCCTGGGTCTGGCGGCCTACGTGCTGGTGCCAATTATGGTTGTGATGGGCTTTGCCGTCATGATCGTAGCTCTACGGAGATCCGGCGGTCCATTTTTCTTCGATCAGAACGAGTTCCTTATCAGCAACTCGTTGAGCCTGGTCCTGTTCGGTGTCTTGATAATCACTGCTCTTAGGCGGAGGCGCTATACCGGATGGCATAGGCGGCTGATGCTCGTGGGCATGAGCATCCTGACCGGGCCCGGCCTAGGGCGACTTCTGCCGATGCCGCTGATGATCCCCCATGCCTGGCGCCTCATGGTAGTTGCCACGTTGGTATTTCCGGTGATCGGCATGATTGCTGACAAACGCCGGTACGGGCACGTTCATCCTGCCTATCTCTGGGGCATAGGCGCCATCATCGTCACGCAGATTGTTGCCGATGTCATTGCCTACAGCCCGCTTGGCGTAAGCCTTACGGAAGCGCTGCTGGCAGGCACTGCGGGAGGGGAGCGGCCGATGGCGGCATTCATTCCGCCGGGTATGTCATTCTGAACGCGCGAATCTGCTCTTGATCCTGGGGCCAGCCAAGGCCATCTGGTAATCACTGAAAAGGATTGCTGATGACCGTATTACCGCGCGAAGACCTGACTGGTGTTGATTTGCTGGCCGAGATCAACCGGTTGCGCAAGGAGCGCAATGCGGTCATTCTGGCTCATTACTACCAACGGCCGGAAATACAGGATCTTGCCGATTTCGTCGGAGATTCGCTGGAACTGTCACGCAAGGCGGCGGAAACCGACGCGGATGTCATCGCTTTTTGCGGCGTAAAGTTCATGGCTGACACCGCAAAGATTCTCTCGCCCAACAAGATCGTGGTGCTTCCCGATCTGGAAGCGGGATGCAGCCTTGAAGATTCGTGCCCGCCCGAAAAGTTCAAGGCATTCCGTGAGGCGCACCCAGATCATATCGCGCTGACTTACATCAACTGCTCGACAGAGGTGAAAGCCCTTTCGGACATCATCGTCACGTCCTCATCAGCGGAAACGATCCTCAACAAGATTCCCGAAGACCAGAAGATCATCTTCGGGCCAGACCGGCACCTGGGCGGCTACCTTTCCCGCAAGTTCAATCGGGAGATGCTGCTGTGGCCGGGCGTATGCATTGTGCACGAAGCATTCAGCGAACGAGAACTGCTGAAGCTTAAGGCCCAGCATCCGGGCGCCCCCGTGGCCGCGCACCCGGAATGTCCGCCGCATATCCTGGACCATGCCGATCATGTCGGTTCAACCAGCTCGATCCTCAACTTCGCCAAGACGTTTGAGGGCGACACCCTGATCGTAGCGACCGAACCCCACATCATCCATCAGATGGAAAAGGCGCTGCCAGGAAAGAACTTCATCGGTGCACCGGGCGCAGACGGCAACTGCGCCTGCAACATCTGCCCCTACATGGCGCTTAATACGCTGGAGAAGCTCTACCTCGCGCTGCGCGATCTTTCGCCGCGGATCGAGATTGAGGAAGACCTGCGCCTTAAGGCCAAGGCCAGCCTTGATCGCATGCTTGAAATGGCAAGCGATACCGTCGGCAAGGGCGACCTGGGCCGCATCCTCAAGACCTCGTAATCAATCGGAAAGCGATCAGCCCGGCTTCGGCGCGGGCTGATCCGCCGCGCGTGAGATGACCAGCGCAGCGCCAACCATGGACATACCCAGCATGTCCATTCCGGTCAGCACTTCACCATAGACCACCCAGCCCAGTGCCGCCGCGATCGCGGGCTGAGTTAATAAAGTTATGCCGATCACCAGTGCGCTGAAATGCCGCAACGAATAGAGCAGCAGCGTCTGACCAACCAGATGACCGCTGATCGTCAGGCCAATGATCGGCCACCAGTTATCGGCAAAGATTTTCTCACCCATGGCAAGCGCCGCGAACAGCAATATTGGCATGCTGCCGATGGTAGCCCAGAACAATAGCGTGATCTGCCCGATCAGCGCACGAGCGTGGCGCAGCATCAGCAGATAGGCAGCATAGCATGCGCCCGATCCCAGCCCCAGCAGATCGCCCCGAAACGTCTGCAACGAGACCTGCAACGAGCCGGCAAGCAGCAGTGCAACGCCAAAGATGGCCGAGCTGATCGCCACCACTTCCAGCATGCGGGGCATACGCCGCAAGGCGATAACTCCCCACATCATCAGCAGCAGTCCGCCGGAATTGCCCAGCAAGGCAATGTTGCCCATACGAGTCAGGCCAAAGCCGACATAGGCGCAAACGAGATTAAGCCCGAACAGAGCGCCCGCCCCCAGGACAATCCAAAACGTACGTCCGCGCAGTCGCCATTCGCTGGCAGGCTCACGCCAGATCAGAAATGCCGCAAGGATGGGCAGGGCAATCACATGCCGCCAGAACCCGGTGGATGCCGGTCCGGCGTCCGCCATCCGGATAAACAATGGTCCGATACCGATGGAAAGGTTGGCAATCAGCAGCGCTGCCAAATGTTTGCCATTCCAGCCAGATAGTTGCGGATCGATCTGACGGATGGTAGCCATTTGATCGCCCTAACCTATTCATACAGACAAGCTACATGAAATCAGCGCGTTCATGCTCAGCACCGAGGCAATATTTCCTGTTCGACTGTGCCGAGTTTGGACGCGCCGACTTTCAGCCGCGCAGTCGTTTGCAAATTGAACTAAGCCAGGATGATGAAAATGCGCGCTCTTGCTTCGCTTGCTGTTGTCGCCTGTCTTGGAACGCTTGGAACGGGCGCTGCCATCGGGCAGCAGGAAGGCCCTTATACCGTGGTTGAGACGGGCCAAACCTACACCGTGTTGCAGGAAGCAGTTAACGCGATCGGCACAGGGACGGGGACTATCCGCTTTGCCTCCATGCGCTTTGCCGACTGCGCGGTGCAGAAGGCTGGCGATATTACTTACACCGCTGCGGTGCCCGGCCATTCGATTCTGGAGGGTGTTGCCTGCCAGGATAAGGCTGCGCTGGTGCTGGCGGGCCGCAGCGCCCGGATTGACGGCATGGTCTTTTCCGGCATTCGCGTGCCGGACCGAAACGGTGCCGGTATCAGGCTCGAAAAGGGCGACTTAACCGTTTCGCAAAGCTGGTTCCGCGATAGCGAGCAGGGCATCCTTGGTAATAGTGAGCCCCACAACTCCATCGTGATTGACAAGAGCACCTTCACCCGACTGGGGACTTGCGAGGGCAGCGGCGGCTGCGCCCATTCGATCTACATCGGGCATTACGGCTCACTTACCGTCACCCGCAGCCGCTTTGAGCAGGGCACAGGCGGGCATTACATCAAAATGCGCGGCGCACGCGTCTCCATCACCGACAACAGCTTTGACGATAGCCGGGGGAGTGAGACCAATTTTATGATCGACCTGCCCAACGGCTCTACGGGGCAAATCGCCAAAAACTGGTTCGTGCAAGGCGGCGACAAGGATAACCATTCCGCGCTGATCGTGGTCGGAGCGACGGAACGGTCGCGAAGCTCTGATGGGTTGACCATTGAATCGAACGTCGCCCGGTTCGCTCCGGGCGCAGAGAGGTCCAGCAATTTCGTCGTGGACTTCAGCGGTGACCGGCTGGTCCTTCGGGACAATGAGATTGCAAATGAGCTAAAACCGCTGGATCGGCGATAACTCTCGCTTCAGTCCGGCTGCTCACTTGAGCAGGTGCCCAGTCCGATCGCGCTTCGTTTCCAAATAGCGCTGATTATGGGGATTGGGCGGCAACTGGTGGGCCACCCGCTCAATCACGTTCACGCCTTCTGCACGCAGCGCAGCGACTTTAGCCGGGTTGTTGGTCATCAACCGGATCGCTGAGACCCCGAGCAGTTCCAGCATCCTTGCGGCGACCGGGAAGTCCCGTGCCTCGGTCGGCAGGCCAAGGCGATTATTGGCGTCGACCGTATCGTATCCCTGATCCTGCAGGCGATAGGCCCGCAGCTTGTTCACCAGCCCGATGCCACGCCCTTCCTGCCGCAGATATAGCAGTACGCCCCAGCCACCCTTTTCCGCCTCGGCAGCCATTGCCCGCAGCGCCGCATCAAGCTGTGGGCCGCAATCGCACTTCAGGCTGCCGAGAATGTCGCCCGTCAGGCATTCGGAATGGAGCCGTACCAAGGGTGGCTTGGAACCATCCTGCTTGCCGATCACGAGCGCAACATGTTCCCGCAGGTCATCAGCAGACCGAAAAGCTATGATTTCCGAGTCTTCGCAAGCCAGAACCGGCAAATGAGCGCGTGACGCAAGGATCAGCCGGGCCGGATCGCGCCAGTCGGCCAAATCATCACTGCCGACTGCTTGAAACTCCCCCCTCGGCTCGCATCCCACCAGGAAGGCCGGAAGCACACCCGCCAATCGCGCCAGTTCCATGGCGGCAGTCGCAGCCTTGGGGTTATCCAGATGCTCTGCCAAGAACGGGCCCTTCATCGGGTAAGCCAGGTCCAGCGCCGGATCGGCCACCGCCCGCGCTGCTTCCAGATCGAACGGATCAGCCGCGCGGATCAGCACCGGCGCATCCGGCTCTGCCGCTTCACGCTGGTTGGTGAGCTTCAGGGTTGCCGCACGCGCCGCTGAAATCAGCATGCGGGATGCGGAAATGCGCGGCCCAAAACCCGTTTCCGCCGGAAGGAGATGAAGGGAATCATCTACGCAGATCGCCCAGCCATGACGCAAAGCGTCAATCGCCAAAGCAACCCGCCGCGTAGCACCAGATGGTGGGAGAGAATGTTCCGTCGTGTTCAGAGTGAAAACTCCGTAATCAGCGGCACGTGATCCGATGGACGCTCCCACTTGCGTGTCTCTTCAACGAAGCGATGAGCGACGGTTTGCGCGGCCAGATCCGGCGATGCCCACATGTGATCGAGCCGGCGCCCTTGGTCCTTCTCTCGCCAATAGGAGCGGTAAGACCACCAGGAATAATTACGCTCGGGCGCAGGGATAAACTTGCGACCCAGATCGACCCAGCCGTGCGCGTCCTGAAAACGGCCCAACGTACTCACTTCGATCGGAGTGTGACTTACGACCTTCAGCAGTGCCTTGTGATCGTAAACATCGCATTCGAGCGGCGCGACGTTGAAATCGCCAACAATCATCGTGGGCCGGTCAATCTTGTCAGCCCAACGAGTCATCCGTTCAAGAAAGTCCAGCTTTTGCCTAAACTTAGGGTTTAACTCGCGATCAGGAATATCGCCACCTGCCGGAATATAGACATTTTCCAGCACCATGCCCTGCCCGGGTCCGGAAAGCTCAATGCCAACGTGGCGCGCCTCTCCGTTATCCTGCCAGTCATAACGGCTGAACTCCTGGGCGGGGATGCGGCTGAGAGTGGCTACCCCGTGATACCCTTTCTGCCCGTGCACGAAGCGGTGCGTATAGCCCAGATTGGCAAACGCCTCATGCGGGAACTTGTCCTCCGTGCACTTGATCTCCTGCAGACACAGCACATCGGGATCGTACGCCGCAATGAAGCGCTCCACCTGATCGAGGCGCAGGCGGACGGAATTGATGTTCCATGTAACAATCTTGACCATGGCAAGGCGTGTAGGTGCAGCGCGCGCCATTTTCCAGTCCGGCGACACTGCAATAAACACTGTCGACGAAAATGTTACTTGGGAGGGGAAGATTAAAGAAAACCCTCGTCCCGGGGGGCGGTTGGGACGAGGGTTCCTTTTGAGCGTTCGTCACGCTTGGATACCAGAGCTGCCGTCAGGGAGGCGCGGGCAACAGGGGGGAAAACCCGCCTCAGCTGCTCTGATAGATGCAATGTAGGAGGAATGTTCTTTCTGTGAAGTGAACAGAAGAAAAAGTTATCGTACTTTGGCGCAGGGCGAGCACAAATCACGGCCACCCGTGCTTTGTCAGCGACGAACTTTGCTTCGGGGATCTCGCCACGTAAACGTGCTGTCAGGAACGGGCTCACCGTACTTTTGATTCGAGAGGCGGATGGTCGTGCGCTGATTTTGCGAATCCAGCGCCACCCAGCTCGTTAGCTCAAGGCCACCAGGCGCGCGGGCATTGCGCATGAAGATCAGCGTGATGATCCCGTATTCGGGATGCTTGGGATCGCGCACCTCAACACTGATGACATTGGCGTTGCCCGTGGGTCGCAGGGTTCCAAAGCGTTTCACATCACGGTTCGGATCGAGCAGCGCGCCAAGGGGGCTGTTTCTGATCGGCCAGCGCTGAACCTGCCGAACGTCATAGTCGATCATCGTTAGCGCTCTGCCGTCGCCAACTATCAACATGTTGACGGCACGATCGTATTCGAAGCGGATCCGCCCTGGCCGTTTCAGCGTCAGCTTACCGCGCACGGTGCGGCCCACACGATCAGTCTGGGTGAAATCCGCCTTTAGCGTGGAGATGCCGCGCAAGGCGGCCACCGCTTGATCCAGCTTCGCCGAATCGGATTGGGCGTACGCAGGTGCAGCAGCCACCATCGCAGACGCAGAAACGCCCGCGCAACCAAGCGCGAGCGCAGCCGAAAGCATTTTCACGGGATTTTTCATCGGTTTCATGGCCACACCTTTCAAGGAGTGGCCTTGAACCATCACTGAACCTGAGGGTTTCAGCGATCGACCGATTACTTAATCTTCGCTTCCTTGAACTCAACGTGCTTGCGCACGACGGGATCGTACTTGCGGAAGCTCATCTTCTCGGTCGTGTTCCGGGGATTCTTCTTGGTTACATAGAAGAAGCCGGTGTCCGCGGTGGAAACCAGTCTGATCTTTACGGTTGCGGGCTTCGCCATGACCTATTCCTAGCTTTCTTCCGACAGGACCGGCCCAGCCGCCTGCCCGTTAACTCTCATAAACAAATAGAGCGGCGAAAGCTCGCCGCCATCCATGGTTGCGGCCACTGCCTCACAGCCCTTCGGAAGTCAACCGGAGAGTCAAAGCGAACCCACTCCAACCCCGGCCACAGACAATCCCTCAGCCACAAAATCCGACTGTTCCGGCAGATTACCGAGAAAGCAGCCAAACCGCCAGCGCGCCAGCGAAAATGCGATACCACGCGAAAGGCCCAAAGCCCGAACGGCTGACGAACGCTACAAAAGCACGGATAACAAACAAGGCGACGATGAAGGAGACCACAAAGCCGATCGCGATTTCATTCCAACCGACTGGGCCGGTTCCAGCCATCAAAGACTCACGCGAATCCCACAATTCCAGCGTCGAAGCCCCCAGCATGGTCGGCACAGCAAGGAAAAAGCTGAACTCCGCCGCGGTGCGACGCTCAATACCCATCGCAAGGGCGCCCATGATTGTAGCGCCTGAACGGCTTACGCCGGGAACCATGGCAAGGCACTGCATAAACCCGACACC
Source organism: Novosphingobium sp. (assembly GCA_045629505.1). GTDB lineage: Bacteria > Pseudomonadota > Alphaproteobacteria > Sphingomonadales > Sphingomonadaceae > Novosphingobium. Next base: position 38,834 of record JAZQRJ010000090.1, read on the forward strand.
CAACGCCTGACGGGCGGGCAATTCGGCGATGCCGGTCAACGGCCCCTGTTTCGCGAACTTTTCAATCAGAAGAATCGCAAAGCCGCCTGCGATCAGCGCCCAGCCAACGATGATTGGGCTGCCCAACATGATGTCGATATAGTCTTTCAGGGCCAGCCCGAGCACGGCGGAAGGCAGAAACGCCAGCAGGATATTCCGCGTGAAGCGCACGCTCATCGGCTGCAGGGTCATCAACCCGGAGCCTACCGCCCAGAACGTGCGCCAATATTGCACAACAACGGCCAGAATCGCGCCCAGCTGGATGACGACGTTGAAGACCTTCCAATGCGCTGCATCGTATCCAAACAGTTCGGAAGCGAGAATGAGGTGCCCTGTCGAGGAGACCGGGAGAAATTCGGTCACACCCTCGACGATGCCCAGCAGAACAGCGGTTAAAGTAAGGTCCATATTTACAGCGACATGCCGGACGCGTCACGCAAGTCAAGCGCCCAACGCGACTTGTTCCATTTTGTCACCAGATGCGCACACGTTGGTCGGGAGAAAGGTACAGGCCCTGCCCCGGCTTCACCTTAAAGGCGCTATACCACTCATCCAGATTGCGCACGATTCCGTTCACCCTGTACTTGGGCGGCGAATGAGGATCGGTCACGAGGTGCTGCCGCGCAAGTTCATCACGCGCCTTTGCCCGCCATACTTGTGCCCAGGAAAGGAAGAATCGCTGATCGCCGGTAAAGCCGTCGATTACCGGGGCTTCCTTACCATCCAGCGAAAGCCTGTAAGCACGATAGGCTAGGCTAAGCCCCCCCAGATCGCCGATGTTCTCGCCCAATGTAAGGTTGCCGTTGATGCAGGTCTTGCCGTTGTCGAAAGGACAGAACGCGTTATATTGCGCCACCAGCTTCTTCTGGAGAGACTGGAAATTGGCCTTGTCCGCCTTTGTCCACCAATCGCGCAGGTTGCCCTGCCCGTCTGACTTCGCACCCTGATCATCAAACCCATGACCCATTTCGTGGCCGATCACCGCACCTATCGCGCCGTAATTCACCGCCGGATCGGCCGAAAGGTTGAAGAATGGAGGCTGCAGGATGCCCGCAGGGAAGACAATTTCGTTGAATGTAGGGTTGTAGTAAGCGTTCACCGTGTGGGGGAACATGAACCATTCGGAGCGGTCAACAGGTTTGCCGAGCCGGGTGATCGCAAAATCAATGTTCCACTTGGCGGCCGCCATCTGGTTGCCCAGCGGATCGGTAGAACTGATCTGCAGACCTTCATACGCTTTGTAGGAATCTGGCGCGCCGATCTTGGGGTTAAAAGCGTCCAGCTTTTTCAAAGCTTCTGCCCGCGTTTCCGGCCCCATCCATTTCAAACCGGCCAGATTGGCACGCATCGCCTCCCGCAAGTTGGAGACGAGATCGGCCATCGCCGCCTTCTCTTCCGGCGGATAGTACTTTTGCGCGTAAATCTTGCCGAGAAGCTCGCCCACCTGGCCCTCAACCGCGGCGATGCCCCGCTTCCAGCGCGGGCGCGGCTTGGGTTGGCCGCTCAGTTCCTTGCCGTAAAAGGCAAACGTCGCGTCATAGATGTCACTCGGCAGCACATCGGCATGATCGGTAAGAAAATGCGCCGCAAGGTATGCCTGCCAGGTTGCCAGTGGCACCTCCTCGATCAGCTTCACGGTCGCAGGCAAGCCCCCACCGATCTTCGCTGCCGCTTCGGCAACCGAGATTTCAGCCGCTGCCAGCTCATCCGCCGTGGGGGGAAGCTGATAGAGGATGGCGGGCTGCGTGTCGTTGACACCCAGTTTAGTCAGAAACGCCCGCATATGACCGTGAGGGTCTATGGCGCCAAGCTCAGCAGGCTCCAACTTATTGTAAGTGAGATCGCGATCACGTTCGATCGCGCGATCCCACATATCCTGCGCCATGCGCACTTCCAGGGAATAGACAGCATCGGCGGCGGCCTGCGGATCTGCATAGCCTAGCTTCTCCATAAGGAACGCCAGGTACTTCCGGTACTTTTCGCGCTTCTCGCGGTGATCATCATCGCTGGAAAGGTAGTAATCACGGTCGGGCAAGCCGAGGCCAGACTGCGAAATATAAAGCGTGTAGATATCACTCTGCTTCGCATCGGCACCCACGTACGCTTCGATGGGGGAAGCAAATCCGGGCGATGCAAACAGCGTCGTCAAGTCTGCAAGGTTTTGCACCCCATAAATGCGATCCAGGTAAGGCTTTGCCGGTGCAAGGCCCGCCGCGTCGATCGCATCCTGATCCATGAACGCCTTGTATGCATCAGCAATGCGCGCCTCATCGGAACCTGCGGGATGGTTTCCCGCAACCAGTTCGTCGAGGATGGCCTTCAGCCGATCCTGAGAAACATCGCTGAGATCGATGAATGCTCCAATCCGCGACTTATCGTCGGGGATTTCAACGGTATCGCTCCACAGTCCGTTGGCATAACGATCGAAATCATCGCCCGGCGCGACCTTTGGATCGATCCACTTGGTCTGGACCCCAAAACTGCCCCAATCGCCTTCGCCCTGTGCCGCCACTGGCCCAGTCATCAATGCCAGCGAAAATGCAGACGCCGCCGCCAACAGCAGCGATTTGCAGTAACGGGGTAGTTTCATCACATCTCCTTGGGGCTGGTCGGCACGTGGGAGCGGCAATCGCTAATTACGTGGGAGTTGCCGCCGGGTGAACAATTTGCAGCGCGCTGCTGTGTTCCCCCGGTGCGCTGATTGCATCAACCGGCCGGGACCGGGAAAATTGTGTCGAACTGCAACGATGCCAGGCGCGAATATAGCCCGCCTGCTGCGATAAGCTGGTCGTGCGGGCCTTCTTCGACAATGCGGCCCGCCTCCATCACCACGGTCCGATCCGCCTTGCGCACGGTGGCCAGGCGATGAGCAATCACCAGCGTGGTGCGGTTTTCCATCAAGCGGTCGAGCGCGTCCTGCACCAGCCGTTCGCTTTCGGCATCCAGTGCACTGGTCGCTTCGTCCAGCAGAAGGATCGGCGCATCCCGCAATATCGCGCGGGCAATGGCAATACGCTGGCGTTGTCCGCCCGAAAGCCGCGCGCCGTCTTCGCCAAGGAACGTGTCCAGCCCTTCTGGCAGTTCACGCAGGAATGCTTCCGCATGGGCATTGCGTGCCGCTTCCCAAAGCTGATCATCGCTCGCATCCCAGTTGCCATAGCGCAGATTGTCGCGCGCGCTGGCAGCAAACAGTACGCCTTCCTGTGGAACGAGAGCAATGCGGCGGCGGATTTCAGCAGGATCAGCCGAACTGAGCGGAACGCCATCCATTTTAACGGAGCCTGCCTGCGGATCGTAAAACCGCTCGGCGAGCTGGAACAGGGTGGACTTACCCGCACCGGACGGCCCGACAATCGCCACCGTCTCACCCGGTTCCACCTTAAGGGTAAAATCGGCAAGCGCCGCAACTTCAGGCCGTGAGGGGTAACGGAACGTAACCTTCTCGAATGAAAGCTGGCCACGCGGCGGCTCTGGCAAGTGGACGGGCCGCGCGGGCGCCGCAATCGTGGGCCGTTCCTGCAACAGCTCGCTCAAACGGCTGGCCGCCCCAGCCCCGCGCAAGAGATCGCCATAAACCTCGGTCAATGCTCCGAACGATCCGGCCACAAGCCCGCCGGTAATGACGAACGCGGCGATGGTGCCGCCGGTAATAGTCCCACGGGCGACGCCCAGCGCGCCTTCCCACATCATCAGCGTGACCGCGCCGAAAACCAGCGTGATGATAACCGCAGTCATTACAGCGCGGATCGTGATCCGCCGCCGTGCGGTATCGAACGTGCTCTCAACCGCTGCGGAAAAGCGGCCCATTTCCCGCGATTCCTGATTGAACGCCTGCACTACCTTAACAGCGCCCAAGACTTCGGACGTCAGCGCGCCGATATCGGCCACCCGGTCCTGACTGGTGCGGGAGACTTTGCGCAGGCTTCGCCCGAACAGCACCATCGGCACGACAACCACCGGGATGCCCAACAGCAGGACAAGCGTCAGCACCGGGGCCAGCGCAAAGAGGTAGATCACCCCGCCAATGCCCATGATCAGGTTACGCAAAGCGACAGACGCGGTCGTGCCCACGATCTGTTCGATGATCGCGGTATCCGCTGTCATGCGCGAAGAGATTTCTTTCGGACTGTTCGTTTCAAAGAAAACTGGTGACAGCGAAAGCAGGTTGCGGTTCACTGCCAGGCGTATGTCCGCAACCACACGTTCACCCAGCCACGACACGGTGTAGAACCGAACCGCTGTACCCAACGCCAGAACGACAACGATCAGCAGCAAAAGCTGGAACCAGAGGCCAATATCGTCCGCGTTCCCACCAGCTGCAAATCCGCGATCGATCACCAATCGGAACCCGGCAGGGATCGCCAGTGTAGCAAGCGAAGTCACCACAAGCGCAAGGCCCGCGATCGCTAAATGCCCGGGATAGTGGGACACGGCGTTGAAGATCATCCGCAGCGGCCCCAGCGTGCGCGCAGGCGGAGCGGCCGGGCTTGCGCGATCGGCCTCCTCATCCTCGGCGACTGGGCCGGAAGATGTCTGCGTCATGGGTTGGGCTGCGTCCATTCGGGCGCCCTTACTACCTGTAAGCCCCAAGGGAAAGCGCAGCTAACAGAGCGCCACTCATCATTAGCTCGCATACAGACTGAATGCTGCATTGCACAATTCCCTGTTTACGCCCACATAGCACCCACATAGCGCCACACTCACAGGTCTACTTGGCCTGCGCCAGGAGATTTTTCGATGCTCTACAGTTACTATGAGCTGCAACGCACTATGCTAAGCGGAGCGGCTGCATGGGCGTCGATCGCATCGGAAATCGTGACGAATCCCGCGCTACCTATAAGTTACTTCGGGGTGGGGCCGGTCGTCTCATCCGCACTTGAAGTATTCGCGCACGCCACTGCCTCAAGAGGAAAGCCGCAGTTCGATATCGACAAAGTGATTGTCGATGGCGCTGAACACAGGGTCGTCGAATCGATCGTTCTGCGTAAACCTTTCGGTAATCTGCTGCGCTTTACGCATGATGGGCTGCCCGCCGATGCGCCCAAGCTGCTGATCGTCGCGCCAATGAGCGGGCACTATGCTACGCTGCTACGCGGCACCGTCCGTCGCATGCTCGAACGCGCGGAAGTCTATGTTACGGACTGGGCTGATGCGAAGATGATCCCGCTCAGCGTCGGGCGTTTCGACCTTGACGATTATATCGACTACGTGATCGAGTTTCTGGAATTCATCGGCCCCGGCGCGCATGCGCTGGCAGTGTGCCAACCTTCGGTTCCCACCCTGGCGGCAACGGCGGTCATGGCAGCAAGCGGAAATCCGGCGCGCCCGCGCAGTCTGACAATGATGGGCGGCCCAATCGATACACGCGAATCGCCCACGACAGTGAACGATGTTGCAATGCAGCAACCTATCACGTGGTTTGAGCACAACGTTATCGCCACAGTGCCACTCACATATCCGGGGGCGGGCCGCAGGGTATATCCCGGCTTCCTGCAACTGGCCGGGTTTATGTCCATGAACCTCGACAGCCACCTGATGAGCCACTTCGACCTGTTCAAGCATCTCGTGACGGGCGATGAGGAAAGCGCCGAAGCGACCAAGGCCTTTTATGATGAGTATCGCTCCGTCTGTGACATGACGTCCGAATTCTATCTGCAAACAGTGGAACACGTCTTTCAGCGCCATTCCCTGCCGCAGGGCACATTTGTCCATCGCGGCAAAACGGTCGATCTGGGCGCAATCACGGACACGGCGATTCTGGCAATCGAAGGTGAGAACGATGATATATCCGGCCTCGGCCAGACGAAGGCGGCACTTCATCTGGCAACAGGCCTGCCTGATTCGCTGAAGAAGTATCATATGGCGAAGAAAGTTGGCCATTACGGCATCTTCAACGGCAGCAAATGGCGCACGAAAATCGCTCCGGTCGTTGAAGAATGGATGGCGCTTCACCAGCAGAAATCCGGCGTTAAGGCACTTGCCTGATCGGCAGCTTGCACCGCGCGGCGGCCAGGCTGCCAACAAGGTAATGGCGGGTTAAGGCACTCATTGTTATAAGATCTGCATGACCACAGTGTTCGACAGGCGCAGGCTGATGTTCGGTGGGGCAGCTATTGCCGCACCGTTATGGCTTCCTGCCCCCCTCAAGGCCGCTGCCACGGTGAGCGCGGCAACGCCCTATGAACGCAAGGTTCTGGAAGTTGCCGCACAGCAGAGGGACCGTGTCTCCTCCCACTTGTGGCGCAGCAACATTGTCGGCATTGCGAATTTCGCCCGCCCCTCGTGGGAACCGCGCATGCATATGGCCAATCTGGAGAACGGCACCGTTCAGTCCTATCTCCTCACCCACGGGCGAGGATCGGATCGGGAGCATGACGGCTGGCTGAAGACCTTCTCACAACAGCCGGGTTCCAACGCAACGTCTCGGGGGGCCTATCTCACTTGCGAATGGTACACGGGCAAATATGGCACGTCCATGCGCCTCGCCGGGCTGGACCCGGACAATCATACCGCTCGGGATCGCCTCATTGTCATCCATCACGCTTGGTATGCCGAACGTGACATGGTGAACAGATGGGGCAAGCTTGGTCGCAGTGAAGGTTGTTTCGCCCTTGGGCAACAAGGCTTTAGCGACGTGCTTTATCGCCTTTCTGGCGGATGCCTGCTTTTTGCGGACCAGATCTCAGACAACTGATCGTGCTCATCCTGCACAAGTGATGAACATCGACAGGCTGACTGCTGGGTGGTACGAACCGCTCATGGAAGTCAGTCTCATCGGCCGCAAGAAGGATGCGCCCAACGATGCTCGCCAGGTCCGCTCGCGCAATGCACTTTGCGGCGCGCTGCTTGATCTGCTGCAGGAAACATCGTTCGACCATCTGACGATCCGCGAAATCACCGCCCGCGCAGGCACGGGATATGCCACCTTTTTCCGGCACTATCCCACAAAAGAAGCGCTGCTGGGCGACGTTGCGGCAGAAGAGATTACGGTGCTTATGGGCAAGACCACGCTCCTGCTCTCCGGTGCGGACCGTTATCTCTCAATCCTCGACTTGTGCAATTACGTCGATCAGCATCGCATGCTGTGGTCGGCTTTGCTGACCGGTGGCGCTGCGGGCATCGTGCGGGAAGAGATGCTAAGGCAAGCCAAGTTGATCGGCGACGAGGAAGATCGCCAATGCCCGGACTGGTTACCGCGCGATCTGGCCGCCCGTTTCGGTATCGGGGCATCGATCGATCTGCTGACCTGGTGGCTTGAACAGGACGGAGCCTACACCCCGAAAGAAATCGCCGTAATGCTGGACCGGCTTGTTATCAGCCCCATTCTGGATGGTCTGGTGCCCAGCCCCCATCCCTCAGCCGGTTAAGCGCATTGCCGCACGAATAATGTCCGAACCAACAGGAATAATCGAAGCGGCAGATTGGCCCACCTTCGGATGGGAAGAGGACATCCGCCCCGCCCTTGCCGAAGCGGCCGTTGCGGGCAGGCCGGTCGCCTTGGCTACATTGTACCGCGTGGAAGGCAGCGCCCCCCGCGGGCCGGGCACTCAGATGCTGTTCGATGGCAGCAAGGCGGTCGGGTACTTCTCTGGCGATTGCATCGAAGGCGATGTCGCCAATCACGCCGCTCAGGTAATTGCGGACGGAAAGCCGCGCCATTTGCACTATGGGCTGGGTAGCCCGTGGATCGACATCCGCCTGCGGTGTGGCGGCGCGCTATATGTGTTTGTGGAGCGCGTTTATGCCGGCGATCCTGCGGTAGCCGCACTGCTCGGTCATGCCGAACGGCGCGAAACCTGCATCTGGTCCAGCAACGGGCTGCAGCGCGAAGTGCGGGCGGGCGACGGTCCGATACTCTCCCTTCAGGATGAGCCATTTCAATTTTCGCGGCGCTATGATCCGCTGCTGAGGATCATCGTTTCCGGCGGCGATCCGGGGGCGCTGGCGCTCGCACGCATGGGTTCGCTTTCAGGCTTCGAGACGGTTCTGGTTCGCCCTGATGGGCCGGAGAGCCCGCCCCCCTTCCCCGTTTCGCGATACTTAAGATGCGAACCGTCCGAGGCTCTGGCCGAACTCGGCGTGGATGAATGGACCGCTTATGTCGGCGCCACACATGAAGATCACCATGATCTGGGCGGCTGTCTGCGCGCACTTCGTGAAGGCGCAGCCTATGTTGGCATGATCGGTGCGAAATCGCGGTCGCAAGGCAGGCTTGCCGCGCTTCGCGCCGCCGGAGCGACCGAGGCGGAGCTGGAACGGCTTCATCTTACACCAGGCCTGCGTGAACTCGGCAAAGCGCCGTGGCCCGTCGCCACCGGCATTCTTGCTCAGATCATGACGGCGTTTTCATCCAAGCAGCAACGACCTTGAGCTTTGTCGCCGTGGTGCTGGCGGCAGGTGCTGGCACACGCTTTGGCGGCGGCAAGTTATCCGCTCCACTTGATGGAGAACCGCTTCTCCATCACGCCATTCGCGCCGCACGGGCAGCGCCGGTTTCTCGGATAATTGTGGTTGCCAGCACAGCGCTGACCATTGGTGAGTGGCCGGGTAATCCGCCAGTCGAACGCATCACGGTTGATAGTGACGCCCTCTCGACCTCGCTCAAGGCCGGACTGGCAGCTGCGGGGCAATGCGATGGCGCGTTCATATTCTTGGGAGACATGCCCCGCATCCCCCATTCCATCGCAGGGCAGCTAGCCGCTGCGCTGGGCAAGAACTACGCGGCGATTCCGGGTCATCAGGGGCTCGCCGGCCATCCCGTCCTGCTGTCCGCGCGCAGCTTTGCCGATGTCTCGACGATCACCGGAGACAGAGGCGCAGGGCAATTGCTGAAAGCGCGGGAAGATATCGCGTGGGTAGATTGCGACGATCCCGGCGTGCTTCTGGACGTTGATACCCGGCAGGATATTGAGCGGCTGAAGAACGCGGCCGAATAATCAGGCCCGGCCGGTTTCGGGCGAGAGCAGTGCCGGATCGATCCCTTCAGCTCGCCACGTTGCCATCCACCGCGCATCGACACTGGTTTCGAACAGGATCTCACTCCTGCCCTCGGCAACATACCAGCCATGATAGTGCATTTCCGCCTCAAGCTGGCCTGCCACCCATCCAGCGTATCCGAGCGCGATCAGCCACCGGCTGGGCCCGGTGCCGTTCGCAATCGCCCGCAGGACGTCAATTGAGGATGTCAAAGCACATATCGGGTGCACCTGCACCGTATCCATTCCACCCCAATCCGTGGAATGCAGCACGAAGCCGCGCCCCGGTTCCACCGGGCCGCCATTGTGCACTTCGCAATCCGGGGCGACACCGGGATCAATCTCAAGTTCCTTCAGGATCTTGTGAAAACGGACACCCTCCCGAACATGGCCGATATCGAGGGCCAAGGCACCATCCTCATCGTGAACGCACATGACGTTCACTGTCCGCATAAACCGTTCGTCAAACATGCCTGGCATGGCAACCAACAGCTTGCCGGAGAGATACTGTCCTTCGGTCATCATCCTGATCCATAAGCCTTTCTCCGCATGCAGCAAGCGGACCAGTGATAAACTGCGCGTCCCAAACGCTAGATCGCGGGGCATACACTCGTTATGAAACGCATATGATAACTGTTTTGTTCGAACTACCGCCCGCCCCTTTGCTAGAAATAATCGGCAGCGAGGCCCGCTTTCCCGTGAACCGGATCTTCTGCGTGGGCCGCAACTATGAAGCGCACGCGCAGGAAATGGGTGATGTGGCAGACCGCGAAGAGCCGATCTATTTCACCAAGTCGTCCGCCGCAGTCTGCCATTCCGGCGCAACGATCCCCTATCCGCTGGGCACAGCCAATTGTCATTATGAAGTGGAACTCGTGGTCGCCATTGGCAAGCCTGCATTCCGCATTGCGGAGGCCAACGCGTTTTCTGTCGTGACCGCTTATGGCTTGGGTATCGACTTGACCCGCCGCGATTTGCAGAACGCCGCAAAAGATAGGGGGCGGCCGTGGGACACCGGAAAGGATTTTGAAAATTCAGCCGTGCTTGGGCGACTGACTTCGGCAACTGGCTTTACGGTTGCCGATCAACGCATCGCGCTCACACAGAACGGCGAACTAAAGCAGCAAGCCGTTTTGTCTGACATGATCTGGTCGGTGCCAGAACTGATTGCCGACCTTTCGCGCCTCTATCACCTTGTGCCGGGCGACCTCATCTACACCGGCACGCCCGCAGGGGTTGGGCCCATCGCCCCTGACGACACTCTGATCGGCACGATAGACGGGCTGGACGATCTGGTCGTCACCATCGGCGCGGCCGAGTAAGGCAGGCCCATGTCGTTCCGCTTTACCATCTGGCTTGGCACGTTTGCGGGTGGAGCAGCGATGATCGCTCCCGCTATTGCCCAAGCGCAGGACAACGAACCTCGCCGCGAAATCGTGGTGACCGGTAGAGGGCTGGGCGATACGCCCGCCGTGCCCGCTTATCGCGCCACGCAAATTGAACGGGATCAGCTGACCTCATCCTCATCCGGGCGAATCGAGGAAGTCCTCGCCAACGTGGCAGGCTTCCAGCAGTTCCGCCGGTCAGACAGTCGATCCGCCAATGCCTCTGCCCAAGGCGTTACCTTACGTGCGATTGGCGGAAACGCCACAAGCCGGGCGCTTGTCCTGCTGGATGGCGTGCCCATGGCCCACCCGTTCTTTGGTTATGTTCCATTCAGCGCCATTCCGCCGGACCGGCTTTCGCGAGTGCGCGTCACTCATGGCGGCGGAGCGGGGGCGTTCGGTGCAGGCGCCGTTTCGGGTACGATAGAATTGACCAGCGCGGGGCTGGAAAGCCTTGATCCACTCAGCGCCGCGGCATTGGTGAATGACCGGGGAGAGACGGAACTCTCCGCAATCGCCGCCCCTCGCCTTGGCGGCGGCTTTGCCGTGATCGGCGCTCAGTGGGATCGCGGCAAGGGATTTTACACCACCCCCGCCTCGCAGCGCGTCCCGCAAACCGCGCGAGCGCGGTTCGACAGCTGGTCCACGTCCTTGCGCGCGGTCGCTCCGCTGAATGAAACGACAGAGCTGCAGTTTGGCGCGCTGCTGTTCGACGATCACCGCACGCTACGCTTTAATGGCGCGCATTCGACCTCAAGCGGGCAAGATGCCAGCGTCCGCCTCGTCAGCCGGGGGGACTGGCAGATCGATGCGCTCGCCTACGTTCAGGCGCGGGATTTCTCCAACATAGTCATCAGCGCCACGCAGTTTCGCCCCGTGCTGGACCAGCGCGACACTCCCTCCACCGGCTACGGCGGCAAGCTGGAACTGCGCCCACCGGTGGGCGGCGATCATGTGCTGCGCTTCGGCGCGGACCTGCGCGTTGCCGATGGTCGCATGGAGGAGGAAGCATTCAACGCCGCTTCCGGGGCCCGCACCGCGATCCGCCGTGCAGGTGGCCAGACGAGCGACCTCGGCCTTTTCGTGGAGGATGACTGGACGCTGGGCCGCCTGATCCTCACTGCCGGGGCGCGGGCTGATCGCTGGACAGTGCGGGACGGCGTGTTTTCTGAGCAGAACGGCAGCGGCGTGCTTACCACATCTCGGCGGTTCGAAGATCGTTCCGGCTGGGATGGGTCCTTTCGTGGCGGCGTTTTGTGGCGCGCGACCGACAGCTTTGCCTTACGGGGCGCGGCTTACACCAGCCTTCGCCAGCCTACGTTGAACGAACTTTACCGGCCCTTCGCGGTGTTTCCGGTGACGACGCAGGCCAATGCCGAACTTCGCAATGAGAAGCTTGAAGGCTTTGAGGCGGGAATCGATTTTCGCGCCGGAAATGCACTTTCGCTTTCGCTCACGGCTTTCGACAATCGGCTGATGCACGCGATCGCCAATGTCACCATCAGCCAGAACCTGCGCGAGCGGCAGAATGTCGATGCTATCCGTGCGCGCGGGATCGAGCTGGCCGGGGAGGCTCTCTTGGGCCCAATCTCTTTCATTGGCTCACTGGCTGCGACCGATTCCAAAGTTCGCGCCAGCGGTGCGTCCGTTCCACTGAACGGGATGCGCCCTGCCCAAGTTCCGGCGTTCGCTGCCAGCGGCACGCTCAGCTGGCAACCGCGGCTGGGCTGGCGCTTGTCCGCAACCTTGCGCCATGTCGGCATGCAATATGAGGACGACTTGCAAAGCGATGTCTTGCCCGCCGCGACGACGCTGGACGCTTTTGCCGAAGCCCCCATCAATGGCCGTTTCAGCCTGATCCTGCGGGGTGAGAACCTGACGAATGAACGCGTAGTGACTCGCAATCAGGACGGATCGCTGGACCTTGGAGTTCCTGCGACAGTCTGGGCGGGCGTCAAATTGCGTCTGCCACGCTGACCGCGTAAGAGCCGTCCATGCCAAAGCTGACCGTCAACAGCCGACCACTGGAGTTCGCGATGGACCCGCAGACACCATTGCTCTGGGCCTTGCGCGATGCAGCAAACCTTACAGGCACCAAATTCGGCTGCGGGGTGGGCGATTGCGGTGCCTGCATGGTGCTGGTGGATGGCGAGGCATTACGATCCTGCCTTATCACTCTTGCTGAATGCGAAGGACGGTTCGTCACCACCGTCGAAGGGCTGTCTCCCGACCGGTCGCATCCCGTGCAGCAGGCATTGGTTGCGGAACAGGCGATTCAGTGTGGGTTCTGCACCCCCGGCATCGCCATCGCGGCAACCTCTCTGCTGTCGCGAAATGCGGACCCCAGCGAGGCAGAAATCAAGCAAGCGATTCCCAACTTGTGCCGTTGCGGGGTCTATCCCCGGCTGGTCAGCGCAATCCAGCGCGCAGGCCGCGTTATGCGGCAGTCAGAAGCGATCGGCGCCGCCACCACACCGGGCGTTACTTCTGCTGATGCATCCACAACTGTCCCAGCGTTGAAGCCACACTAGATTGCGCAGCGGCGCGGGCATGATTATGTGCGCCCCCGTAAAGACAGTTCAGGAGACTGGTAGAATGAAGGCGACGATCTGGCACAACCCGAAATGCGGCACGTCGCGCAACACGCTGGAGATTCTGCAGCAGACTCCGGACGTAGAAGTCACCGTTGTTGAATATCTGAAAAACCCGCCTTCGGCGGACAAGCTCGCTCTGCTTTACCGCGATGCAGGGATTACCCCGCAGCAGGGTCTGCGAATCAAGGGTACCGATGCTGTGGAACGCGGCCTTCCTGATGCGGATGACGCCACCGTTCTCGCCGCCATGGCTGCCGAACCTATCCTGATCGAACGCCCGCTCGTGGAAACCGACAAAGGCGTGCGGCTATGCCGCCCCAAGGAAGTCGTTCGCGAGATATTGTGAACAACCGGGGAAGGGCCAACGGTCCGCTTGCAATAAAATGTCGAATCTGCAAACTCCCCACTGCGCCATGGCCGATTGCTCAACGAAACGGGATTGCCCTTTAGCATGACAAGTAGCGACCTTGCCGGACGGGCGCCGCAACGCTTTGTAGATAAAATGAAACGCAAATTTGGTGCGTGGGGTGTCTTCTTTGAAGGCTTCCTGAAAAATCCCGTCATGGTGGGATCGATCATCCCCTCATCGCGCTTCACAATCGAAAAGATGATTGCGCCGGTAGACTGGGAAAACTGCCGCTTGTTCGTGGAATACGGACCGGGAGTAGGAACCTTCTGCCAGCCGGTGCTCGATCGTCTGCGCCGCGATGGCGCCCTTATCGTGATCGACACCAACCCACTCTATATCAATTATCTGCGCCGCACGATCACCGACAGCCGCTTCATTCCGGTGCTCGGTTCAGCGGCGGACGTGCAGGAAATCATTCAGGCGCACGGACACGATCATGCGGATTACGTACTGTCCGGCCTGCCATTTTCCACCCTGCCGGACGGCGTGGGCCCGGCGATCGCACAGGCCACGCATGAAGTGCTGCGGCCTGGCGGCGCCTTTTTGGTATATCAGTTTTCTGCGCGCGCACGCGATTTCATGGCGCGGCATTTCAAGCAGATCGACAACGGGTTTGTGATGATCAACATCCCGCCCTGCCGTTTGTTCTGGGGCTGGAAGGAAGAAAGGCAGGAGGCATAAGCCGCCTGCCCCTTTTCTTACTCGAACGTGGCACCCTCAGATCCGGGTGATGCTCCCGCGAGCTGCCGGTGGGTCGCGGCCACAATTGCCACGAAGTAAAGCGCCAGCATGGCATTTATTGCCGATGAAACCAGAGCGCCTGCAAGGCTTACCGTTTCAGCTCCGGCCAGCAAGGCAACCAGGATGCCGACGACAGATGTCGCCACTATCGTGATTACCATAAACACAGCCAGCACCAGCAGATAGAACACCGCGATGCGCGCGGTATTGCCGCTCACGAGCCGCCAGGATCGTTTGAGCGCGGCAATCGGGTTGCGTTCCCCCTCAACCGCGATCACCGGGGCGACCAGCGATGTTTTCACCAGCGCGTAGATGAAAAGCATGCCGACAATCACAAGAGAGATCGCCGTGATTACCTCCGATCCAGTCGCCGCTCCGATGGCTAGCACCAGCCCGCCCATCAGCCCAACCCCAAGTCCCAGCACCAGTTGGGCCAGAATGTAGGGGATCACCGACTTCGCGCCCAAGCGAATGGCATCTTTCACAGTCGGACGGCTGCGATCAGTCAGCAGCGTGAGCAGCGCCAAAGTGCCAGCAGCTTGAAAGATCAGCATGGGAATCAGATATGGGAGGATAGAGGCATAATATTCACTGACCATTGCCGTTGTGGCTTCGCTGCTCATACCAGCCGTCGGTTCGGGTGATGGGAACAGCAGCGCGATAGCCAAACCAGGCAGCAGGAAAAAGACGCCTGCAAGCGCGTAAACCACCTCACGATTAGCGGAAATCGCGGCGGTCGCAGCCTTCCATGCCCGGTTACTATCAAACTTCATTTCGTACTCCCCTTAGAGTCCCCTTGATAACGACAGGAAATGCCGCCAGCAACGCGCCATGACGCCAAGCGACCAAATCGAGCTGCGTATCGAGGAGCAACCGGTTCAGTATCGGACAACCCTCGATACGATGACCGCGCGTAATGAAGCGATCGCGGCAGGCTCTGAACGCGAACTGATCTGGCTGCTGGAACATCTGCCGGTCTACACTGCGGGAACCAGCGCCGACCGGCAAGAATTGCTCGACCCGCGCTTCGAAGTGGTGGAAGCCGGGCGCGGTGGGCGTTACACCTATCACGGCCCCGGCCAGCGGATTGCCTACGTCCTGCTCAATCTTGGCAAGCGGGCGCGCGATGTACGCGGTTATGTCCATGCGCTGGAAGGCTGGGTGATCGATACGCTTGGTGATTTCGGTGTGCAGGCTTTCCGGCGCGAAGGGCGCATCGGCATCTGGACCCAAGACATTGACGGCAGCGAAGCCAAAATCGGTGCCATTGGCGTGCGCGTGCGCCGCTGGGTGACGATGCATGGCCTGTCGGTGAACATCGCGCCGGACCTGTCGCACTTTGCAGGGATCGTACCATGCGGCATCGCGGAATATGGCGTCACCAGCCTCGCCCGTCTTGGGGTCGACATTTCCATGCCGCGATGGGATCAGGCGCTGCTGGCCCGCGCCGATGCGTTTCTTGCCCAATTGAACAATCCCTGCCCACAGGAGACCGCCCGATGACCATGACACTGCGTTCCTGCGCCCTGATCGCACTGGCCTGCGGGCTGGCTGCATGTGGCGGCGAGAAGAGCGGGTCCGGCACGACTTCAGGCAGTAACGAAGTGCTGAAGGGATCAATCAGCGACGAAATGATCGCCTACGACACGCTGCAATCCGAGCCACCAGCGGCGAAGATCGTGATATCGGCAACCGACGCTCCGGGCGAAAAGGCCGGCCGCACCAGCGCAACAAGCGAAGCGACCGAAGCCGCGGCCGAGCCAGATGCCGCTGGGGAAAGCGGTAATTCCAGCTCGCGCGGCGAGAACGCTGCAAACAGTGACTAGGTCAGCGCCTTGCCGTAAATTACGTATTCGCGGTTGATATCGCTCTGGATAGCATCTGCGATTGCCACCATCCCCTGATTATCCTCAAGGATCCAGCCAATCTCGGCGGTCTTTGCGCCCAGCTTTGCCACCGCATCACGGCGGATGAACTCAATCATCATGAAGGCAAGCTGGCTGGCCAGCCGGGTGTTCTGAAGCCGCTTCACCACTCCCATCAACGGCACGCGCATGCGCGATGCCACCGGCTTACGCAACCATATCAGGAGCTTCAGCAGTTTGAACGGCGACAAACTGCCGCCGAACTTCTTGGTGATCTCATTCATATCGGGCAGCGTCAGCATGAAGGCTACCGGCTCACCATCCACCTCGGCAAAACGCAGCAGATCGGGTTGAATGAGCGGGCGCACCTTTTTGCTGATGTACGCAATTTCTTCGTCCGTAATTGGAACGAAGCCCCAGTTGGATGACCATGCATCGTTAAGAATGGAGAACAGCGTTTCCGCCTCCTCCTTCACACGGTTCACATCTGCCCTGCGGATGGTGATGCGCGGGTTCTTCTCACCCGACGCGACGATGCGATTTATGAGAGGCGGAAAGCCATCCTCAATCGCGATGTCATAGGTGTGGAGCGTCTTGGCAACGGCATAGCCTCTCGCCTCGATCCACGCTTGATAAGCCGGGTTATGATGCCCCATCATGATGGTGGGCGGATGATCGTGCCCCTTCACCAAGAGGCCAGGCTCATCCCAGATGGAAAGGCTGATCGGCGCCAGAACCTTCGACAGGCCTTTGCTTCGTAGCCATTCTTCGGCAGCCGCCATCAGAGCGCTTGCAGTTTCCTCATCCTCCGCATCAAACAAACCCCAGTTGCCGGAGCCGGGCCCCATACCCTGTTCAGGCGGAAGCGTATGCGAAAGATAGTCGATGTGGGCAGAGATTCGTCCCACCGCCCGACCATTGCGGCGCGCAAGGAACAACTGAACTTCACCATGACGGAAAAACGGGTTCTTCTTCTCGTTCAGCAGCTCCGTCATATCCATGCGGAGCGGGGGCACCCAGTTGGGAGTGTCCGCATTCAAGCGATAGGCCACATCGATGAATTCCTTGCGCTCGGCCTTGGTCGTGACAGGAATGATGGAAATTCCGGCAAACGCCACTATATTACCTTCTCTGTTCGAGCACTGGGCCCCGCGGCTTGCGGATCGCCCTTTCCGCCCTTGCCCCTTGCATTGGCGCGCCTTGTGGACCATCCCGGCAGTGAATTCCAGCCGGGCTGACACGTCGGCGTGCGATAGATCTGGAATTTACCGGAAGCGACCCATGACGGCCTACCAAACGATCGACACCAGCGCCCAGTCCAAGCCAGACGCTGGTATCGCCGATGATAAGGAACTGCTTCGCGCCGCGGTCAGCCTGACACGCGACATCGCGGATGCCCGCCCCGCCATATTCTGGACCGACATGCTGATCTCGGCCTTTGTGGGTTATACCGCACTGGCGGGTGCGATCCTGCTCGACAATGGATGGGCTGCGCTTGCTGCTGGGTTGGTTTCTGCACTGGCGCTTTACCGCGCGCTGCTGTTTATCCACGAGTTAACCCATATTCACCGCGATGCCCTGCCCGGATTCCGCTTCGGCTGGAACCTGTTGGTCGGGGTTCCGCTCCTCACCCCCTCGTTCATGTACGAAGGGGTGCATACGCTCCACCACGCCCGCACGCGCTACGGCACGATCGAAGATCCGGAATATCTGCCGCTGGGGCGCATGCGCCCTTCTTCGCTGCCCACCTTTGCTTTGCTGGCCATCTTGCTGCCGCCCGGCCTGCTGTTGAGATCAGCGGTTCTGGTGCCGCTGGGTGCGATTTTCCCTCGTCTGCGCAAGCTGGTGTGGGAACGCGCCTCAGCACTGTCGATCAACCCCGCTTTTCGTCGTCGCGCTCCCGAAGGCGCATTTGCACGCATGGTCTTCTGGCAGGAACTGGGTGCCAGCGTCTGGGCCATTGCACTGATTGCGGCCAGCTTCGCATGGGGTTGGCGTCCGCTGCTGATCGCGTTGGCGGTGGTTTCGGTTACAGCAGTGATGAACCAGATCCGTACCCTTGTTGCCCACCTTTGGGTCAATGAAGGAGAACCCATGACGGTGACCGCCCAGTTCCTCGATTCGGTCAATGTCCCGCCGCCGGGACCGATTGCCGAACTGTGGGCGCCGGTGGGCCTGCGCTATCACGCCACGCACCACTTGCTCCCGTCAGTGCCGTATCATTCCCTTGCAGAAGCGCATCGCCGCATCACTGCGAATTTCGATTCGATCGGAACCTACCACAAGGCCAGCTATGGCGGGTTGTGGCCATTGCTAAGCCGCCTTGTGCGCAGCACGATGGGAGCCCGGCCCGGCGCCTGACGAACTTTCCGGTGAACATGGCCATGCGGTTACAGGCCGTGGAATGCCTCATTGATCAGACTTCAATGAGCAGTTTTTTCATTTTCGCCTACCGCGGTCGGCTTCGGCTATTCCTCAGTGCGGACCAGCACCGTTTCACCCAAAAGAGCGAACAGCAGGAACGGCGCCCAGGCAGCGACCATCGGTGGGTATCCACCGAAGTTGCCCATGGCGAGCGCCGCATTGTCGATCACGAAATAGGCAAAGCCCAGCGCCATTCCGATAACCGCGCGGATCAGCAAATGCCCGGATCGCGCAAGGCCGAATGCGGCGACGGCGCCCAATAGCGGCATCAGCACGGCCGACAGCGGACCTGAAATCTTGTGCCACCATGCAGCCTCAAGCTCCGTCGTGCGCCGGCCCTCAGCCTTCAGTGCAGCGATGGAGGCAGAGAGCGTGAAGATATCCTGCGCATCGGGATCAACTCTGCTGATGCGGATCTGCTTCGGCGTCACGCCCTTGGCTACCAATGCAGACTCCAATTGCGTCGGGTGCGCTGTCGCAACGTCAAACCGCTCCGGCTTCTCCAGCCGCCAGCCCGGCGCAGCATAAATCGCCCGTTTCGCGCGAAGCTGCTCTACGATCATGCCCTTGCTGTCGCGCCGATAATAGGTGACGTTTTGCATCTCCAGGTTGTTGCCTTTCCCGGCAACGGTGGCCGCCATCAGGATGTCGCGCCCGTCATTGAAATAGACGTTACTTCGAACCCCCGAATCCTTCGGAACCACGCCATAATCCACGGCTTCCCAGGCAGAAAGCGTTGCCGTGGCGCGGGTCACCACCTGCTCGTTGAACACGAAGCTGATAACTGAAACCACCAGCGCCGTAAGGATCAGCGGTGCAAGAACCTGATGCGCGGATAGCCCTGCGGCCTTCATGGCGATCACTTCGCTGTTCTGGTTGAGCGTTGCTAGCGTAATGATGGTGGCCAACAATACCGAATAAGGCAGGAAGCGGGCGATCAGTTGCGGCACCCGCAGCGAAGCATACTCCAGCAGCTGTGCCTGGCCATTGCCGGGAAAAGCAAGAATGTCACCGCTTTCGCCCAGCAGGTCGAGCATCAGGAGCACGAGAACCAGCATGAACAACACAGCCAGGATTCGCGTGATGAACAGCCGCGCAAGGTACGCCGTCAGCGTCCGCGAGGGGAAGAATTCCATGTGCATGGCTTATTCGGTGACCACTTCCGGCAGGACAGGCGCCCGGTGGCGACGCCCGAACAGCGATTTCAAACGCTTGACGACAAGTTCCGATGCGCGCTCCAGCCAACCGATTGCCTGACCTCCCGGCACGTAAGCAACGCGGTAATACATCCACAGGATCAGCACGGCGAACACCGCGAACGGACCCCAGAGCGCCAGCGCCGGATCGATCCGCCCCAGCGTGGCAACGTCTTCGCCGTACTGGTTGATCTTGTGATAGGCGACGATCATCACGATCCCAACGAACAGGCCCAGCGAGGAGGTGGACCGCTTCGGCGGGATCGCCAGCGCCACAGCCAATAGGGGCAGCAGCAGCATCATGATGACTTCTACCATGCGATAATTGAAGCTCGCCTGGCTGGCAGCCCGGTCGGCCGCGCTGCTCGAATCGCTCCAGCCAATGCGAAGCAGTTCAGGCAGGATATATTCCCGGTTCTTGCCGCCACGCTCACGGAATTTTTCAATGGAGGGCAAATCGATCGGCAGGTCATGGCGCTTGAAGCTGAGCACGCGCGGATTCTGCCCTGGCATATCCTGGACGATCTGCCCCTCGGTCAGGCGTAGAATGATGGTGTCTGGCTTATCACGCAGCGCCAGGAAGCGGCCTTCCTTCGCGGAAATGGAGAGCACCTGCCCCTTGTCATTTGCGACGCGAACGAAAATGCCGATCAGCCTGCTTCCATCATCGCGGCTCTCCTCGATCCGCAAGGCCATCTTGTCTTTCAGAGTGGTAAACTCCCCCACTTTGATCGAGGCACCCAGCGCGCCGGATTTCAGCTCATAATTGAGCTGTTCGTAATAATAGCGGGAAAGCGGCTGCAGATAGCCGACGATGGCAAAGTTGAGTGCCACCAGCACCAGCGTGATAAGATAGGGAACCCGCAGCAGCCGCGTATAGCTGAGGCCGACGGCGCGCATCACGTCCAGCTCGCTAGATGTCGCGAGTTTGCGAAATGCCAGCAGGATGCCCAGCATCAACCCCAGCGGGATCGCAAGACTGGCATATTCCGGCAGCAGATTGGCGAGCATCTTGAACACGACGCCCACTGGCCCGCCCTCTGTGGCCACGAAATCGAACAGGCGCAGCATCTTATCCAGAATCAGCAGCGACGCCGCGAGCACAAAGATGCCCAGCATCGGCATCAACACCAGCCGGAGTATGTAACGGTCAATTGCGGTGATGAAGTTCAAACGGCGCAGCCCGATCTGTTCTCGACGACCCCGCCTTCAAATTGAAAACGACGCTCGTCCGCCTTATCCTCTCGTGTGCGGCCGGGGCAACCCCTTGCGACCACCGGCAAGAATCGCGCGATGGCGACCCATAGGCTGGATCAAGGCAGCAACAGCCGCCACAGTACCATCACAAGGCCAATCATGCTGACGCCGAAAGCGAGCGTCCGCCACCCTTTCACCCCGGTCCAATACAGCGGCAGATAGACAACACGCGCGGCCAGCCAGAGCCACCCGCCCAGCATTGTCCATTCGCTGGTCCGACCCGTAAGCACCACGCCAAACAGCGCGACAATTGCTATCGGAAAGGTTTCCTGGAAATTGTTGCGCGCTCTCTCCAGCCGCGCCGCAACGGGATTAAGCGGAGGCATTTCTGCATCGCGCGGTCCCATGTTCCAATCGGGGCCGTACTGTTTGGTCTTGAAGTGGACTGCAATGAAAATGTGCACGAAGAGCAACACGCATCCCCATGCCAGAATAAGCACTTCTTGGTACATGGCCCTCCCCTTCCCGCTTGCGACAGACAGTGCACCCTGTGCGATGTCTGCGCCGCTTATGTCACCTCTCTCAGGCTTTCTCCAACGTGCATTGCAAAGGGTGCTGATTCTGGCGCGCAAAATCCATCACCTGATTCACCTTTGTCTCGGCGATCTCGTACGGAAAAATGCCACAGACGCCCACGCCCTTCTGGTGGACATGAAGCATTACGCGGGTTGCTTGTTCTAGATCCATCCCAAAGAAACGCTTCAGCACCATCACTACGAATTCCATCGGTGTGTAATCGTCGTTAAGCATGAGCACTTTGAACTGACTGGGTTTCTTGGGCTTTGCCCGGGTCTTGACGGCAACCCCCACTTGATCCTGACCGTCGCGATGCGGACCGCGGCCGTCACCCTCACCATCGTCTCCGGCGCGGATGGTCAGCCATTCAGGCGCAGCTTCAAAATCAGAATCTGGATGCATAGCTTCAGAATATCGCAAGCCGGGGTAAAACTACAAGAGTTTGCATTCCACTCATGTCATCAAACGCAGAAGAGGCTGAGCGATCACGCCGCTCAGCCTCTTTGTAACATTATTGGTCGCAATCAGACTGACGCACTCGCGTCAGCGAGTCGCGATCAGTTCGTTGCAGTGCGAACTTTTTCAACCGCAAGGGTCATACGGCTGGAGAGCGGGCTCATCGCTTCGCTGACGAGCTTGATCATGGCTTCGGTGTTCTTCGAACCATAAGCAACGGCAGTGTCGAACGACTTGCGGATCATCTCGCTCTGCAATTGAAACAGATCGGTGGGCGACTTGACAGCAGCCATTCCCTTGATGTCAGCGGTGGCGGTTTCAAAAGCTGTACGGCTTTCTGCAACCAAAGTGCTGCCCATGCCCTGCAATCCTTCGGCGAGGATCTTGCCGGACTGAACAACGGCTTCAACGTTGCCCTTGGCGAAGTCGGCATAATCGCCGAACAGAGCCGCGCTCTTTTCAAAAGCATCCTTCGCCTTGGTCTGAGCGTCAGAGATAATCGATTCGAAGCCTGAATTTGTGCTGCTGATAGTCATCGCTTGATCCTTGTTCGCCGCCTCGGCGGGAGGTGTGGTGGCAGTGGATTGGTTAAATGCAATCTTGGGGGAAATACTGGTCAGGCTGGCGATCCTGGCTGGCGCCGTCTTCACCGCCGGCTGCGCCATCGGCGCTGATTTCATATCTGGGGCAGCGACCGGTTTTGGCATGACCTTCGCCTTTGGAGCGACCTTCGCCATGGCTGCAATTGTCTTTGCGGCTTTGGGAGGCGTGGGGTTTGTCACAGCAATCGGTTTCGGCGCGGCCACGGTCTTTACCGATGGTATTTCCAAAGCAGTCGCCTTCGGCTCCGGCTTCGCAGCTGCGACGGGTTCCTGCTCTGCAACGGCAATATTTTTGGACACCTCAGCGGAGGTTTTTACGGCTGGAGGGCCAGCCTGCTTATCATCGCTATCCGGCATCGTTCGATCCCCTGACAGGTTGGCGTCCGAGGTAGCCGAAACACCTATGCTGCACTGCACAATAGACTTCGCGAGACTGTCGGTCAAGCGATTTTGTGCACTGCAACATAACGACAGGGTAACTGCAGAGATTTTGGCAAAGCGTTATCGTAACTTCACGTAGCTGCCTGGCGCATCCTCGATCGCCTTATCCTGCTTGCCGCCCGGTTTGCGCTTACCTCGCGCCGGCACTTGCACAGGATCGCGTTCAGCAATCCATGCCAGCCAGTGCGGCCACCAGCTTCCCGGATGCTCGACGGCGCTGTCAATGAATTCGTCAAGGGATGCAGCATCGCTTTCATTGACCCAGTATTGGTATTTGTTGGCAGCGGGAGGGTTGATGACCCCCGCGATATGGCCCGATCCCGCCAGCAGAAAAGTCCAGGGGCCGGAAAGGTGGCGCGTCAGCTTCCATACGCTCCGTGCGGGGGAGATGTGATCGTCGATGCCTGCCTGAATATAGCAGGGCGTCGCAATGCAGCGCAGATCGATCGGCACGCCGCAGGCTTCGAGTGCATCGGGCACCACAAGGCGGTTATCTCGATAGAGTTCGCGCAAGTAATCGCGGTGCCATCTGGCCGGAAGGTTAGTGTAGTCCCCATTCCAGAACAGCAGATCGAACGCCGGATAGTCCTCGCCCTTCAGATAATGGTTCTCGACATAGTTCCACAGCAACTCGTTGCCGCGTAGCAGGTTGAACGTCGCGGCCAGATAACGGCCATCCACATAGCCATCAGTCGCGAGGCCCCGCAGCGTTTCAATCATGCTGTCATCAACGAAATGCCGCAGGTCGCCCGCTTCCTCAAAATCGACCTGTGCGGTCAGGAAGGTGGCGCTCTTCACCTTTTCGGCAAGGCCTTTGCGCGCCATCACCGCCAAAGTCGCGGCCAGAGTAGTGCCGGCAACGCAATATCCCACGGTATGGACCGATGG
>JAZQRJ010000091.1:0-5402 GCA_045629505.1 Novosphingobium sp.
GAGCCACTGCATGTGGCGGTTTTGGGCGAGAACAGCACCGAATGGCTGGTCGCCCAGATGGGCACCAGTCTGCTCGGCGGAGTGCCGCTGGGTTGCTATCCCACCAGCAGCACCGCAGACTTGCTGCACGCGCTCGGCCATGCAGACGTGAAGGT
Source organism: Novosphingobium sp. (assembly GCA_045629505.1). Lineage (GTDB taxonomy): Bacteria > Pseudomonadota > Alphaproteobacteria > Sphingomonadales > Sphingomonadaceae > Novosphingobium. The sequence goes on from JAZQRJ010000091.1 coordinate 156, forward strand.
GCTGTTTTGTGAGAATGACGCTTATCTGGCGAAGATAGAGCCGATCCGCGATCAGTTGCCGCAACTGCAATGGATCGTAATGTTTGATGACGGATCTGCTGCGCTGGGGCGCGAAGGTGTTCTCAGCCTGGCTGATCTGGAACGATCGGGCGCTCAGGCGCTGGCCGATGCTCCGGACCTTCTGGACTCGTCAATTGCGGCGCTTTCGCTCGATCAGACCGGTCTGATTGTTTACACATCCGGTTCCACCGGCGCGCCAAAGGCAGCGATGCTCAGCTATCGCAACATGCGCACTGCGGCGAGTGGTTTCTCAGACCTTCTGGGATACAAGCCGGGCGCGGTGGTGCTCTCATTCCTGCCGCTGTGCCATATTGCGGAACAGGCGATGACCAACTTCGCCCCGCTCTACAATCGCTCTACCGTTGTGCTGGGTGACGGGCTGGCCGGACTTTCGGCAGACATGCTGGTGGCGCGGCCCACCTACTTCTCCGGCGTTCCCCGTGTGTGGCTGCGTTTCCAGGAACAGATCCGCGCCGCTTTTGCAGCGCAAGGGCGCATGCAGGAGCTGGAAGCTGCTCTGGAAGCCGGCGCGCCGATCGCCTTTAAGCCCGACGCGGAGTGGACTGATGAGGAGCGCAGCACGATAGAGGCTCATGCCGAAGTGATGAAAGAGGCTTTGGGTGTGGTCGGCCTTGACCGCGCTGCTGTCGCCACCAGCGGCGCGGCCAGCTTGCCGGTGGAAGTGCTCGCCTTCTTCCGTTCACTCGGCCTCAATCTGCTGGAACTCTACGGGATGACCGAGAATTGCAGCATCATGGCGATCCACCGGCCCGGCCGGGTCATTCCAGGCACGGTCGGCGAACCGCTGGAAACGGTGGAACTTCGGCTGGCCGATGATGGAGAAATCCTGATCCGGGGGCAGAGCGTGTTTCAGGGATATTACAAAAACCCTGAGGCAAGCGCCGCAACGGTCGTCGATAGCTGGTTACACACCGGCGATGTCGGCGTGATGGAAAATGGGCAGTTACGGATTATCGACCGCAAGAAGGACATCATGATCACCGACGGGGGCAAGAACATCTCGCCTGCCGAGATCGAATCTTTAATGCGCAAGAGCCCACTCGTTCAGGAGTGCGTGCTGGTGGCTGATGGGCGCAAGTATGTCTCCGCTCTGGTGCAGCTCGATCCCGCGGCGGTGGCGGAGAGCGATGGCACGTCCTACGAAACACTGGTTGCGCGGCCGGATGTTGTCTCCGCTGTCGCAGCTGAAATTGCCCGGCTCAACGATGATCTGCCGCGCGTCGCCCAGGTAAAACGCTTCTGGCTCCTGCCCCAACCGCTGAAGCACGATCAGGGAGAGTTGACCCCAACGCTAAAGCTTCGCCGCTTCGTTGTGCACAAGCGCTATGCCGAGGAAATCGAGGACATTTATTCCGGCAAGATCGGGGCCGACGTTTATGGTAGGCGCCCAAGCACCGTTTAGGCTGCCAGCTCTGCGATCAAGGCAATGCAGCCTTGCGCTTTGCTGATTCTTGTCTTTATTCAAGCGAATGTCACGGCCGTGCCGGCCCGTTCGCGCCTCGATCGTGACACGTAAAACCGGAATAAAATGAATCCGCGACACCGGACTTTTCGAGGAACCTGATTGTGAAAATTCTTATCGTTGGCGGCTCCGGCCTGATTGGTGGACATGCCGCCCTGCACCTCAGCCTGTTGGGCCATCACGTCACCATCGGTTCGCGCTCCGCCCCATCCGCCGAAAGCCCGATGTCGATGTATCCGCACTTGCGCGTCGACTTTGCCTCACCTGATGTGAAGAAATCCGATCTGGAAGGGTTTGATGCGATTGTGTTCGCAGCCGGGAAAGATCCCCGCGATCTGGAAAAGGATACGGACGCAGACGCTTTCTGGAACAAGATGAATGTTGAAGCGACACCCCGGTTCTTCGATATCGCAAAACAGGCGGGCGTATCACGCGTAGTTAATGTGGGCACGTTCTACCCATGGGTTATGCCGCACCTGATGGATAGCAACGCCTATATTCGTTCACGCTTCCTTGCAGACCAGAACATTCACACCCTCAATTCCTCGAAATTCAGTGTTGTCTCGGTCAATCCTCCCTTCATCATCGGATATGTGCGCGGTCTCGCCAGTCGAGGATCGTTCGTGAATATCATCCGGTATGCTCGGGGGCTGACACCTGAGTATGACGTATATGCACCCGCAGGCGGCGCGCACTTCATGTCCACGCAATCGCTCTCTGAAGCCATCGCCGGGGCCTTGCTGCGCGGTGAGGCTGGAAAGTCCTATCTGATCGGCGATCAGGACTATTCCTTCCACGATTACTTCCAGCTCTATTTCCGCGCCGTGGGCCGGGACATTGAAATTCCCGTTCTGGAAAAGTCGCATCGTTTGATGGGCAGTTTCGCGGGTGTCGGCGGCACGCTTTATTACGATCCCGACCCGCAAGAGGCAGAATTGCTGGGATACCGGCGCAACGATATCGTCCGCGCGGTAGGAGAGGTGACCCAGCAATACATGTGATGTGCGGATGAAAAAGAACGGTTCCACCGCCGGTCAGATTGACCCGGCTTGAACCGGTGGAATAACTATCTGCTGCGGGGCGGCATCATTTCGCCCCGCTTCGCCCTTGGTCAGGCCCTGAATACCACCGTGCGACTACCGTTAAGGAACACCCGTCCTTCAAGGTGGTGGCGCACGGCATTCGCCAGCACCCGCCGTTCAATATCCCGCCCTTTGCGAACGAGAGCTTCAGGCGTGTCCGAATGGCTGATCGCCTCCACATCCTGATGAATGATCGGCCCTTCATCCAGATCGACCGTAACATAATGGGCGGTTGCCCCGATCATCTTCACTCCGCGCTCAAAAGCCTGATGATAAGGCTTCGCGCCCTTGAAGCCGGGCAGAAACGAGTGATGAATGTTGATGCAGCGTCCGGAAAGATAGGCCGCCATATCGTCTGACAGGATTTGCATGTACCGCGCCAGCACGATCAAATCCGCACCGGTCTCTTCCACGATCGCCTTGATCTGCGCCTCTTGCTGGGGCTTCGTCTCCTTGGTGATCGGGAGATGGTGATAGGGGATGTCGTCGATCCGCGTAGTACGCAGCGCCGTGCGCGGGTGATTGGACACGATGCCGACCACATCCATGTCCAGCTCACCAATCGACTTGCGGTTCAGCAGGTCGGCCAGGCAGTGATCGAACTTGCTAACCAGCAGCAGAACCTTCTGCGCATCTTTGTTTCGGCGCAGCTGCCATTCCATACCGTTGGAGGCCGCAAGTCCAGAAAAGTCCATGCGTAGCTTGTCAATCTGCGTTGCCGAAACCGGATCAAATTCCACCCGCATAAAAAAGCGGTGGGTATGCTGGTCGTTGAATTGCTGGGCATCCAGAATGTTGCAACCGTTCGCTGCCAGAAAGCCTGCTACATCAGCCACCAATCCCGGGCGGTCATCGCACTGCAGGGTAAGAGTGCAGGTATCGGTCACGAATGTCTCCCTGTGATCGCTCAAAGCCGCTGGTTCGCGCGTGCATTGCCGTTTGCTCTATTCGGCAAACTTTTCAACACTCGATATCGCGGCGGTAAAGCAACGACATCAAATTGTCGCTGTATCGCCCGCCCCCTGAGGCCCTCCCGACGAGCCGCGGACAATAAGCGATACAGGCAAGACCACTTCCGAAGGGGTGTCTTCGCCCTGCAGCCGCGCCAACAGCAGGCGAGCAGCCTCAATACCCATAGCCTCGCGCTGCTTGCGCACGCTTGTAAGCGCTGGTGTCGTCATTTCCGCGAACACGCTGTCGTCGAAACTGCTAATCGCGATCTGATCCGGAACCGATATTCCGCGCTGCTCAAGACAATTGAGCGCGCCAAATGCCAAAATGTCCGAGCCGCAGAAAATGCCTGTCACTGGTTCTGACAAGGTATCAAGCAGCGTGGCGCAGGCGGTTTGCCCCGCCTGTCGATCGATCCTGTCAGCGTGCACCACGAGCTTTGGATCAATCGGGACGCCGGCGGCAGCAAGCGCGTTGCGATAGCCTTCAAGACGCCGGGAAACGGTTGCATGCCCTGAAGGGCCGCCGATGAAGGCAATACGGCGGTGGCCGCCCGCAATAAGATGCTCAACGGCAAGTTCACCTCCCCGCTCCTCATCCGCCAGAACGAAGTTGGCATCAATGCCTTCGACCCGCCGATTGATGATGACCACGGGAAACGGCAGCGGTGTCGTGGGCGGCGCCAGTCGCTCGCTGTGTTCGATCGTCATGGCCAGCGCATCGACCCGCAGACGGCGCACTGCATCCATTAGCGAGTTGCGCTGATCAGCCGCGAAATAGTCTTCCGAGAAAACCGTCAGCGAATAGCTGTGCTTTGCAAGTTCCTGAATCATTCCCCGCATTACGTCGCTCTGCAACTGGCCGAATGGGCCACGATCCTGCTTGGGAATGATATAGCCCACAGTGAACACCTTCCCCGTTGAGAGAGATGCCCCGGCCTGGTTAGGGACATAGCCGTGCCGTGCTGCAGCCTCTTTGATCCGCTCTCGGGTTTCCTCGGACATGCCCTGCTTGCCGCGTAAAGCACGCGAAATCGTGGTCAGAGAAACGCCAAGCTCGCGCGAAAGATCGAGCAGCCGCACCTGATCGCCGCTTGGTGGACGCGTATCTTCATTTCGCTTTGTCACGCCAAATTCTGCCCCGGTCTGTAGCCCAACGAAGATGGGCGCAAGACAAACTGCCTCACGCCTCTCAAACGTTCAACCTGCTAAATCAAACCGGAGATAGCCCAATCGCGTTTGGACTAAATCTTTAAAAAGTGGGGCCAGTTCGTCACCGAAGTGAGGACTGGCCCCTGAGGGTGGGTGGGGCTTAAATCTTCGAATCTCCGCTTACGCAGTGATCCACAATATCTCCGGCAGGTGCTGCCCAAACCGTGGGTTGAGACGCGAGCCAGGCCAGCAACCCTTCAAAAGCACCGATGCGATAAGGCAGTCCGATGATGTAGGGCGTGACGTTGATCGGCAGCATTCGGCCGCCGAATTTGCCGGCCTCAGCCGCCAACCAATCGTGCGCATCGCGGAGCTGCTCAACATAGCTGTCAGCTGAATTCTGCTGCACCGTGATGACTTGCCTGTCAGACAGTTCATGGTTCAGCGACAGATTGATGATTGAGCCCGCCTCGGTATTCATTCGATACGGCAGCTCGTCATTCACCCAATCGAGCATGTA